>CALDTJ010000600.1 GCA_937924145.1 uncultured Saprospiraceae bacterium
AAATCAAAAAAGGCAATCCATAGCACAAAGCTACAAATTGCCTCTTTTTGAAAATTATAAATCTTCAGCCTACTCAAACTCCACCACCAAATCATCCTGATCCACCAAAGTCTTAGCCTTCAAATGAACCGTCTTAACTGTACCATCCTTCGGTGCCGTAATCGTACTTTCCATTTTCATTGCCTCGATGATGAATAAAGGCGCATTTGCCTTCACTTCATCTCCTGCTTTGACCAATATTTTGGATAAACTACCTTGTAAAGGCGAACCGATTTCATTAGCTGCGGTCGCTTTTCGATTGGCGATTGTCTTTACACTACTATTGTTATCTTTTACAACTACTGCTCTCGTCTGACCATTTAGGTTGAAGAAAACCATTCGATTACCATGCTCGTTGGCAGCCGTATCATCCAAATATTGAATCAATAGGTTCTTTCCTTTTTCTAATTGGACGATGATCTCTTCGTAAGATTTTAGCCCGTAGAAATAAGCGGTACTTGGTAAAACTCTTACCACACCGTACTTCTGGAAATGCTCATAAAAATCAGCAAATACCTTCGGGTATAATTTATACGATAAGAAATCTCGCATCTCTAAGTTTGGATTGTCAAACTCTACCTTAAATGCCTCGAATTCTTTATCAAAATCTATTGGTTGTAAATGCGCATTTGGCTTATCCGTAAATGGCTTTTCACCTTTTAAGACCAATTTTTGAATCTCTTTTGGAAAACCACCTTTGATTTGCCCTAGATTTCCTCGCATCAAGTTCTTCACAGAATCAGGGAAAGCTAATTTATCCCCTCGGGTCATTACATCTTCCTTCGTCAAGTTATTGGCAGTCATAAACATCGCCATATCGCCTACTACTTTTGAAGAAGGCGTCACTTTCACAATGCCACCAAATAAATCATTGGCAATCGTATAATTCTTTTTGATCGTTTCAAACTTATCTTCTAAACCTAAACCTCTCGCTTGTGGTCTTAAATTAGAATACTGACCACCAGGAATTTCCATCTCATAAACATCTGCCGTTCCTGCTCTCAATTCCGTTTCAAACGGGTAATACTGCGCTCTTACATCTTCCCAATAATCCGAAAACTCGTTTAGGGAATTCAAGTCGATTTTACGCTCTCTTTTGTGCCCTTGCATCATTGCCACTACCGAGTTGAAGTTCGGTTGAGAGGTCAAACCTGACATAGAACTTAGTGCCAAATCAACTACGTCTACACCCGCATCAATCGCACTCATATAAGTAGCCGCTTGAATCGAAGAGGTATCGTGTGTATGTAAATGAATCGGTAAGTCAACCGCCTTTTTCAATGCCTTCACTAAAGTGGTAGCAGCTCTAGGTTTTAGCAATCCTGCCATATCCTTAATCGCAATAATATGCGCTCCTTCGTCCTCCAATTGCTTAGCTAAATCTAGGTAATATTGTAAATCAAATTTTGTCTTATCTGGATTCGAAATATCGCCTGTATAACAGATACACGCCTCTGCTAAACCATCCGTCTCATTTCTGACCGTTCGGATCGAAGTTTTCATGGCATCTACCCAGTTCAACGAATCAAAAATTCTAAATAAGTCGATACCCGTAGTATGCGCTTGTACGATGAATTTTTCAATTAAATTATCTGGATAAGCTTTGTAACCTACTGCATTTGAGCCTCTTAACAACATTTGAAAGATGACATTCGGTATTTTTTCTCGTAACTGCTCTAGTCTCAACCACGGACATTCTTTCAAAAATCGTAGCGAAACATCAAAAGTTGCTCCACCCCATACTTCCATCGAAAAGACATCCGAACCATGATTTTTTGCAAAACTTTCAGCTACTTTGAGCATGTCATACGACCGCATCCGAGTCGCTAACAACGATTGGTGAGCATCTCTAAAAGTAGTGTCCGTATAATGGATTTTCTTGTCCTTTTTCAGTTTTTGAGCAAACTTTACAGGCCCTAATTTTTTCAATAAATCTCGACTACCTTGTGGGTATTCTTCGATTCCTTTCCGAGAAGGTACAATCGGCTTAGTGAATACCTTATTAGGGTCAGTATATTTTACATCTGGATTACCATTGACATTTACTTCAGCTAGGTAATTCAATAACTTCGTCCCTCTATCTTTCCGTCGCTTAATTTTGGTGATTAATTCAGGATATTTTTTAATAAAATTAACCGTTGCGCCCCCATTTCTAAACTCTTCATTTTGCAATAAATTGAGTAGAAACATGATATTGGTATTCACCCCTCTAATTCTAAATTCTCGCAACGCTCTATGCAAACGATCTGCCGCACCACTCAAAGTTCGACCTGATGCCGTCACTTTTACCAACATACTATCAAAAAACGGAGAAATCTTCGCTCCTGCATAAGCACTTCCCGCATCCAATCGGATTCCCATTCCACTTGCTGACCGATAAGCGACCAACGTACCATAATCTGGCTTGAAGTCTTCCGCTGGATTCTCCGTTGTTACCCGACATTGGATGGCAAAACCGTTTAATTTCACATCCGATTGATCTCTAATATAGATGGTTGGATGGGACAAAGGATAGCCCATCGCTACCAAAATCTGCGACCGCACGATGTCAATACCCGTAATCTCTTCCGTTACGGTATGCTCTACTTGAATCCGTGGATTAACCTCAATGAAATAAATATTTTCAGCAGTATCCACTAAAAATTCTACTGTTCCTGCGTGTGAGTAGTTGGAATGTTTACCAATTCTCAAAGCGTATTCGTATAATTTATCTCTAGTCTCCTGTTTCAATCCATAACTCGGCCCCATTTCCACGACTTTCTGAAATCGTCGCTGAACCGAACAATCCCGTTCAAAAAGGTGAACAATATTGCCATATTTATCCCCTAAGAGCTGAACTTCAATATGTTTTGGGTTCTCAATGAATTTTTCAATAAAGACTTCATCGCTGCCAAAAGCAGTCTTTGCCTCTCCCTTTGCCTCGTTGTAGGCTTTAGAAAATTCGCTCTCCTTTCTTACCACTCGCATACCTCTACCACCTCCACCATTTTTGGCTTTTACCATAATCGGAAAACCAATTCGCTTGGCCTCACTCAAAGCTACGGACTCCTTCGATACATCAATTTGACTATCTTCGATCAGTGGTACATCTATCTCTCTAGCGAAAGTTTTCGTTCGAACTTTATCCCCTACTTTCATCATCGTTTCTGGATCAGGGCCAATAAAGATGATGCCATTTTCTTGACACTTTCTTACAAAATGAATATTTTCCGAAAGGAAACCATAGCCTGGATGAATCGCCTCTGCGCCACACTTTTTCGCCACTCTTACAATTTCATCAAAATCCAAATAAGGCTTTAGCGGACTATCATCTGGTCCAATTTGGTAAGCCTCATCCGCCTTATATCGATGCAATGAATAGCGATCTTCGTAGGTATAAATCGCTACGGTCCGCAATTTTAATTCCGATGCTGCTCGCAATACTCTAATCGCAATTTCTCCACGATTGGCTACTAAAATCTTCTTAAACTTTTTAATATTAGGCTTTTTCTTAGTCGCTTTTTTCATATCAGGTGTTAGGTATTATTTTCTTTGAAACACTCAAAGAGCGTACTCAAAGATTAAATTAATTTGAAGATGATTTGGCAATTATTTGGCAGGAAGGTGCAAAAATGCAATTTTTTGAACTAAAATGATAGTATTATATTGATTAAAAATAGGCTTTTCTTAACCAAACGAAAGTTTTAGAATATAGGACTAAACTTCATAAGTCGTCACCACAAAAATAATCAAAGGCTCATCTCCTGTATTTTTGATTGCATGCAAAGCTTTTCCTTTGATACTCGTCACGTTTCCTTTACTCAATTCGACCATTTTTGGTTCACTTTGGCCGTCTGCCTTTTCTTGATATTCGCCTTTTCCATGTATAACGATATACAACTCCTGTTCTTTTCGAGTGCCGTGGGTATGAAAACCGCAACTATCTTTACTCGTTGGTAAGATCATATAGGCACCTATTCGATTGCTGACTAATTCGCCAGGATGGAATAATTGTAGAAGGTAGACGATGCCTTCACCGCCATACATTTGGACTCTACGGTCATATTTGACTGCTTTGCGTTTTTCAGTACCGAGGTGATAAATAGTTGGAGCGATGTATTTTTCAACCATTGTGTCTAGGATGGCTATTTCTTCGGGAGACATAGTAGTAGTATTCATTTCTTTTTTTTTGTAAAAGTAGGTGATTTTGAAGTAAAGATTCAAAATTTAATCCCATCGGTTACCACAAAAAAAATTACCTCAATATTATCAAATACACCAAGAAAATGCGCTCGCTCAACTTTTTTGATAAAGCCGAAGTAAGCGCATTTAAAAAGACGATTTAGTTAGAAGAAGTCTTAAC
>CALDTJ010000601.1 GCA_937924145.1 uncultured Saprospiraceae bacterium
GAAAGACTATAATACGGAAAAAAATTAATGACCATGACCAATATAGCCTACCATCTGAAAGACAAATAAGCCAATTCCAGCCGCCACTAAGCCCCAATTCACACTTTTGTGAAATACATTATAGCTCTTTCGAGTACGCCATGCATTGATCAAAAATAGGATAGGAATAAGTGCTGCGATTTGTCCTAATTCAACACCGACATTGAAAGCAACGATCTTAGAAAGCGTCGCCTCTGTGCCTACCGATAATTGCTGTAATCTAGTAGACAAACCAAATCCATGAATTAACCCAAAGGCGAATACCATGAAAAGTAAATTAGGTGCTTTGGATTGAAAGAATTTTTGAAAACCATTCAGATTTTCAAAGCCTTTATACAAAACAGATAAAGCGATTACTGCGTCAATTAAATGGTCATTTGCCTGAATGCCTAGCATCGTAGCAGCGATTAAAGTTAAACTATGTCCTAAGGTAAAAAAGGAGATAAACTTTACAATATCTTTCACATTCTTTAGATAAAAGATAACACCGACCAGAAATAAAAGGTGATCGTAGCCTGTAACCATGTGTTTTGCACCAATCAAAATGTAAGAAAGTAAGCCCCCATTGATTAATGCCTCTTGATCACTCGCAGAAACACCGTGGGCCATTAACAGAACAGGGCTAAATAATGCTAGCATAGCTAGTAAAATAACACTGGGTCTAAATTTGTGATTTTTCGTTAATTGATTCATGAGTAAGGGTATTTTCTTAATAGATAATTAATAGGGTTTAAGGTTGCTAAACTTGCAATATAGGTACGATTTGAGTAAGTTTTTTGGATGTTTATTTTCTAATAAAAAAGCTCTAGCAAAATGCTAAAGCTAAGGATTAGACCTTTTTTATTATATACTTAAATAAAGGATCAAGGAATGTTTGTAGTACGTCTCTTTCTGTTTTCGATGGTGGTCTTATTATCACTTAAGCCGCACGTTGTAAGTACTTTTTAACTATTATTTCATTCATTATTTTGAGTACCCAATTGAATAGCCGATCCTGTTTTTCATCAAAACTGGAAAGCTTACTCCAGACAGCAACGAACGTTTGTTGGATCACTTCTGCCGCAACAGGTTCTGACTGTAATTTATGATAGGCAATACCATATAGCGTGTCTCCATATTTATCTAAGATAGCGGAGATTGCTCGTTGGTCTAAATTTTTTATCAACGGTAAAATTTGGGCATCCGAATCAATAGGTAAAAGCACTTTTATGGGAATTTAAGTGAAAAATTGGCGATGCTATTATTCTTTAAAGAAAAGCATCGCCATGTTTTTTGATAGGCTATCGACTCATTATAAATTACTTTTTTAGCTTTGGGGAATTACTGTAAGATTAATTATGTTTCCAGTCTTGTTTGCTAAAAAATAGTAGAATGTAGTCTGCAAGCTATCTAACAGTCTGGGGGAAATCTCGGTTGAATCAAAAATATTCGGTTAAATTATCTGAGTATAATTGATCCAGTTAATTCGTGTAATGGCGAAAATAAAAAATGTAATTTTTTCTTTGAAAAAAAATCAAGTCCTTAAAATTGGTGTGTTTTTTTGAGTATTTTTTATTCTCTTAATCAGTGATTTCTGAGTAGTTGCCTTTGGGGGACAATGAAACTATCTGACCTTAATATTTATCTCGCAATAATGTATATTCCATTTTATTATAAACCATACTTTTTCTAAGCTCTTCTTAGTAGAGTTGTTCCGTATTGAGTCGTCACCATATTTCTTAGCTTTTTTCTAGCAAAATGGATTCTACTTTTCACGGTGCCGATTGGAATGTTCATCTCTTCAGCGATTTCATCATAATGAAAACCGTTATTGAACATATTGAACGGTATCTTGAATCCATCAGAAAGACTATCTACCATGCTATTCAACTCTTTCATCATGATAATAGAGTTGGCATTTCCTTCGACAGATTTGTTCTCAACGAAATAGCTAAAGTCCTCGATTGGTGCTTCTACCCTATTTCTGGTCTTATTTTTCCTATAATCATTGATAAAATTATTTCGCATAATTGTTGTTATCCATGCCTTAAAATTTGTACCAATCGTAAACCTGTCCTTATTCTTAAATGCTCTACACAATGTTTCTTGCATCAAATCTTGCGCATTTGCCGTATTTCGAGTCAATTTCATTGCAAAAGCAAATAATAAATCTTCTAAAGGCTGGTATTGGTTATTAAATTCTAAAGTCGTCATAAATATTTTTTATCAATTTAAAAATAAGTTCGAGCAAAGGATAAAGGTTAGGCAACCATATAAGACTGCCCCCAACCTGTTTGGAAATGTTCATTGGTGAAACGAATATAAGTTCGCTTGACCTTAAAATGCAATTCATTAAATATATCTAATTCTTGTTCTAGCTGATGTATCTGTTGAGTGAGTTCATCCTGCTCTAAGATATCAGTAGCAAGTACTGTATTTGATGCAGAAACTAATTCTTGATGACGAGCGATCAAGTTATCTAAGATATGTTGTAGCTTATCTTGCTTAACCAAATATCTAAATGCTTGATTTCTTTTTTCTAATTCTGGGTGTTTGTCCGCAATAACTGCTAATGTAAAGAAATGTAATTCAACATCTTCTTTTGAATAGCTCAATGTTTCACCTAACTTAGCTAACCCTACTTGGTTTGCTTTTTCTTCGTTTAGGATAAAAGTTAAATTGGAGGTCATCATTTCTTTCGTATTAATTGGTTAAATGTTAACGTCGTACATTATCCCAATCTCCCAAAGGTGTGCCAACAATCATAAACCATTGATTATCATTGAATTACATTTTTTTGATTAAAAATAAATTGATGATATTTCATCAAACTTATGAAATATCATCAAAATTGAAAGCTAAGATATGGCACTACGGTGAAAACTGTGGGGGATTTTTTTTGGCGTAAAGAAAGAGGTGCTTGCAAAGCATCGCTTTCTATGGTGCTCGCAGAAAACGGTGCTTTGTAAGCACCTCTTTCTTTCTTTTCCTTGCTAATGCCGCCAGAAACGACCCAAATAGTGTTTTCGGATTAAATCATCCGATAGCTATTGGGATACCAGCAACGCACTTTTGGGTTTGTGAGGTATCATCACCTTTTTAGACGAAAAAGGGCCTTAAGCATTGCTGCCTAAGACCCTAATATTTCTTGCTTTTCAAATTTCGACCTTAATTGCTTGGTTGAAGTTTTACTTCTGTTCCTCTCCAAGGAGCCGCAACATAAGGGAACTTATTTTTAAAAGCGGCATCATTGTTTTCAACGCCTGTACTATAGGTGATTACATTCAATAAATCTTTTGTTACTGGACTGGCAAAACGATTCTTTGGATTGAAATCATCATACCATAAGCCAATGGCCGCTAATACTACTCCAGAAACAGCTTGTAGCTCAATTCTAGTTACATCATCTTCCAATCTTCGACCGTTTGGAAAACCGTCCATATTTGGAATAAATTCTGTTCGGGCAGTTGCATTAAATCTAGGATCTGTTAAGCCTAAAACTGCCGCCTGAACTAAACCTAGAGAACTAAAATCTGCACTATTTCTATCAGTAGCAGGTACTGCCATATTTAACCTCAACATATCTCCACCATTTGGCAAAAAGTTATTGATAAAAGGCTTCCCAATTGCCAATGGATTTCCACCTTTCCCTGTCGCCAATTGATAAGGGGCTAAGTTCGGCGCACCTGTATGGAAAATCGGCCATAAATCTACCGATCTCGGTTTGCCAGGGCCAGGCAATAGTAAATCAGGAAACGCTGCTAAGGCAGTCCCCTTTAATGCATCTGCACCTTTTAGTCCAAATAAACCATCTGCTCCATTAGTAAAATCAAACGCACCTAAAGATGCTTTTTGAATACGTAATGGCGTAAAAGAAGGAACTGCTCCACCGAACAAATCATCATCCATATATAAACCTAATTCTGGATTGTAGAAATATTCATAGAAAGAAGCCTCTGCTGCGTCATAAGGTGTAGATGCATTCCATCTATCTTTATCACCAATTGGAATCACAACTTCATTCGTCAAAGGCATTCCTATTCGAGAAACTTGTACCCATTTTCCCGATTCTGCCGAAGTACCATCATCGCTTAGTACTCTAGTCGTCTTTCTACTAGCCGATGCCCATACACCGATGATATGATCGTTAGATAAAATATTTCTAGAATTTGGATTCGTTCTAGCTTTTGACAATAATCTAATTGGTACTTGAATAGCAATAGAGTGTACATTGTATTTTGCTAAACCATCTCTGTTTGGTCCAGAACCCAATCTTGGAGAATCTCCTAAATCAAAGATTGCTCCTAAGTCTACAAAAAATGGATCGTCCGCCGGTCCACAGTAAACACTTTCTCCCAATGAGGTAGAGGCAATAGCATCTTCAATCAACTCATCATAGCTACCAGCACCTAATCCTACACCAGACTCAATCGAACGAGGTCCGATATTTGGCGGTGGTACGACTCCATCTTTTACCGCTACAAAAAAGTTTTTACCACCATCTAAACTACGCTCCATTGTGTAGGTCGTTTTGATGTTTTGCGCGCCCAATCGAATATTGAAGAACGTAGTAGGGTCTTCATTGACTCGGTTAAAGGTAAACCGATAAATGATTTCATCCCCTGGTTTTGAAGCATCGTTATCAATATGAATTTCATATCGAATGTTTTCTCCAAAGTTATAATAATTAGGGCCTCCAAATGGTAATTCTGCTGGAATGTAATTCGCAATAATCGTTACCGTATTAGGATTGTCTGGACTACGGAAAGCGTATAAATCAGTATTATCCGCTAACGGATCATTGGCAATTAAAGGGGCCTCTCTGTGAGACGATGCAAAAGCTACGGAAAAACAGCTACTTGCAATCAAGCATGGTAAGACGAATGCCTTTAGCAATTGCTTGGTGTTATTTAATAATTTTTTCATTTTATATATTTTTTAAGGGGAGTATTCTAAGAAAGTATGCTAGAATACACCACCTGTCTTTTTTGAATAATTAAAAATCCATCAATAGGCATTTCTTAGTTGGCAGTCTTAACCATTTTGATTGTCTGAATAGCTTGATTCTTTGACCCTCTGATTTGCACAAAATAAGTACCCGTAGCTAGGTTTTCAGAATTCCACTCTATTTCGTGGTTACCTGCTATCTGTGCGCCTTGATAAAGTGTTTTTACGTGTGCTCCATTAACATCAAAAACGTTGATATTAACCTCCGAATCACTCACTAATCGGTATCGAACAGTCGTATTAGCAATAAATGGATTTGGCGAAGACGTTGCCATAATTGGTTCTGGACTCAAAGCTAAAAAGTCGGTATTAGCGAAAGTACCAGCCGTTCTTGCCTTAGCACTTGCCGTTACGATCTCCCCACTACAACTACCCGTACCACGTTTGGCTTGAGCCAAATAAGGGAACGATCCTCGGAATGGTACATCGTTGCTTTCTACGCCCGTAGAGTAAGTCAGGACATCTATTAAATCTTGAGAAACTGGATTTGCACCATCAAAATCATCATACCATAATCCGATAGCTGCTAAAACTACCCCCGAAACGGCTTGTAATTCAATTCTCGTCACATCATCTTCCAATCTTCGACCATTAGGGAATCCATCCATATTTGGAATAAATTCGATATCAGTATTACCATTAAATCTAGGATCTGTTAAACCTAAAACAGCCGCTTGCACCAATCCTAATGAACTAAAATCAGGACTATTTCTTGGTGTTACAGGAACTGCTAAGTTGATTCTCAACATATCTCCACCATTCGGCAAAAAGTTGTTAGCAAAGGGTTTTCCAGCCGCAAGCGGATTTCCTCCTTTGCCTGTTGCTAATTGGTAAGGTGGTACATTTGGTACACCCGTATGAAACGCTGGCCACAAATCAACCGATCTAGGCATTCCAGGACCAGGCAATAATAAATCAGCAAATGCATCTAAAGCCGTTCCTTTTACCGCATCACTTCCTTTCAAACCAAAAAGTCCATCCGCACCGTTGGTGAAATCAAATGCACCTAAAGAATTTTTTTGGATGCGCAATGGAGCGAAAGAAGGTACTGCTCCTCCAAATAAATCATCATCCATATACAATCCTAATTCTGGGTTGTAAAAATATTGGTAGAAAGATGCCTCTGTCGCATCATAAGGAGAAGTAGCGTTCCAAAGGTCTTTTGCACCCACAGGAATAACTGCCTCATTGGTCAAAGGCATACCCAATCGAGAAACCTGTACCCAATCACCTCTATGAATTTCTTTTCCTGCTTGTAAAGTTCTAATCTTTTTACGACTAGCTGATGCCCATACACCGATGGTGTAGTCTCCATCTAAAATATTCTTAGCAGCACCCGTTCCTTTTTTCAATAAAGATTTGATAGGTACTTGAATAGCAATAGCACTAGTATTAAAACAAGCCAATGCGTCAATATTCATTCCATCCTGTCTAGGAGAGTCTCCTAAATCAAAAATACCACCTAAGTCTACAAAGAATGGATCATCTACTGGGCCAGCAAATGCTTTACCTCCACCCGGTAGGCGAGAAATTGCTTTGTGCTCTAATACATTATAAGAAGTGTTCAACCCAATAGGAGTATTGATAGACCGTCTTCCAATATTATTAGGCGCAACGTTTCCACCAAATTGTATTTTTTTGAAACGCTTACCTCCGTCTGTGCTTAACTCGACTTGGTAAGTAGTTTTTAGATTTTGCTTTCCTAATCTAATATTGAAAAAGGTAGAAGGATCTTCATTTCTTTGATAAAAAGTAAAGCGGTAAATAATTTCATCACCAGGCTTACTTGCGTCATTATCAATATGAATTTCGTATCGAACATTTTCGCCAAATTGGTAATAATTTGGACCACCATGTGGCAATTGCAAAGGAATGTACGTTGCAATAATAGTTACCATTTCTGGATCATCAGGACTTCTAAATGCATACAAGTCCACATTATCAGCTAAGGGATCATCTGCAATTAAGGGCGCCTCTCTGTGGGAGGATGCCCAACTTTCTGGAGTATTGACTAGCATAAAAGCTAGCATACATAATCCAATCTTTAAGGTAAATTTGATAAACTTCATGTGTTTAAAGATTATGTTTAAAAAAACGGGTTACTGCACCTCATCAAGTCATTTTGATAAGGTCGAATAGTATAAAACCACTTTTTAAAACTGTAAACACTCTTAGTCGAATGAGGGGGAAAGCACAATTTTAATCAGCTAATCTTATACTGTTTAATTTTTTTTGAGAGAAAATCCTTGTGATAGTATAGTGTTTCTATTAGGAATGAATTTGTAGGTCTTAAAGGGACAATTATCATGCTTTTAACCCATCCCCGACCCTTCCCTTGAAAGGATTAGTAAGCACCCAAAAACCAATCAGCCCTATGATGCAAAACACCATAAGGCCGATATATATCTTATTTCAATTCTTCCGTCAAACAATTCGCTAGGTAAGGATTAGTATCCATCGCCATTTTAATAGACTTTTGACCATTAGCTTTGTTACCCATTTTTTCAGCAGTCAACCCGGTCACTAAAAGTAGCTCCCCATTTTTAGAGTTCGTTACACTTGCCTTTTCGATATGCTTTTGGGCATTTTCATAATCTCCTTTTTTATAATAAGCAATCGCAACCAATTTATTGACATCAATATTTTCTGGACGCTTTTCGTATTCCGTTAGCGCATACTCCAATGCCTTGTCATAATCACCCACTACATCCAAATAGATCTGGCAATATTCCATGTTCATATTATGACCAGAATCTTCGTCATCTTGTAGCATCACCCAAATTTCTTCAATTAATTTATCTGCCTCCTCTTCTCTATCTGTAGCCTTATATAAAGCCGCTAATTGCACATAAAAACCAAATTCAGGTATGATAGCACATGCCTCTTTCAATAATTCTTCTGCTTTGGCTAAGTCTCCTCTTTTCTCTGCAATACCTGCTAAGGCTGCAATAGCAAAAGCATAATTTGGTCGATTTTGTAAAATAGTATTGTATTCGCCTTCTGCTGCATCCAAATTACCTTGACTTTCATATAAATTACCTAAAGTCAATCTTGCCCATGCCGTTTGCTCATAACCTGGGTAACCTGCCGAAACAGCTAATTTCATCGCCTCAATAGCACCGTCCATGTCCCCGTAAATTTCTCTTAAATAAGAAACTCTAGAGTAAGAACGCAAATCAGGTCGAATGCTCATCATCTTATCTGCGGTCTCCACTGCTTTTTTATAATCGCCTAACTCTACATAAGCATCGGTTAAACTTCCGTGAATACCTGCATTATAGCTGTATAATTTGACACCTTCTTTGGCTGCCTCTAACGCTTTTTCAAATTCGTGTTGAGATAATAAAACAGACGCTTGTAAGGACTTAGCTTGAAATTGAATGTCTTCTGATGCTGGATTAGTTGCCAATACCTCATCAATAACTTTTAAAGCCGCAGGGTAATAATGTCCGTGTTCACCTGTTACTCGAGCCTCATTGATGAAGACTTGTACCATTTTGATGGCAGCCTCGTGATCGGTCGGTTTTACTTTCAAGGCATTCAAGGCATCCGCATATTGGTTCTGTACCATATCCCATTCTTTGCCGTTTTGAATAGCCTCAGAACGGTCTAATAATTCAGGGTAATTCGAAGTTGTTGCTACTGATGCTTTTAATACCTTATCAGATTTTGCTCCCTCTTGACAAGCTGTAAAAAAAAGCATTGCCACTAACAATAATGAGCAGGAAAATTTGAAGTAAATAGATTTCATGATTGATAATTTTTTTAGAGTAATAGATTTAAAGGATATAGATTTTTTTCATAAAAATGACAGGTCAAAACAGTATAACTACTATTTCTACTACGACTTTTATGAGGTATAATTCGCTAAATTTTTGTTAGAGGCGAACCGCCTAATAGATTTATATTTTTAATGCTGAAAAGCTAATCTAAACTAAATACGATTCAATTAAGGAATTTGGATTTTTACTTGAAAAAGTATTTGCTCCAAAACCTATGTTTTTAATGAGGCAAGTTCCTAATACGTCTAAAGGGTTAGGTTTGTCTTTGTTCAAAATTTAATTAAAAAAATTAAAATAAAATAAAATTCACACCTTAAAGTCCAAGTTCCTATCGAAAATCGTACCTATAAAAATGAGTTATTGAACATGCGACCAATCCTGACGTTCTAGAAAAATACTAATAAAGCAAATAGCCTCTTCTCTAAAATTAATCCTCATTAAAAAGTTTTGACAAGCGTCTAATCTATTGTATATCAGTCAAATATAACTTAACCTTCTTTATTAATTAAGTAAGAGTCTCCTTCATCTAAATAAAATATGGAGGAATCTTGTATTTTAAAAACGAATTATGAATCGAAATTTTTTTACACCACTTTTCCTACTTTTTACATTATTTACCACTTTTTCTGCTAATGCAGAAAAAATAATTTTTTTTGATACCATTCCTGAGATTACCATAGTAGATCCTCAGTTTAGTCCATCGGTTATCATCACTGCAAGAATGTCTGGCAGCAACGAAGTGCCTGCCGTAACCACCGACGCAGTAGGAGTAGCAACCGTTCATTTCAATGAAGACTTTACGCAGGCAACTATCAATGCCACCGTTAGCAATTTATCAAGTGCTTTTACTGGGGCGCACATCCACGAAGGAAAGCCAGGTGAAAATGGTGGAGTCCTTATTCCGTTGACAGAAGATTATAAAAACGGAAGATTGACGAGTGAAAGCATCCTCATTGATAGTTCCTTGATTGCCCAACTAATCAATGGCGATTTGTACCTTAATATTCATACAGAAAACAATCCTGCAGGAGAGTTAAGAGGAAATTTGAAATTGGAAGCACCCGAAAGTTTTAGTGGATTTTTCACAGGAGAGGCAGAAGTTCCTGCTCTTGATGTAGAAGGTACTGGTATAGCGAGTATTCACTACACAGCTAACACCAATGTGTTAGAAATTAATGTGTTAGTTGATGGTTTATCTGGTGATATCACAGGAGCACATTTGCACCTAGCACCAGAAGGAGAAAATGGAGACGTTGTAGAAAATTTAACTCCATTTATAGCTGGAAGAGCCATCAAAGTAAAATTACAAGCAGGAGATTATATAGATGCTTTGCGATCAGGCAACATTTATTTAAATATCCATACCGAGGCAAATCCTAGTGGTGAGTTGCGTGCTCAAATTGAGACAGTAGACGGTCTAGTTATTGATACTTGGTTAAACTCAGAACAGGAAACTGCTGACCAATTAACTGTCGGAGAAGATAATGCTTTGGGTTTAGGCGTATTCCAAATTAGTGCGAGTTTAGATACACTAAATTACGCTGTACAATTATCCAACTTAACCACCTTTGCCGCTGCGGCTCACTTGCACAATGCCCCTCTAGGTGCTACTGGAGATGTCGTATTTAACATGACGGATGGCTTGTTTGAGAATCTAATTGTAGGCAATGATTTAGCTATTGATAAGTCATTGGTCAAAAATATTTTATCAGGAGATATCTATATAAATGTTCATACAGTGGCGAATCCTGATGGGGAAGTTAGAGGCCAATTATACCGATTGGCGAGAGAAGGCTACACGTATGATATTTGTTCAGAACAAGAAATACCTGCGCCAACTGGTGCGGCTAATGTTTCAGGATCTGGAATGTTTGCTTTCAATCGAGATATGGACGAGGCGCATTTAATGGTGACCGTAAATGAATTATCTGCTGCTTTTAGTGGTGCGCATATTCACAATGCAGCAACGGGCGAAACGGGTGGAGTCATCTTTCCTTTCACTGATAACTGGGCGAACGGTGGTGCATTTCTATACTTCACAGGAGATAGCGAGACGCCATTTAATGGGGACTTTGCAGAAATCATTAGAAATGGTAATGCTTATGTAAATATTCACACCGAAAACAATCCAGCAGGAGAAGTACGAGGACAAATTATCAAAACATTGGAATGTCCATTATTAAGTACTTCTACGATTGAAGTAGGAACGGAATTAGTAACTTTTGAAGTTTACCCAAATCCTGCATCGGACCAATTAACTTTGGCCATTCCAGAAGGCTCTGCACAAGTTTTGGATGCTTTGACTATTAGTATCTTTAATAATGTTGGGCAAGAGATCAAGCATTTGCCTAGCGTATCAGCGAATCAGACAATTAATATAGGAGATTTGAGTGCTGGAATGTATTATTTGACCTTGTCTGCGGAGGGTGTTACTAGTGGAATTAAATTTTACAAAGAATAATTTTTTTAAACTGCATTTTTCAGGAGAGTTGCTTACTTAGGTAGGTGACTCTTTTTTTTATCTCAATTCGTAAAAAGTATCTGTTAACAAATCTCTTCTTTTTTCATTTAAATCCAGTGTGGCTAAATTTGTATCGTATCCTTCTGCCCTAAACAAAAACCCTCGTCTGCGCAAAATACCTTCCATTTGCACATTATGGGTGTATAATAAAGCGAACAACTTCTGGAATCCCATCTCTTTAGCAATAGTAATCATATAGTCTGTCATTTGAGAACCTAGACCCCTTCCTTGCCAACTGTCAGCAATGATTAGAGCAAATTCCGCCTTTTCCATCTTCTTCCCCTCTCCTACTATTCTAGCAACTGCAATCGCCTCTTTTTTATCATTATCTACGCACTCTGCGACAATCGCCATTTCTCTATCATAATCAATCTTAGTCAACCGATCAACTAATTTTTTAGAAATAGAAGGAATGTATCCTAAAAAACGATCTCGCACACTTTCATCAGAGACTTTTTTGCGAAAGGCTTTAGCACTAGCGCCGTCAGTCGGATGGATAGGTCGTAGTTGTACTAAGCTACCATCCTTAAGTTGTATAGGTAAAATGTAAGAAATAGGGTAATCCATTGGTTTGATTTTGATTATAACAAATAGCGATCACTAAATGTTCCATTTGACGTGCATAACGATATTTAAACGATTGACACAAAGTAATCAAATGGAATATGACCAAAATACAGCGATTGGTACAGTCCACCCTTAAAATATAACAACCGTAAAGTCCAAAACCATAAGATCAACCGTATCTAATACTGTAGCACCCAGCGAAGAAATAAACATCCTGATAGTGGTTTACAGCAGGTCAATCAAAGACTTGACGAAAGCACCAGTAGATAGACCCTTGGTTAATATTACCCCTTCACTCATCATCATAGTAAAGCGTAAATGATAAAATGGATTTAAGAAAATATATACAAAGCGGAATATTAGAAAATTATGTCCTCGGACTTATTTCTGAAATGGAAACGAAGGAAGTGGAAAGAAATCTGAATCAATATCCCCAATTAAAAAAAGAATTAAATCAAATTGAAAATACCTTGGCGTTCTTCGCAAAGTCAAAAGCAATGCCTATGCCTGCGGATTTACCCAAAAAAATCATGCAGTCTATTGACGATTTATCCAATAATTCCAGCCCTCATTCGAAAAGTTAGACTGCTGTTAAATCATTTCGAGGCAGAGATCATAGATGCGACCAAAAATTAGAACGGGTAGCCAATTGCCAAATTATAAACCAGATTTTCTTGCCGCCAAGACTGTTTATAAATGGCTAAATCATCAAAAGTCCAACCAAATTGTCCATTGGCAACGGGCTTTCGCAAAGGAAAAGCAGCATCTAGCCGAATGACAAAAAAATCAAAATCTAACCGCATACCAAAGCCTGTGCCCAGAGCGATTTCTTTATAAAATTGGTCAAATTTAAAAACACCCGATGGACGGTCTTCGCTGTCCAATAGCCAAATATTTCCACCATCCAAAAATAACGCCCCTTCTAAATACTGTACAATATCAAAACGATACTCTAGGTTAAATTCTAACTTTATATCACCTGTTTGGTCAATCAATTGATTGTTAGTTGCTGCCATCGTTTCATCAAAATAGCTACCAGGTCCTAGCCCTCTCAAATTAAACGCTCGGATACTATTAGAGCCACCGACAAAAAATTGCTCGATGTAGGGTAGTTCTTTAGAATTGCCGTAAGGCAAACCAATCCCAAACAATACACGGCTTGCCAAAGTATTCGTTCTCCGAGGAATGTAGTAGCGAAAGTCAGGCGAAAATTTCAGAAATTGAGCATATTCTCGACCTAGGAATTTATCAGGATTTTCTCCAGTTGGATCACCCGTCGCTGCTAAGGAAATTAAATTGCCTGAAGTCCCTATTTCTGTTCTGAAAAAGTAGTAGGGCGTGACATCTGTTTTAGGCGTAGAGTTATAAGTGTAAATGTAATTAGACCCTATGATAAACACATTTCTAAAACTATTTTTCAGTCGAGTATTATTATCCAAAGTCGTTTGAAAACTTTCTGATTTATTGCGGACGCTCAATTGATTAACTCTTAATAAACTGAACTGATGTCGAATTTTTTCATTTTGTTGCCACTCGTAGCCCAGTTTCAAGTTAGTGGAGTTGATGGTATAAAAGTCCGTTCTTCTTTGAAAATTATTACTCAAATTAATCCGAGTTCTAGGAATAAACCGAAAGTATCTATTTCTAAATTTGAAGGGCAATAATAATTTAGGCACTAATAAATTAGCCTCTAAAGTCAAATCTATGGTATTGATAAAACTTTGACTATTCGTTAGTTGAGTCTCGAAACCGCCCGATAATTTAATATTTAACCGCTCTGCCCCATTGAATAAATTATTGTGGCTGTATTGCACCGATGCGGCAGAACCCAAAAAGCTACCCGACCGATTGTTGACCTGAAATTCATATTGAATATTTTGGGTCAAACTAGGTGTGAGATAAAAATAGCGGTCTAATAGTTGAGTGTTTGCACTGTCCCGTTTTTCGTACTTCAATCGCACAAATTTAAATAGCCCTAAATCCAATAAATGACTAATCGAAACATCTTGTAAATCTCGATTAACCAATGCTCCTTTTCGTTGCGCAATCGCTCGGTCTAAAGTCTTGGGCTTGACCACCTCTACGGGTTGTATCGTCGTCAAATTTGGTCGAATAATGGTATCTAAATTCCTCGCTGTCAAAGTATCATCCAATAAATAAGCGGGATAAACATAAGTATTTCCAATGTAATAAGGCTGGTGTAAAGCACTATCAGAAGGGCTTTCAATTCTTAGATGAATGTCTGCCTGCAAGCGTTCTTTTGCGGTATCGACCAAGTAGAATAAATAATTTTCTTGAAAATCCATATAGCCTTTTCTACCAGCAATTTGCGTTAAGCGCAGCCGTTCTTCATCTAAGGCTAATTTTGAGTAATACTTGGTGGTATCAATCGCTGTTTCTTGTCGATTTTCATTGATTAATAACCCAACAGGCGTACTATCTTGTGGATAATAAAGTTGCTTAAATTCAAATTGTCCGTTAGAGACGACCCGATAATTGATCGTCATTTGCTGTTTTTTCACCAAAGTATCTATATTGACCACCGCACCAAAATAACCTCTATCTTTTAAGTATTTCTCTAATACTAATTTACTTCGATTGGTCACCGCAGGATCGTAAAACTGAGGAGGTCTACCAAAAGTTTTTTTGAGCCAGTGCCGAAATCCTTTATTCTTTTTTAAGTTTCTAAATTGGTTAAAGACCCAAAGATTAAAGCCCCCTACTCCATACGTTGGTGTTGGTTGGGCCAATAATTCCAATTCTGCCTTTAATTGAGCCTTTTGATTGACTTGTTTAGGGTTGGCAAAAGAAACACTTGTTGCACTGACCAGTTTTTCATCAGCCGACAGGTATTTTGTCGGGGAACAACTTGTTCCGATGATGACTAGAAAAGCAAAGAGGATGATATATAGAATGTAATTTTTCAGATTATCAGATTTAAAATGATTAGTTGACTACTGTTGGGTTAGCAGTCTTTTGAGAAAATAAATTTGCTAAAATTTATTGCCTCAAAACTGCTAACCTAACTTTTTAAGTAGTAAATCTTATAGACGATTAG
>CALDTJ010000602.1 GCA_937924145.1 uncultured Saprospiraceae bacterium
CGCCACTTTAATTTTCAGGACTGAACTTCAATAATGAACGTCTATAAAGACCTTAATGCTTTACCAAAATTTCGCAATGCGGTGATAACCATCGGTTCCTTCGATGGGGTGCATAGAGGTCACCAAATTATTATTGAGCGAGTGAAAAAATTAGCTCGTCAAGAAAATGGTGAAAGCATTATTATTACCTTTCACCCCCACCCTCGCCTAGTCGTTTATCCCAAAGATACTTCTTTGAAACTATTGAATACAATAGACGAAAAGATAACTTTATTAGAGCGATATGGCGTCGATAACGTGGTAGTTGTTCCATTTTCCATTAAATTTTCTCAACAGTCTGCGGACGAATATATTGAAAAATTCTTATTAGAAAAATTTAATCCTAAATGGATTGTCATCGGTTATGATCACCGCTTTGGTCTAAACCGACAAGGAAATATTGACTATTTAAAGCATTATAGTAAACAGGCGAATTTTAAAGTAGATGAAATTAAGCCTCAACAGATTGACGAAATTGTAGTTAGTTCTACCAAAGTTCGAAATGCGATTTTGGCAGGTGATGTTCGCAAAGCTGCCAAATTATTAAACCACTCTTTTATTCTTAAAGGATATGTGGGCAAAGGGCAACAAATTGGGCATACTATCGGCTATCCAACAGCTAATATCCAAATCCCAGCTACTCATAAGATATTACCCAAAGAAGGGATTTATGCAGTGCTCGTGCATCATAAAGGCAAACGATATGAGGGTATGTTATACATTGGGACTAGACCAACTTTGCCAGAGCACGAAAACAAAACAATTGAAGTCAATATTTTTGATTTTAATCAACAAATATATGGGGATGAACTGACGCTAGAGGTCATAGAATTCATCCGAGAAGATGCTAAATTTGATTCGCTCGATGCTTTGAAAGCAGCTTTAGCAAATGATAAAATATCCGCAAAAAATATTCTTAACAATTTAGAGTTATCCTCCAAACATCAAGTTATTAGCACCTTTCCAGATGTAGCCGTGGTCATTTTAAATTATAATGGAAAAAAGTATTTAGAAGACTTTTTGCCATCTGTTTTAGCCTCTGATTATCCTAAATTGAAGATAGTCATTGCTGATAATGGTTCGACAGACGACTCCCTAGCCTTTTTGGAAAAACATTATAAGAATCAAGTAAAGGTGCTTGATTTGAAAAAAAACTATGGCTTTGCAGGTGGTTATAATCAAGCATTGCGCTATGTCGAATCTCCTTATTATGTTTTATTAAATTCTGATGTAGAAGTCAGTAAATCTTGGTTATTACCGATCATTAACTTGATGGAAAATGACAAAACGATCGGTGCAGCACAACCAAAGGTTTTAGCGCATCATGACAAAAGCATTTTCGAATATGCAGGTGCAGCAGGAGGTTGGATGGACAATTGGGGTTTACCTTTTTGCAGAGGTCGAATATTGACCAATTGCGAAACAGATAACGGACAATATGATACCCCAGAAGAAGTTTTCTGGGCAACTGGTGCTGCTATGTTTATTCGAAGTAATTTATACCACGATTTAGGGGGGTTAGATGCAGGGTATTTTGCTCACATGGAAGAAATTGATTTGTGTTGGAGGGTAAAACGAGCAGGATATAAAGTGATGGCTTGTCCTGAGTCTACTGTTTACCATGTTGGTGGTGGAACTTTAAATTATCAATCACCTAGAAAGACTTACCTCAACCATAGAAATAGTCTCACGACCTTATTAAAAAATGAATCTAAACGAAAATTACTTTGGCTAATTCCGCTACGTTTGGTTTTAGATGGATTTGTTGGTTTGACTTATTTGTTGAAAGGAGAGTTCAAACAAATCTGGCAAATTATACGGGCGCATGGGTATATGTATGCAAATCTTGGCAAGACTTTAAAACAGCGCAAGATTTTTAATAAATTGGTTAAAAAAGCTAGGATTGGTGCGCCTAATCGCAAAGGTCATTTGACTAAAAATATGTTGTTCCCTTATTATTTGGGTGGGAAGAAGACTTTTGATGAGTTGGTTAAATGATTAAAAAAAGCTTACCTTATATAATCTCCACTTGCACAAAAAATCACTTTTAAGTTAAAAAAAAGAACTATTTTTAGAATAAAAACATTATATTGTAGCTTATAATGCAAACATTCGCTAAAATAGAAGAATTCTACACCTACAAAAAAGTAACCTATTATTCTGTTAGAATAGAAGACGATGAATTAAACGAAACCGACAAATTCTATGAGCGTTTTATGGATGATGATGAATGGACAGAAGAATTTGCAGATTTGATTAACTGGATTGAATATATTGGTGAAGTAGAAGGTGCCTCTAAGAGTCTTTTTAGAGAAGAACAAGGCGCACAAGCACTTCCTCCTTCGCGTAAAGAAATGAATAAAAGGGGTCGATTATTTGAAATAGGTTATAACCTTCGTATTTACTGTATAGTGATAAATGAAGAGATTGTAATATTGTTAAACGGAGGAGTTAAAGAGAGTCAAACAGCACAAGAAAGTCCCGATTTGGTAGCAAAGTTCAGATTAGCTACCAAATTGAATAAATTGATTAATGATAAGATTATTTCAAGAGAACTACTCATCAAGAATAAGCAAATAACTGGAGATTTTGATTTATTTTTCTAATTAATATTTTTCTAAAGTTCTTAATCTAATTATGCCAAGTAAATTTCACGATAAATTAAGAGAAAGAGTAACTCCTGAACGTCAAGCGTTTATTGCCTTATCTGTCATGGTTGTTAAGCGTATCAACGAGCTATTAGATGAAAAAAGCATGTCGCAAACAGATTTGGCTAAAGCAATGAGTAAATCTCCTTCAGAAATTAGCAAATGGCTTTCTGGGATGCATAATTTTACTTTAAAATCATTAGGCAAATTAGAAATAGTCTTAGGTGCTCCAATAATTGGAAAAGTTATCAATTTTGATGAAAAAGAATTTCAAGCAGCCCTATCTGCCTTAGAGGAAAATTTAGCTAGATTAAAAAAACAAAAAAGAAAAGTAGCTGCATAGCATAAATAACTCAATATTTGACATACTCCTTACAAGGGTTTTCTCACCTAAAACCTCTTAACCATCAGAAAATTTACCCGATTAATCAATAGCCATTACTTAGTATGGGTAAATTTGGTTTAATTTTCTTATTTTTAGGAAAAGAAAAATGATATGACTGCTATTCTTAAAATAAAGGCGAAAGATTTAACCTCCAAATTATTAAAAAAAATTCAAGAACAATACGGGGATAGAGAATTAGAAATTCAATTATCTGCGGACGATAGCATCTCGGAATTTAGTGAAGATAACTTCTGGGAAGTTATCAATTTATTAGATTGGACTAAAGAAGACAATGAAGAAATAGTAGCTCCTGCCATCACATTTTTAGAAAATAGTCCAACAAAATTTATTTATCAGTTTCAAGATTTCCTTTCTCAAAAACTTTATGACTTAGATGGTAAAAAATATGCTTTGCATATTGGAGAAGATAGCTACTCGGCAGATAGTTATTTTTCAGTAGATAACTTTCTTTATGCTCGTTGCTGTGTCGTTGCAAATGGGAAGAAGTACTATAAAAAAGTAAAAAAGTCTCCTAAAAAAATGCCAAAAGACTTAACTTTTGAGCCTATCTTATATCTCGCTAGCAAAGCCTACCAACAAAAAACAGGGCAAACTTTTGACTATATTCCATTATTTGATTTTGAAACTTATGCTAACCAAGATGCTTGGAATTAATATAAAAAGCCTGCCTCCCAATGTCAAAACCACACGGAAACTCTAAGAAAAATACTCGCCCACATCATCTTTACGAAATTGCTGACAAAGAATTAAACGATACCTTCAAATATGGAATTAGTTGTGAACCTATTGGCAAGGACGGTGTATCTGAACGTGCTAGAATTCAAATAGATTTAATGAATCTAGTTGCTGGTTGGGCAAGATACTTTGTACGAATTTTATTAAGAAACATTCCTGGCAACTCAAAAGCAAGAGTTATAGAAGATGAGTTCGTCGCAGCTTATAAAAGAAAACACGGAAGAAACCCTATTGGGAACAAAGAAAGAAAAAAGAAACCTAAAAAATAGACCAATATTTGACACACTCCTTACCTGCATATTTTGTAAAACCTCGCTTTCTCCGTACTTTTGCGCTTTCTCAAAAGAAAATTCCTAACCTTCTTTATAAAGACTTGTTACCCTTTAAAATTACAGCCATATGAAAATGCCTTTTTCCGTTATTTTTCACCAAAAAATAAATCAATAGCGATGCTATTCATTGATTTTTTGGCAAAAATTACCGAAAAAATTCAAATTTCATATGACTATTTTTCAAAAGGTAACAAATCTAAAAAACATTTAGCACCGAATAATGAATTTGTTTGAGTGTTTTGCATTCATCGTTCATCATTCCTAATTCATCATTAAAAAATGGCAGTTAAAAAAATCAACTCTGCACTGATTTCGGTATTTTCCAAAGATGGTCTAGCACCAATCGCTCAAGAACTCCACAAATTAGGCGTCAAAATTTACTCTACGGGTGGTACACAAAAATTTATTGAAGGCTTGGATATTCCAGTGACTTCGGTAGAAAGCGTGACTTCTTATCCTTCTATTTTGGATGGTCGAGTAAAGACTTTGCACCCTAAGGTATTTGGAGGTTTATTGGCAAGACGGGAGGAGTCTCATTTGAATCAATTAAAGGAATATGAAATTCCTGAAATCGATTTAGTCATTGTAGACTTATATCCTTTTGAGGAGACTGTAGCTAGTACTGATGATGAATCAGCGATTATTGAGAAGATTGATATTGGAGGTATTTCTTTGATTCGGGCTGCTGCCAAAAATTTTAAAGATGTGGTGGTCGTTCCTTCCAAAGAGGAATATGGAATGATCCAAGAACTATTGGTTCAAAAGCAAGGATTCACAGATGAGACAGATCGAAAAGAATTGGCAAGAAGGGCTTTCAAAGTATCTTCCAATTATGATGTAGCGATTTTCAATTACTTCAATGAAGGTACGGCTGATTTGTCTTTCAAATATAGTATTCACCGTTCTGACATTTTGAGATATGGAGAGAACCCACATCAAGAAGGGGTGTTTTTCGGTGATTTCGACGAGATTTTTGTTCGATTAGGTGGTAAGCCAATTTCTTACAATAACTTAGTAGATATTGATGCTGCCGTACAAATCATGCGAGAATTTAAGGATGCGGAACCAACTTTTGCTATCTTAAAGCATACCAATACTTGTGGTTTGGCATCAAGAGATACTTTATACGATGCATGGACTGCAGCTTTAGCTTGTGATAATGTCTCTGCTTTTGGTGGTATTTTTATTTGTAATAAATCCGTTGATTTAAAGACTGCGGAAGAGATCAATAAATTATTCTACGAAGTATTAATTGCACCAGATTTCGACTCTGATGCATTTGACCTATTATCGAAGAAGAAAAAGCGGGTCTTATTAAAAATAAAAGACTTTTACGTCAATAAGCGTAGCTTTAGAAGTTTATTGAATGGTGTGGTGGAGCAAGATATGGACTTGCAGACAGAAACAGCAGACATCTTAAAGCAAGTAACCAAACAAGCACCAAGTGCCAGAGAAGTAGAAGATTTATTGTTTGCCTCCATTAGCGTCAAGCATTTAAAATCGAACGGAATTGCCTTAGTTAAGAATAAGCAGTTGATCGGCATGGGTTGTGGACAACCGTCTAGAGTGGATGCTTTAAAGCAGGCTATTGTAAAAGCAAAAGCCTTCGGTTTTGATTTAGATGGAGCGGTAATGGCATCGGATGCTTTCTTTCCTTTCCCTGATTGTGTAGAAATTGCCAACAAAGAGGGCATTATGGCTGTTATTCAGCCAGGAGGTTCGATCAAAGATGGACAGAGTATCGCTTATTGTGATGCTAATGATATGTCTATGATGATGACGGGCACTCGACATTTTAAACATTAAAATAGATGTCAAAGGTCAGAAGTCAGAACGCTACGCTGTCAGATAGCACATAGCATCTGACTTCTGACAATAAATTTTAATTTATTGTCTGACTTCTGACCTCTCAAAAAATATATTATGCGCACATTAAGTACCATAGCAGACCCAGTATTTGTCAAAAAAGAATTGAGTAGTTTAGACCAGTTCTTTATGAAGTATTTAAAGGATGAGCGAGACTTGCCTTTTATTTATTTGATGATAAAACTATCGTTACTATTTATCACAACGGCTATTGTTTTATTTGCGATTGAGAGTGGGACTACCTTGTGGTGGACTTTGGCAATGGCTTATGGTGTGGGTTTGTTAATTTATACAGGGCCGTTTACCTTGATGCTCCATAATACGAGTCATAGACCGTTATTTAAAAGGGAGCACAAGTGGGGAAATCGACTGATTCCTTGGGTTTTATGTCCATTTATGGGACAGTCTCCTGACACTTATTTTGCGCACCATATCGGCATGCATCACGCTGAGGCAAATCTAGAACCTGACTTAAGTTCTACTATGAAATATCAGCGGGATAATGTCTTGCATTATCTACATTATTTCATTCACTTCTTGTTTTTAGGAGTGATTCAATTAGTGATGTACCATCGAGATACGAACAAGAAGAAGTTTATGAAACAGGCGATGGTGGGTGAATTAACGTTCTTAGCTATATGGGCAGTCATGTTGTATTTCAATTGGCAAGCTACGCTTTTGGTCTTCATTTTACCAACGATTATTGTTCGTTTTGCCATGATGTCTGGCAACTGGGCACAACATGCTTTTATTGATGCTAGTCAACCAGAAAATAGTTATTTGAACAGTATTACTTGTATCAATACGGTCTATAACAAGAAGTGCTTTAATGATGGGTATCACATCGGTCATCACCTAAAGCCACACATGCATTGGACGGATATGCCTGAAGATTTTCAGAAAAATATCGATCAGTATATCGCTCATAAATCTATTGTTTTTGAAGGGATTGACTACTTTGCAATCTGGGCATTATTGATGGTCAAGGCTTATGGTACTTTAGCCAATTATGTGGTAAATATTGGTGATACTTATAATTCTAAAGAAGAAATTATTGCTTTGTTGAAGGAGCGGGTGAAGAAGATAGATTAAGTAATTAGTTAAATGTTATTTTAGTTCCTTACTGAAAATATTTGAATTTATTAAAAAGGAAACTATGCCGATTGTTCCAAAAGATACTTTTACCTCCTTTGAAGAATATAAAAAGTCATATTATGATTCAGAAGACCAATTTAAGTATGAATGGAATAATGGTATTATTGAGAGAACAGAGAGTAGAAAACAATCAGAATTAAGTATAGTGAACGTTCTTTCTCGTCGTTTTTACCAAACTAGGGTTTTTAAAGAAGGAGGCGTTCTGAGACCGATAGACATGTGGACAAGCAAAATACAATATAGAAGACCAGATTTAGCTATATTTCTTGGTAGACAACTTCCAGAAATGACTAAAGGAAATAATCAAATAGCTCAGTGGGTCGGTGAAATTATTTCTCCAACTGACACCAAAGGTCAAGTCTATAAAAAACTTTTAGAGTATTTTGCCGCAGGTGTAAAAGTCGTTTGGCACATTTTCCCAGAATTAGACGAAGTGCATGTATATACTGCACCTAATGAAGTATCTATTTGTAGTGGCAAAAGAATTTGTAGTGGACAACCTGCTTTAGTTGATTTTGAAATTAAAGCAGAAGAAATCTTTGCCTATTAAAAAATACTTAAAAAGAGGCTTAATTGACTAGTGAAAATTTATCTCTCCTTCAAGCATTCGTACAGCAAAATTACAACAAAAATCTTGCACAATTAGCTTTCAAAAAAGTGTTAGTGGAAGGCTATGACAATCGCTTTGTCCTTAACCAACTTTACGGCAAACAGAAAGCAAAAAATAAACTCCCTTTTCTTTTTAACCATTCACAAGTTTTATATCCAGTAAAGGTATCAGTAGAACAGAGTTCTTCTGAAAAAACGGCACGCTGGAAAGCCGATCTAGTTAATGGCAAAGCCTTATTAGACATGACAGGCGGTTTTGGTGTAGATAGTTATCACTTTTCTAAGACAATTGAACAAGTTACCTACCTCGAAAAAAATCCAGAATTATTCTCAATAGTTAAACATAATTTTGAAGTTTTAAATGCAAAAAATATCATACCCGCAAATGGTGATTCTTTAGAATTTCTAGAAAATACCACTCAAAAATTTGATTGGATTTATTTGGACCCTGCTCGTAGAGATGCTGCTGGTGGGCGAAAAATTGGTCTAGCGGGCTACTTTCCTAATTTATTAGAAATCAAAGACCTACTTTTTGAGAAAACAAAAAATGTACTGGTCAAAGTATCTCCTATGTTGGATATTCAACAAGCAATCCAGCAATTAGGTACAGTACAAAAAGTAATTGTTTTAGCGGTGCAAAATGAAGTTAAGGAGTTGCTACTAATTTTAGGCGCATCCAAAGCAGGAGGTGCTTTGAAAGCACCTCCTGCTTTTAGTACTCAATGCGTAGATTTAAGAAAAAATGATAAAGAGATTATTTATAAATCTACCGCTAATCGAACTTTTGAAAACCTCAATTATAGTTTACCACAAACGTATATTTACGAACCTAATACAGCTATTCTAAAAGCAGGTTTATTCAACGAAATCGCTATTGATTTCAATTTAAGCAAACTTCACGCTAATACGCATTTGTACACCTCCGAAAAATTAGTCGAAAACTTCCCTGGACGTAGCTTTATTTGTAAAGCCGTTGAGCCTTTTAATAAAAAAGCAATTGCTCCTCATTTAGAAAAGAAAAAAGCGAATATTACTACTCGTAATTTTCCTTACAGTGTCGCTCAAATCAAAAAGAAATTAGGTACTAAAGATGGTGGAAATAGTTATTTATTTGCAACGACTTTAAATGATGACAAATTGGCTATTTTAGTTTGTGAAAAAGTCATCTAATTTTTTATTTCTTCTTTAATTCATTAATTTCGGCTTACCAATTTATTTAATCCGTGTACCCCTAGCTGTGTACCACCAACCATTTTCTTATGTCCAAGCTAAAGCCACTTAAAGGAAAAGATTTAGATGCCATTCAACCAATTATGGATGCCGCCGAAAAAGGAATGGGCTTTGTCCCCAATTCCATCAAAATAATGGGTAGAATACCTGCATTAGTAGGCAGTTTTGGTATGTTGACCGTTAATATAATTGGACAAGCAGGGCAATTATCTCCATTCGCAGCTATCAAACTCGCCTTTAAAAATATGGGGTGGACCGCAAAAAATATAAAAGACAAAGAACGTGCGCCTTTATACTTGAAAAATCTGGTAGCTCACGTATCGAGTAATGCCAGTGGTTGTAGGTATTGTCAAGCACACACGATTGGAGAGGCACACAATCACGGAGCCTCTATCGAAAAAATTGAGGCAGTCTGGGACTTCGAAAATAGCCCTTTATTTGACGAATCCGAACGAGCAGCCCTCCGTTTTGGCTTTGCCGCAGGACAAGTCCCCAATGCCGTCACAGAAGAACATTTTGCCGAATTAAGAAAACATTTCAGCGAAAAACAAATAGTAGATTTAGGAGCAACCATAGCCCTTTTCGGTTTCCTAAATCGCTGGAATGATACCTTCGGAACAGAACTAGAAGAAGGAGCCATAGCCTTCGCAGAAAAACATCTAGCAAAAAGCGGCTGGGAAGTAGGAAAACACGTCAAGTGAGCAGTAAACAGTAAACAGTGAGCAGTAAGCAGTGAGCAGTTTGCAGACTTGAAAGCCCTGAAAGAGCGAAATAGCTTAGCTTAGAGTGAAAACCCTAAAAATATAGGATAAAATCCTATGAAACGTAATATCAAACCCCGATGATAAAAAATAAAAATATGCCAAAAATAGTCATCCTAGACGGACACGTAGCCAACCCAGGCGACATAAGTTGGGACATTATAGCCCAACAAGGCTCTCTAAAAATTTACGATAGAACCACAGACAAACAATTAATAAAAAGAGCAAAGGATGCAGAAGTCATCATCGTCAATAAAAGGACATTAAATCAAAAAGATTTAGTACAACTCCCGAATTTAAAACTTATTTGCACCTTAGCTACAGGCTATAACAACATCGACGTCAAAGCAGCAAAAACATTAGGCATCACCGTTTGTAATGCAGTTGGGTATAGTTCTCCTTCCGTAGCGCAGCACGTTTTTGCATTATTACTAGAACTCATCAATAGAGTCGGTTTACACAATGCGGACGTCCAACAAAATGGCTGGGCGAATTCGGTAGATTGGTGTTATTGGAAAAGTCCAATGATGGAATTATCAGGTAAAACAATGGGCATTTACGGCTATGGAAAAATTGGGCAGAAGGTGGCAGAAATTGCCTTAGCATTTGGTATGAAAGTAATAGCCGTTAGAAGAAGTAACAGAGCAGCAGCAAATAAGCGAGTACAAATTGTCGATCTAGCAACGCTCTGGAAAAAAAGTGATGTGATTAGCTTACATGCACCATTAACCGCTAACAATGAAGGAATTATTAACGGTTCTACTTTATCACAAATGAAATCTTCTAGTTACTTGATAAACACAGGTAGAGGGGGCTTAATCAATGAACAAGATTTAAAAATAGCTTTAGAAACGGGGCAAATTGCAGGAGCAGGATTGGATGTATTATCGCAAGAACCACCGCCAAAAGATCACTTATTATTGGGAACGCCTAATTGTCTGATTACACCACATCACGCTTGGGCAACCAAAGAATCTAGAACAAGATTAATTAAAATAGTTAGTGAAAATATTAAGGCATTTTTAGAAGGAAATCCACAAAATGTGGTGAATAAGTAGCGATTATTTCCCAGTTAAAGTTCGTATAACGTCTTTAGCATTTTCTTCCGAACACAGAATAATCATGGTATCATCAACTCCGATAAAAGTGTCAGCCGTAGGATTTGGAATCATGCCTTTCACATTATCTTTGACCGCAATTACGTTTCCTCCAGTAAGGCTTCTAATTCTAAGTTCTGCTAAGGTTTTATCCCGATAAATGGGTTTTAGATCATTATAACTAACGGCTTCCAACTTATATTTTTGCTGATCTCGACCTCTGGTTGTCAATAAATCAAGGAACTCTATGACAACTGGTTTAGTCACCATTTGAGCCATAAATGTCCCCCCTAAGTAGTTGGGCATAATGACATGGTTGGCGCCCGCTCGATATAATTTTGACTCCGTTTTCTTTTCAGCGGCACGAGCAATTATATTAATATTTGGATTTAAGCCACGAGCAGTCAAAGTAATAAAAACATTGGATGCATCGGAAGGTGTAGTAATTAATATTTCCTTAGCTCGTTCTATTCCAGCCGATATTAAATTATCATCAAAAGTAGCATCAGCAATCAGTATTTGAAAATCTGGATTTGGAGGAATATTATGATTAGATGGATCTTTCTCAATCACTACAAACGCTCTCCCTGCTTTCAATAATTCTTCGCAGGCTTGGCTACCATTTCTTCCATATCCACATACAATGACGTGATTATTGAGTTTACTAATTTCTCGGTCAGTCATAATATTTTTGAAAACAGATTTTAGTTTACCTTCAAAAAGGTAAGTGGTCAAAACAGAAATGATGTAGGTAAAAATGCCTAGATTGACAATAATATATAGGGCAGTAAATAATTTACCTGACGTAGAAAGTTCTTCAACTTCTGAGAATCCCACGGTCGATATAGTAATAACCGCCATGTAAAAGGCATCAATCAGCACATAATCCTCAATCAGCATAAAACCGATAGTCCCAATGACAAGACTAAGAAAAAATAAAAAAAGTGCTCCTATAAAAGTGCGAAGTTGTTGTAGCATCAAGAATTGATCATTAAATAAGTCCCTTCTTTCTATTTAAATACGTACTTCTCCACGAATTGGTCGATCTTCAATACCTAAAAAGTATTCGATTTCTTGTTCGATAAATAGAGCTTTATCAGACTTACTCATCCCCTCGATTAAAGGAATCTCTCGTTTCGTTCTCTTTTCAATAGCAACAACGGAATAACCATAGGTAGGATTACCATTGACACTCCCAGTATTTTTCTTTTTGACAAAAACTTGTTCAATATTTTTAACGGGAATCTGCTTATTTTTAAACCAAGGATTACTAATTGGTCGGTTTTCAATTATCAAATAATGTTCATCTACGGTAATAAAAGTAGAGTTAATGAACTTACTCAATTGGCCCAACAATAACCAAACCCCTACCCCAATATGAATACTCATAAACAATAAGGAAATCAAATCCCCACTCATCACCGCAGCAAACGCCGAAGGTAGGATCATCGCATTCCAAACCATCGTAAAGAACAACATAAAATAGTTGGTAGATTGCGTATTTCTCCACTTATAGTCAATATTCAACTCACTCCGCAAACGGAACATCTCAATCCCCTCTGGCTGAAAGACTTCTTTTCTTCTGCCTCCTCTACTTTTCTTTTTCACTTCTTCTTCAAAAGGAAAAACGGTATGGCAGTTACTGCATTTAGCAATAGCTTTGTCGATATTAATATCGTCTGAAAAGATTTCTGATTCACAATTGGGACAGGATAATTGCGAGCCTAAGGTGGGCATTTCTCTGAATAAATCTGGGAATTCTTTATCCTCGTATTCGGTGATTCTTTCGTAGTCTTGTGGCATAGACGGTTCACGGTTCACGGCTGACGGTAAACGGTTTGACAATCGACAGCCTTTGTTTAAATAATATTCTTCCTACTAAAAACTAGCAACCAGTCAACCAGCAACTAGAACTTCACAGCCATTCCTTGCTGCATTTTCAAAGCGGATGCTCTGGCCTTCTCCGCAAAATCTTCTCCGCTCCCTGCGAATATAATACCTCTGGAAGAATTTATTAATAATCCACCCATATTATTTGCGCCGTAGTTCATGACGCCTTGTAAATCGCCACCTTGTGCGCCTACACCAGGTACTAAGAGAAAATTATCAGGGGCAATAGCTCTAATTTCTGTAAATTTTTCTGGATGGGTAGCTCCAACTACAAACATGAGATTTTCTGGATTTCCCCAAGTCATCGCTTTACGCATCACTTTTTCATACAATGGCTCTCCATTTTCCTGTACGGTAAATTGAAAGTCATTACTTCCTTTATTAGAAGTCAATGCCAACAGAATCACCCATTTATCTTTAAATTCTAAAAACGGTTTAACAGAATCTTCCCCCATGTATGGGGCAACTGTTACCGAATCAAAATCCATTGTTTCGAAAAAGGCTCTGGCGTATAGACTGGATGTGTTTCCAATATCTCCTCGCTTGGCATCCGCAATTGTAAAATGTTCTTTTGGAATATAGTCCAATGTTTTAGCCAATGATTCCCAACCTTTAGCGCCTAATGCCTCATAAAAAGCAATATTGGGTTTGTAGGCTACACAAAGGTCTTTGGTCGCATCAATAATTTGTTTGTTAAACTCAAAGATTGGGTCTTTTTTGTCTAATAAATGCTTAGGAATTCTTTTGATATCTGCGTCTAAACCGAC
>CALDTJ010000603.1 GCA_937924145.1 uncultured Saprospiraceae bacterium
TGAGCAGTATAGCCCAATTTGATACTGTCTGGTTGATAAGGCATTAAGTGGTCGAGGACGTATAATTTTTTCCCATTTTGGATGATGTGATCTATAAACTTATTGCCTTCAACAGCGCCTGTTAAATCTTCCACTAAGCCCTTCATGACCTTTGTAGCTAAATGTTTTTTATCATTGGTTCGAGTGATGTATTTAGGGAGACTAAGTGGTGGATAATAATAAGGTTGATAATCTGGCCCTAAGAATAAATCTAAACCAATTGCGACTGAATTTCCCGTAGGTGGGATAGCGATTCCATAACTAAATTCAGAGATGAAAGTGTAGAACTCTGGAATTTCTTTCTCAGGAAAGTAGTACTTATAAAATTGCAGACCTTGCTTTAACTCTTTCTCTACTTGACTAAAATCACCATAGACAGAATCAACCTTGTGGTTTAATTCTTTCACAAAGGGATAAGTTAAAAACCCTCTGGTATATTCCCTATAAGCACCTGTCGTATCCCAAGGTTTTTTGATTTGCAAAGCTCTAGTTAAGTAAAAATCAGTGAAGTCTGGATATTTATTTTCTAATGAGGCTATTCCTGCTGCTACATCACTGGTGTCAATAGCAAATAGGTCTTGTTCAAATCGATTCACTTTTACCTCGACTTCTACTCCGCTAACATCAGGAATGTTCTTATCTTTGTCATCTGTACAGCTGATAAAAAAGCTGAAATTGATTAATAATATTATAAAAAGAATTAATTTATTAGTCTTTAGCATAAAATAGTGCTTTTGTGCGTTTTGTAGGACCAAGCTCTAGCTTGGTTGGTACTTAAAAAAATGTTGCCAAGTTGGAACTTGGCGCTACAGAAACAACAAATATAGAATGAAAAAAATTGTATTAATTCTCACCTTTTTTTCGGTAATGACTACAATTGGCTTTAGTCAATTAGATTTCGATTTTGATAAAGAATTAAGATTGGGCTTTCAATTGAGTCCTTCCTTTAGTTGGATGACAACCGATGATAACCTAATTAATGGAAATGGTACGAATTTGGGCCTGAAGTTGGGGATGATGAGTGAGTATTATTTTCGGGAGAACTATGCCATTGTAAGTGGATTAAATTTCGCTTTCAATCAAGGTGGAACTTTGCGTCATGAGCAAGGCGGTAATTTTTGGCCTAAATCTGAATTAAGTGATTTGGCATTAAATGAGTTGCCTGACGGTGTAAACTTGAAATATCATATTCAATATCTAGAGATACCTTTTGGTTTAAAAATGCGAACTAGAGAATTTGGCTACTTACGCTATTTTGCAGAAATTCCTCTTTTTTCCTTAGGCTTTAAATTACAAGCTAGGGGAGATGTCGAAGGGACTTCAAGCTTAGACCGAGAGCGGGAAAATATTACGGAAGATGTCAACCTATTTAATCTCACTTGGGGGTTTGGTGGCGGTATTCAATATGCTTTGTCCGAAAATACAGCTCTGATTGCAGGTATTATTTATCGACAAGGTTTTACAGATGTAACGGACGATGCAGCTCTGAAAGCAGATATGACGAGAGAAAATTCTAAGGCAACAATTAATAGTATTACGATTCGATTTGGTTTTCTTTTTTAAAAATATCGACGGATTTATTCGGCATACTTAATATTTTTATTCGGCGAATGAATTCGCTGTTACTTGAGCATTTAATGCCTAAATTGCTTATCTTCGTCCGAATTTTCAAAAAAAGAGGCTAGAATTACACCTATTTTACAGCCGAGAAACACAAAAGACAAAAAAATGACTGGCGGACTTATTACTGAAGACTATATAAATACTTTCATTGATCGTGCCTTAGAAGAAGATGTTCAAGATGGCGATCACACTTCCTTAGCCTGCATTCCTGCAGATGCGAGAACCAAAGCAAAATTACTGGTAAAAGATGATGGCGTTATTGCTGGAATCGAACTGGCTGAGCGCATCTTTAAAAAAGTAGATCCTACGGCAACGATAGAACTCTTTAAAAAAGATGGAGAGGCGATTCGTTATGGTGAAATTGCTTTTAACGTAGAATGTAACTCTCAAGCTTTATTAAAAGCAGAACGTTTGGTACTAAACACCATGCAGAGAATGAGTGGTATCGCTACCATGTCCAATAGATTTAAATTCGAGGTAGAGGATTTACCCGTTACTATATTAGATACTCGTAAGACAACACCTTTATTGCGGTTTTTAGAGAAATGGGCAGTAAAAGTAGGTGGTTGTTCCAATTATCGCTATGGTCTATATGATCGAATTATGATAAAAGATAACCATATTGACGCCTGTGGAGGTATTCAGGAGGCGATTTTAGAAGTCAATAAGTACTTAGAAATAAATGATTTAAAACTACCGATTACTGTAGAAGTTAGAAACTTAGTGGAATTACACAAAGTATTAGCGGTCGGTAATGTTGATCGAATTATGCTAGATAATTTTGAAGTACCCATCTTAAAAGAGGCAGTAGCGACAATTGGCGAACGTTTTGAAACAGAGGCATCTGGTGGGGTCAATATCTATACCGTCAGAGAAATCGCTAAATCTGGTGTGCAGTATGTTTCTGTTGGTGCTTTGACGCACTCTGCGATGAGTTTAGATTTGAGCTTGAAAGTGGTGAAATAGCCGTGTTGCGTGTTGCGGGTTGCGTGTTGCGTGTTGAACTCGTAACCCGCAACTCGTAACCCGCAACTCGTCCTATTGCTCAAAAGCATATTGAATAATATTAGCGCCCATTTGCAGCGCATTTCTTCTTGCCTCTGGTGTATCTTTGTGTACTTCTTGATCTTCCCAACCATCTCCTAAATCGGATTCATAAGAGTAAAAAGTAACCAATCTTCCTTCATGGAATAAACCAAAACCTTGTGCTGGTTTATCATCATGTTTATGAATTTTGGGTAAACCGTTTTTGAATTCAAATTTTTGGTGATAAATTTCATGCTCGAAAGGTAGCTCGATGAATTCCTGTTCTGGAAATACTTTTTTCATCGCCGCTCGCACATAAGGATCCATTCCATAATTATCATCAATGTGCAAAAATCCGCCTGCAATCAAGTAATTTCTTAAATTTTCTGCCTCGTAATCTGAGAAAACAACATTTCCATGCCCCGTCATGTGCAAAAACGCATAATCGAATAAAGCGGCATTGCCTACTTCCACCGTACCGTAATCTCTGTCGAAATTAGTCCCTAATTCTTTATTACAAAAGCCAGCTAAGTTGGGTAGGGCAGTAGGGTTGGAATACCAATCTCCACCGCCGTTATACTTTAGTAAACCCATTTTTAGGGCAGCAGTGTTTTGATGATTTGCGGTAAAACCAAAAATTAGAAAAAGGGTAGATAATGATAAGATTATATTTTTCATCCGTATTTTTTTAATGTAGATGTAACTATTCAGCATTATAACTAGCTAGACTTATTTTTTACCATTTAGACATTGAAGAACATTTAGAGCGTACCTGAAATGAACTTAAAGAAATGGTAAAATAAATCTCATAGTAAATCTACGTTGTGAATAGTAACGTGTATATTATAATTATTTGCTAAGGCTTTAACTCATGTAACGGTCAAAGTCTAACCTTGAACCCGAAACCTGATACCTGATACCTAGTTTCTACTCATTCAATAAATTCAAAGTATGACAAGCCACAATTCCCGCAGTCTCCGTTCGCAAGCGATTTTTGCCCATGTGAACCCCTTGAAACCCATTTTTATAAGCTAAAGCCAATTCATCTTTAGAAAAATCGCCTTCTGGTCCGATTAATAACAAAACGTCTTTTTGCATAGAGTAGTTGTCTTTTAGGGCAATACTTTCTGCTCCTTGGGCAATATATTTCACTTCGGTGGTACGATGCAACTGCATGAATTGTTTAAAAGAAAGTGGTTCGTGCAAAATTGGAAGGTAGGCTTTGAGCGACTGTTTCATGGCGGCAACAATAATTTTTCTCAGCCGATCTGTTTTTAAATGCCGTCTTTCTGAATGATGACAAATAATTGGAGTGATTTCATCGATCCCTATTTCGGTTGCTTTTTCCAAAAACCATTCTAAGCGATTGATATTTTTGGTGGGTGCGATGGCAATGTGTAAGTTAAAAGGTCGCTTATTAAAGCCCTGTTTATTTTGAAGAATTTGAATGACACATTTTTTCTTTCCCGTTTCCTGAATAATGCCCTCATAAAATCCACCTTCTCCATCTACAAAAGAGATGGCATCCCCTACTTTTTTGCGCAAAACTTGTACACAATGCCGAGCTTGATCTTGATCCAAACGGGCAATATTTCCATCAATGTAGTTCGTGTAGAATAATATCATATTTGTCAGTTTGACGGTTGTTAGTTATCCGTTGTCAGTAGGATAGAACTAAAAGAGATAACTGATAACTAACAACCGAATAATACACCAAAAATATGCTACTTTTGCATGCAAGCCAAAACAATGGAGTAAAATCTATCGTTTTACTGGTGAAAAGTTAGTTCAAAAATTAAAGTGTAGAAGGTGTCAGACACTTTCAAAGTGTCCGACACCTTTTCCTTTTAGATTTTAAATTTTAGACCTGCCCGACTAGCCGTCAGGCTGGCGGGTTTTAAATTAAAATAACACATGGATACTGTGGTTATGGCAGGGCAACTCTTTTTGAGTTTGTCTATCTTAATTGTTTTACACGAAATGGGACACTTCTTCCCAGCCAAATGGTTCAATACTAGAGTAGAAAAATTTTATTTATTCTTCGACCCTTGGTTTGAATTATTTAAGTTCAAAAAAGGAGAAACAGAGTATGGTATTGGCTGGTTGCCTTTGGGGGGCTATGTGAAGATCTCAGGGATGATTGATGAAAGTATGGATAGAGAACAAATGAAGTTGCCTCCGCAGCCTTGGGAATTTCGGTCTAAGCCAGCTTGGCAGCGATTGATTATCATGCTAGGTGGTGTGACCGTCAATTTTATTCTAGG
>CALDTJ010000604.1 GCA_937924145.1 uncultured Saprospiraceae bacterium
AACGTAAGAGGGCAAACCAACCAAAGTCAGTTTGCCCCCATATCTTTTTACACGTAAGTGCTAATTAGAAAAACTAATTAGTTTACAGATGCAGCCAATTCTTTACCAGGCTTAAACTTGATAACGTTCTTAGCTTTGATCTGAATAGCTTCTCCGGTCTTTGGGTTTCTACCAGTTCTAGCTGGACGCTCAGAAACAGTGAAAGTACCAAATCCGATCATAGCAACTTTGTCGCCTTCTTTTAATGTAGATTCGATGCTACCTAATACACAGTTTACTGCGTCTGTAGCTTGAGCTTTTGTTAAGTTAGCAGCTTCTGCTACTTTGCTGATTAAATCTCCTTTGTTCATTTTGAAAAATTTTAAATGTGCTTTGAAAAAAAATCCGCGCAAAACTATGAGGTTCGATTTTCAAAACAAAATTTTTTTATAAAAAAAATCAAGAACCCTTTATTTATAACGCTTTTTGGACGTTTGTTTATTTTACTGATAGTGCAAATATAAAACAATATTTTTTATTAAAACAAATTGTTTTTAAAATATTTTCACATTTTTTTATCACTCATGCTAAAAAAACAAAGAACAAGCAATGCCAATTAACCGACAGATGAAAAGCTTTTTGATTGGAATTCAAGACGTTATATAATTAGGTTTTATAGTTGTTGAGAATAAAAATACATTAAATAAATTTTACAATTATTTTTAATTGATAATTAATTGTTTATATAAATAGTAAAAAAATGTAATTTTCTAAAAATCTGTTTTAAAATAAAAAGTTATCCACATTTTTAGATTTTTTTAGATTTTATAGAAATTTGCATCGTTTTGGTCTTAAGAATAAAAATAAATTGAACCATTTTTATTGGATTCTTGATACATCAGAATACAAGTTTAGATAGGGTTTAGAGAGGTAAATTCCAATTTCTAAAGCAAAGGATTTCCTACAGTTTGGTCAATTATTAAAAATATTTTAAAAAAAGTAATTCGAAGCAACCCATTATTATTAGTATTGTCTATTAATTTAGTCTACTTTACCTTACAATTTTTTTTGCTAAAATGAGTATATGAGAAAATGAATAAATGATTTAAGAATGTCCAAAATTGGAGTCGAATAACCTAGTTTTGAAACAATTATCCTTTATTTACTCATTTTACTATCTATTCATTTTTTGCTATTATCAAAATAGTAAGGTTCAGTAAGTTTAGTGAATATATAAATACATAAACTTAGGATTGAAGGAGTCAAGTTGCAAGAATTACCCTTCAAATACCTAAATTATTAAACCATTTCAAGATGATTAAATATTTGATTGCGCTTTTTCTAGTTGTTAATATTGGAGGGCAGCGGCTATATGCTCAATGCGATGACTGTTATGAGACTCCTTTTTTAGGTATATATTCCAATGGCATCTCTGAAAAAAAAGCGAAAATGTTAGACTTCGATAATTCGGAAGGCAGTTATGTAACGGGCGTTATTGGCAATACGGCTGCTGAAAGAGCAGGTCTACAACCCTTTGATTATATCTATGGTATAGATGAATATCGGACAGATCGAGGGAGATCTTTGACTTCTTTGTTGAGAAAGTATGATCCAGGAGATGAAGTGATGGTTCATTTTTATCGAAAAGGTAATAAATATGCTGAAAAAGTAAGGTTGGGAACTCGTTCGGAGGCAGAATACAAGAAGAAAAGCAAAAGTGAAGACCCATTTTTAGGGATTGAGCAACGGAGTAAAAGCTGGGATGATGATGCATTTGGTGTAAAAGTTAACGTCGTGAGCAATTCTACCGCTAAAAGTATTGGTTTACAAAATGGGGATGTGATCAGCCATATCAATGGTTATCCTGTTTTGGATTGGACCGATGTAGGTTCGGCGATTGATATGATGGTTGTTGGAAATGATATGGTAGTGACCTACACAAGAGACGGAGAAAAGCGAAGTGCGAATGGAATTATTAGATCTTATGCTGATACAAAATATAATTCTGGCTCAAGTCGTACAACAACAACTACTACCACTACTACTTGGAGTAGCAAAAACAAGAGCAAAAATAAAAGTAAAAACAAAAGCTACTCTTATCATTATGACAGTGATGAGGATAATCCGACTTCTACCAGAGTTGACGTTTGGACCAGTGACGGAGATGAAAATATCCGAAGTAGAGATGTCAAAGATATGAAGGTAGAAATTGGAACGGTTGGTGGTGGTGTGCCAGATGGAGTTGAGATTTCTAGACAAAATAATTTAAATATATCAGGCTTGAGTGTTGAGCCAAACGAGCGCACAGGGCATTTTGATATCAAATTCCAGCTTTCTAGTCAAGGAAATACAGTAGTAGACATATATAATAGTGCAGGAAGAAATATTTATAACTATGATCTAGGAAGTTTTTCTGGTGATTTTGAAGATTCGGCGGATTTAGCACAAAACGGAGCAGGAACCTATTATATGCAAATCAAGCAAGATGGAAAGAGTGTAGCGAAGGAACTGATATTATCCGAAAGATAGGCTGGTTTGCTAGTTGCTGGTTACTGGTTACTGGTTGCTGGTTACTAGTTACGCTTACAACCAGCAACTAGCAACCAGTAACTAAAAACCAGCAACCAGCAACTAAAAACACCTTACGTAAGGTTTTTTCTCATTAATTTTAAAGGCTTTCACCTATGGTAAGGTGAAGCATAGCTTTTGAAAAATGTATAAGGGGTGTATAGCGAGTATTAGCTCAGTTGTACGCCCTTTTTGTTTTTGTTTGGAAGTTGTTTAGTTTTACGAATGTTAGAGGTGAGAAAGTGAGAGGGTGAGAGAGAAAAATTAAAATTAAAAAATATGATAACCAGAGAAAAATCCAGAGAAATCTTAGCTTCCTATACTGAAGGAGCATCTTTATTGCGTCATGCTAGAACCGTGGAATTAGTCATGGAGGCATTGGGGAAACATTTGGGAGAAGATGCGGATAAGTTTGCTGTGACAGGTTTATTACATGATGCAGATTATGAAAAATACCCAGAGGAGCATCCGAATATTATCGTCAAGCAGTTGAATGAGATGGGGGAAACAGAAATTGCACATGCGATAGCTGGACATTATACTAAATGGAATGTTCCTCGGAATTCTATCTTAGATAAAGCCATCGTAGCAGCAGATGAACTAACGGGTTTTATAGTAGCGGCTGCATTGATTAGACCGACCAAGATAGAGGGGATGTCTGTAAAATCAGTTAAGAAGAAATTTAAGAATTTAAAATTTGCGGCAAAAGTGGATCGAGATGAAGTAAGAAAGGGAGCAGAATTATTAGGCTGGGAATTAGGTGAATTGATAGGTTTTATTATCAAAGTTTTAGAAGCACACAAGGAAGAGTTATTATTGGCTGCGGATTCTTAGCCGAAGAAGGCTCCCGATAGCTATCGGGATTAATAGCACCTTCTTCTTATAGTGGCAAAAATGTTCTTTTTTTAGAATTGACTTAAAGAAAGAGGTGCTACAAAAGCACCGCTTTCTTTAGGAACAAGTAGTGTTCAATTCCGTAAAAATACTGTCGATTTTATCAGAAGTCTTAAATAAAATCCCATTATGACTCAATTTAAAAATATTGTCTTATTCTTTTTTTTGGGTTTAATTAGTTGTTTATCAATTAATTGCGATGATGGTTTTATGTCGGTAGAGGAAAATCCTCCAGTGATACCAAAAGATACTTGCTTTTTGACCTTTCTAAAAATAGACGGGAATAATTGTGCCTTAGACGTCTCTTCGAATACTTTTTACTACCCGTTACCAGCTTTAGAGGTAGCATTTAAACCGACCATTGAGTTTGGCGAAGACAAGTTAGAACTTACCCATAATAATCAAGCGATTGTTAATAATAGTAGCCATGATTTCGGCACAGTAAAAGTCAATAATCCAATAACTATCCAAGTGAAAACCTGTGATGGGAATAGAGTGGATTATGAGTTGATTTTTACAAGTTTGTCTGTTGTTCAAATCGAAACAAATGCAAACGAAGTGATTTTGGATGAACCGAAGATTACCGTTAATTTTCAGTTGCAAGATCCGACGTATGAACAAAGAGGTTTGACCGAATCAACCTTTATTAGCTACGCAGGTATTGAAACAAGAGGGGGAAGTTCTCTAGGGTTTGATAAAAAATCTTACAGTTTAGAGTTGAAAGAAGACGATCTCGGCAGAGATGAGCAATCCGAACCTTTACTAGGAATGCGGGATGATGATGATTGGATTTTAGATGCTATGTTTATAGATCCCGCTCGGATGCGGAACCGAGTTTCTACGGATATTTGGCTTGATTTTCAACAACTATATTATCAGGATAAAGAGCTGAAAGGAGAGAGTGCCACAGAGGGTATACTAGTTGAAGTATTTTTGAATAAGGACTATCAAGGAGTCTATATGCTAACCGAGCGAATTGATCGTAAGCAATTGAAAATTAAGAAATTCAAGGAAGATAATGCTTATGGTTATTTGTATAAGGCAGTCAGTTGGAGTGCAGCCGTGACTTTTAAAAGTTATACGGATTTTGACCCTACACAGGAAACTTGGGAAGGTTGGGAGCAAAAATTTCCAGACCCTTCTGATGATGGTATTTTTTGGGAACCACTGGCAGATTTCACTCGCTTTGTGACAACATCTTCGGATGAAGCTTTTACTGCCAATATTGCCAGTGAATTGCGAATTGATAATGCGGTGAACTATTATATTTTTATGAATCTATTGAGGGCAGATGATAATCGAGGGAAGAATATTTTTATGGCGAAATACAAAACGGATGAGCCCTTTTTCATTGTGCCTTGGGATTTGGATGCTACTTGGGGGCTATTTTGGGACCAAACTAAAGTCCGTCCTAATATTGTACTGAGTAACCATCTTTTTGATCGCTTAATAAGCACCAATGCAGGAGATTTTAGAACTCGGTTAAAAGACCGTTGGCAGACTGCTCGAAATGGTATTTTTACAAAAGAGCGATTGTTAAAGTATTTTCAAAATTATGCGACCCAAATGGAAGAGAGTGGCGCATTTGAACGAGAACGAGAGCGATGGGGGATAGCCACGACCTTAGCCGAAGAAATGGAGTTTATTGAAGCTTGGATAGACGAGCAGTTGATTTTTATGGATGATTATTATGGGAATTTGTAGGTGATTTAATCGGAAAACACCTTGAAATAAATTTTAATGTTAAAAAATTAACAGATAGCTTGACATTGTCATATTTTTGTCTCACCTTTGAAGTGTTAAAAAATTAACAGTAAGTAAATCACCCGAATTCATGAGCCATACTTCCTTTCAAAATTTAAGTCGCAGAGAACGTCAAATTATGGAATTATTTTTCCAAAATGGCCGATTGACAGCGAACCAAGTAACGGAATTATTGCCAGATAATCCGAGCAATGCTACCGTCAGAACCTTATTGAGGATTTTAGAAGATAAGGGGCAATTAATGCACGAAAAAGAAGGTCGCCAATTTATTTATTTCACAGTTGTCAGACAGGGGCGTATGGGGAAAAATGTTTTTAAAGACCTCTTAAATACTTTCTTCAAAGGGTCATTGACTGATGCTGTTGCTACCTTTATCAATGATCCCGAGACAGAGATGACGGAAGAAGAACTAAATGAGTTAGAGACCTTAGTGAAACAAGCCAAAAAGAAGTAGGAATTTATTTTTTCATGTTTATTTTCTTTTGAATGATAGTAGGCTTTGCTATCCCTATTTTTCTATTATTTAAACTAAAGACCAATGGAATTTCTAATCAATATTACTATAAAATCAACCCTTATTTTAATAGCCTCAGGTATTGTTTTACTTGGGTTAAAACGAGCCACGGCTACGCTGCGTCACTGGATTATCAGTCTGACTATGATTGGCTTACTTTCGCTACCCGTTTTGACAGAGATAGTACCTACTATTCCTGTAGAAATGCCTGAGACCCTAATGAAAACTAAGATTAGGGAAACACCCGTAACGGCTTTAGGTAAAAAAGTAGCGGAAACCGTAGTAGCTGCTGAAGAAATACAACAAGAGCCTATCATTCTTAAAGAAGAAAATTATATTCAAAGTGCTGATTATCAACATTCTAACGGTAATGTGTTGAATAAGCGAACACAAGCAATTCCAACTATATCATTATTTCAAATACTATTCATTATTTGGTTGGTAGGATTTGTTTTTTTATTGATAAAATATACTTTAGGATTTTATGAGATTCGCAAAATAACAATAAATAGTTTAGTTTTTTCTTTGCCTAATCCTCTTAAGCATTTTGCTGCTAAAATTACTCGAAAGCCAGTAAAAATCCTGATGAGTGAAGCCATTAAAACGCCGATGACTTGGGGTGGTATAAGTCCCGTGATTTTACTGCCAAAGTCAGCCGAAAATTGGACAACAGAAGACTTAAAAACAGTTTTATTACATGAGTTGACCCATATCAAAAGAAATGATTATTGGTTGCATTCATTGGGTTTATTTACTGTTTGTCTTTATTGGTATAATCCTTTGATTTGGTTAATGAAACAACAACAATTATTAGAAAGAGAAAAGGCTTGTGATGAGGCCGTAATCAGGGCAGGCGTTGCCCGTCAGAGTTATGCCGAGCAGTTGGTTGCTATGGCAAGGCAGTTGTCAGGTAGGCAATCAATGATGCGTGAAAATGCGCTACCGATGGCAAAAATTTCTCAGACCAAAGCCCGCATCATAGCAATCCTTAATTTTAATGGAAATAATTTTAGATTTCTAAAAATTAAGCAATGGAATTGGGGTATTTTTTACACTTTACTTTTTCCTGTTTTAGCAGCTTTTAGCCCTACTGCGAAAGAGATAATAGCCGACCATAATCCACTGCCAAAATTGGCGACTTTAAGTCAAGAACTCTATACGGAAGGGTTGAATAGTATTAAATTGAGTGTTCCAAATATTACTATGAATGAATCAGTAGATTCCGAAGGTTTCTACGAAGATGAAGTAAGTGAAACAGACATTCCATTAGTCAATACTACCCCTAAAATTGCCTTAGATTTATTACCAAACAGCTTAGATAAGTTG
>CALDTJ010000605.1 GCA_937924145.1 uncultured Saprospiraceae bacterium
GAAATCAAATCCGTGTGGAAATCAAATCCGTGTGGAAATCAAATCCGTGTGGAAATCAAATCCGTGTGGAAATCAAATCCGTGTGGAAATCAAATCCGTGTGGAAATCAAATCCGTGTGGAAATCAAATCCGTGTGGAAAAGTCAACACTTAGACCCGTAACCATCAAATTCTAAAACAAATCAATCACATTCTCAGGCGGTCGCCCAAGCACAGCTTTTCCATCTTTAACCACAATCGGTCTTTCGATTAGTTTAGGATGTGCTATCATCAAATCAATCCATTTTTTCTCAGAGATTTCCTTGCCTTTAAAATTTTCTTTATAAACTTTTTCTCCCTTGCGTAAAAGTTGAGAAGGCTGAATACCCAATTGGTTAATAATTGTCTGCAATTCCGTTTTGGTAGGAGGGGTATTGAGATAAAGTACTATTTCTGGTTCAATCCCTTTTTCTTTAATAATTGCCAATGTTTGTCGGCTTTTGCTACATCTTGGGTTGTGGTATATTTTCATAACTGCATTAGTTTTTTACTTTGAATTATAATCTTTTAATAAATCGGGCCTACGTTCCTTTGTCCGCTTAAAAGATTGTTCGTCTCTCCAATCATCAATTTTTTTTGCATGCCCACTCAGTAAAATATCAGGTACTTTTTTGCCCCTGAAGTCTGCTGGTCTAGTATAAACAGGAGGTGCTAATAGATCATCTTGAAATGAATCGAATAAGGCAGAAGTCTCATCATTCAAAACCCCTGGAATCAATCGACCGATAGAATCAACCAAAACAGCCGCAGGTAATTCTCCTCCCGACAAAACATAATCTCCTATAGAAATATCCATTGTGATGTATTCTTGACGAATCCGTTCATCTACGCCTTTATAATGACCACATAAAAACAAGAGATTTTCATAAAGCGATAACCGATTAGAAATACCTTGGTTTAACCGAGTGCCATCTGGTGTCAAATAGATGATTTCATCATATTTTCGCTCGGACATAAGTTGATCAAAACAGGTGGCTATTGGTTCACACATCATCACCATTCCAGCACCACCACCATATTGATAATCGTCTACTTGATTATTTTTTCCTAAGCCATATTCCTTCAAATCATGGATCACTACTTCCAATAAACCACGGTCCTGAGCCCGCTTCATAATGGAATGTTCCAGTGGACTTTTTAATAAATTTGGTTGTACAGATACTATGTCTATTCTCATTCTGCAAAGGTATGAAAAAGGTGTAGAGGTGCAAAGGAGTAGCGGTATAAAGGTGTAGAGGTCAAAGGCAGAAAGGTGGGTAGGTATATCCTTCTAGCCCTCCTTTTTCCTTGCCTACTAATTTTTTTTTACCTACATTTGGTACTAATTGAGAAAACGTAAAGAAACACCAGTAAATGTTACCAATCACGAAGGCTTATCTAACTAATCAGAATCGACCTGCCCTAAGGAATCGTCAATTTTATTCTATCAGAAAATTAAAGGGGATTATTGCCCATTGGACTGCTAACCCAGGATGGGGTGCTAATGCCAGAGCCAACCGAAATTACTTTAATACAACGCCTAGGAAAGCTTCCGCACATTATATTGTAGACGATCAATCCATTATCCAATGTTTACCAGATAGCGAAGTGGGCTATCATGTGGGGGCAAAATATTATAAGCCGATTGGTATGGAAATCAAAGAAGGAAATTTGACGCCCAATTTTTTTACCATTGGTTTTGAAATGTGCGTCAATATGGATGGAGATTGGGATAAAACTTACCAGAATTCAGTAGAACTCGCTCAATTTTTATTGAACAAATACAATTTTACCATCAATGAACTCTATCGACATTATGATATTACGGGGAAGTTATGTCCTCGGATGATGATTGAAGAAAAGGATTGGCAAGCCTTCAAAAGAGACGTCAATGCTGGTTTAAGTTTCCAAATTGAGCATCCTGTAAAGCAAGGAAAAATTAATACCAACGATCTAAATGTCCGAAAAGGACCGGGTATTCAATATTCGATTATTAAAGTCTTGAATCAAGACGATCAAGTTGAAATATATGAGCAGGTAGGCAATTGGTATCGAATTGAAGATAATAATTGGGTGCATAAGCACTACGTAGAAATTACGTTTACCCAAAAACAGGGAGTCGTGGAAGATCCAACTGGACTTAATGTGAGATCTGGTCCAGGTATGCAATTCCCTGTAATCGAACAATTGCCAGATGGTTCCGATGTAGTTATCGAAAACAAACAAGGTAATTGGTACCAGTTAGACGATAATAAATGGGCTTACCATAGTTTGATAAGAGTAATAGAGATTAAAAACGGTAGGGTAGTGGATGCTGGATTTTTGAATGTTCGAAAAGGAGTAGGAACTAACTTTCCAATCGTTAAAAAATTACAGGATGGTGCTTTAGTAAAAATACGAGAGACAGAAGGTAGATGGTTACGAATTGGGGAACACGAATGGGTGCATGGCGCTTATGTTGAGATTATTGAATAGAAAGTTTCTTTACAACTTTACCTTTTTACCAGTTGCATCAACTCTAAATAACTCATTATCTACCATCAAAAGTGCTTGGGATTTTTCCGAACCTTTTTCTAAACCATGACTAACGTCCGTTCGAATAACTCTGCCATTGTAGTCTAAGGACACTTCTTTGGCAATGGTGTGCCCAATAGAAATATAATCTACTTTGAAATGTTTTAATGCTTGGTAAACCTCTTTATCAGTACATTTTTTATAATAATTTCGATAAGGTATTGCTAAACCTCTATACCATAAAGGGCCATGACTAGCGAATAAGAAATCTTGATCCATTCTATCAAATTTATCACCCGAAGGCCCATTATTTAAGCGACTTCTAATAATACTATTGATTTTATCTACACCAAATCTTGTCTTTACTAGTTCAGGGCTTATGCCTCCATGAACAAATAAAATATTTCCTATTTTTTCTATGACGTTTTTTGATTTCATCCAACGGACTAATTCTTGATTCCCATTCATCAAATTTTTGAAAGCCATAGTCTCATTAGTCGTCCCAGTGATTTTCTTAGCGAGTTTTATATATTTTTCATCGACATAGTTCGTTTTTCCCTCTAAATTTAAAACTTCATGATTACCCAAAATAAAATGAACTTTACCGCCTGCTGCCTCTGCGGCTTGCTCTAATTTATAAGTTAACCAAAGTATTGCGGTGACGTTATTGCCTCTATCTACAAAGTCTCCATTCAATACTAAATGCCCTTTTCCAAAAGTCCAATTATATTTTTCATCCATTACTCCATTGGCTACTAAAAGACTGTAATATGCATTGAAATTCCCTTCAATATCAGATATCGAGATTAGTTTTTTAGGAGTTTTATAAGTAGCTTTAGGAGATTTTATTTTACCCATGATTGGGATAGAAAAGGCGTCTCTATCATCATTGTCAACCGTACATTCAATCGTTGTATTTTTCGTAATTTCTAATGTTTCTTCTACAATGTGGAATTGGGTAGCAGATTCTACGACATTGATTAATTTTGCCTTACCCTGTTCTCTGAATAAATACGGACCATCTACACTTTTAAGGACTAAACTTTCTATAGAATCATTGATGGAAGGAGCTACGGTAGCAACTGAAAGATAAGCAGACTGAGCAGTAAGCGTAAAGAACCCAAAGCAACAACTGAATGTCATTACCCAAAAAAATAGTAGTTTTTTGGTTGAGTTTACCATTTAAATTTATTTCGTGAGTTCTTTCTTCTTTTCTAAAACGCTAATTTACATATTATGTTCTGTCTTTCTAAAGACTTTAGATAAAATGTTTGGAAAATTTCGACGAACGAAAATATAATTTTAAATCAAATAATTGTTTCCATGGTAGAGGGGACATTAATTTTTCTCCTGTGAGAATGTAGATCATTGAATAACAGTAAAATAGACATTAGAAGATTCAATAAAGTTATCAATCCTCCATAAAAAAGGAAGTTAATGGCTTTTTCGTCAAATACGACTATTTTAGCTGCATCAGAAAAATAAGCTAATATTAATAAACCTGACCACAAAAGAAGAATTACTCCAATAATAATTTGTAGCCTATAATTCTTTGTTAACAATAAGGCGAGTAGGACTATACTTGGAATTAGAAAATTACCAACTTGGGTTCTTGCATTTACAACATTGTCAACAAATGCCCAGAGGGCTAAAAGGATAAAATAAAAAATAGGTAAATACCAAAGGAGCTCTTTTTTACTTAAATCTTTCATGTTGACGGTTTAGTTTTTAACTATTCAGTCCCCTTACTAATTAGACTTAATTTTATACCATTTAGATATTTAAGTTCATTTAGAACACGGCTTAAATGCACTTAAATATCTAAATGGTATAAAAAATGAATGGTAAATCTTTTTAGTAAATAGTTATTTGTTAATCCAATTCCTCTCCAAAATAGACTTTATAATAAGCCATTTGTTTTTCTTCATCATAGCCTTTTTCCAAAAACTCTCTACTAGCATCAGGATTTCTAAAATCTAGTTTAATTTGAATGCCAGTATCTAGTTTAATGAAATTTTTGATCGCCTGCTTTTGCTTTTTCAAAACAACAGGAGAAATATCGAAGGTTTCTGAAAATACGATGCCATTATCGTTTTCGTATTCTGTTTTATAGTTAGCAAACTCCGTTTTTAAAACATCATCTTCAATGACCGTTTGCGTGAAATCATTATTCAACAACATTTCATTTTCGTCGAAGTAAGCAATGGATTGATTCAGAAAATCTATTTGTTCCTTCTTACTTTCCTTTTCTTTAATGACTTCTTCTGAAAATGACCGACACATTTCTAAATACGAACGGGTCTCAAAGTTACTATCTCGAATATAATCTACATTTAGAAAATAGGTTAGCCAATATTCTGCATCATAGCTATTTGAATCCACACTTAATACCCTAGCACCATTTTCAATATCCGTATTAAAAATCAAACAGCCTTTATCTAACTTTTTGATGCTAATCCCAAGTTGTTTGACGATTTCTAAGTTTTCCTTATCTGGAACGACATCTAAATAGGGTAGACGGTCTTCTGATTTGAATATACCAATCGTATCCACCAATTCATCATTGACTAAAACATCACCAAATAAAACTACAAACAAGTCTCCAGATTTTATGTGTGGATGATTTGATTGATCGTAAAGGTGTTTAAGTATGTCTATTGATCTGAGCTTAAAATCGTTTTGGTCTGCAAATACGAATTTTGCTAAATCATTGATGACATTGTACCCGATATCTACATTATGTACAAATTGGTAAGTCTCTGTCGTTTTGATAAATGGCTTTAAAAAATATTCCATCAAAACCTCTCTCAATGCTTCATTTGGAAACACCAATTCGTCCGAAACAACGATGCCTTCTTCGTGTGCTTTATTCCCAATTTTATGAACAATAATTTTGTTGATGTACGCCTCAGAGTAATCGATCATTATAATTTTCAGTTTATTGTTTTCAACTTATACCTTCCCCAAAAAATAATTTGAAAAATGTAAAATTGAAAGAATATTTTTAGTGTAGTTTTAAGGTTGGCGAAGTTACAAATTATAGAGCAATAAAGTCTTTGAAAATCGAAAATTTTGAATTGAAAATTGAAAATCAAAAAAGCCTTCCCGAATTACTTCGAGAAGGCTTTATATTTTAAAACGTATGTCAAGGAAAAAGGAAGTCGAATATGGTAAAACCGTATACCGTCAACCATTCACCGTGAACCGTTTATCTTACATCATTCCGCCCATTCCGCCACCTGGCATTCCGTGTCCATGTCCGTGTCCACCAGCATCTGGTTCTGGCTTATCGTTCACAACACATTCAGTAGTCAAGATCATAGCAGCAATTGATGCAGCGTTTTCTAAAGCAATTCTTGTTACCTTAGTTGGATCAATTACACCAGTTTTCTTCAAGTTTTCGAACTTGTCTGTTCTAGCGTTGTAGCCCATGTCGCCTTTGCTTCTTGCAACTCTTTGAAGAATTACAGAACCTTCAACACCTGCGTTTTCAGCAATAGTTCTTAAAGGAGCTTCTAAAGATTTTCTAACGATAGCGATACCGATATTTTCATCTTCATTCACACCTTTCATGTTTCTCAAGCTGCTGATTGAACGAACTAAAGCAACACCACCACCTGCAACGATACCTTCTTCTACTGCTGCACGAGTTGCGTGTAAAGCATCATCCACTCTATCTTTCTTCTCTTTCATTTCAACTTCAGTTGCAGCTCCAACGTATAATACAGCAACTCCACCAGCTAACTTAGCCAATCTTTCTTGCAACTTCTCCTTATCGTAGTCAGAAGTTGTTGTGTCGATTTGAGACTTGATTTGGTTGATTCTAGCATCAATTTGTGCTTGATCTCCTGCACCATTTACAACAGTTGTGTTGTCTTTGTCTACAGTGATTTTTTCACAAGTTCCTAAATGCTCTAATTCAACGCTATCTAATTTATAGCCTTTTTCTTCAGAGATAACTGTACCTCCTGTCAAAATGGCAATATCTTCTAACATTGCTTTTCTTCTGTCACCGAATCCTGGTGCTTTAACAGCAACAATCTTCAACTGAGCACGCAATCTGTTCACTACTAAAACACCTAATGCTTGAGACTCAATGTCTTCAGCGATGATTAATAAAGAACGTCCTGCTCCCACTACTTTTTCCAAAATAGGAACGATGTCCTGCATGTTGGAAATTTTCTTGTCGTGGATTAAGATATATGGGTTCTCATATTCTGCTACCATGTTTTCAGCATTCGTAACGAAATATGGAGATAAATAGCCTCTATCGAACTGCATACCGATTACTTCCTCTACGTAAGTATCTGTACCTTTCGCTTCTTCTACTGTAATAACTCCGTCCTTAGTTACTCGCTTCATTGCATCAGCAATCAAAGTACCAATTTCTTCGTCGTTATTTGCAGAAATGGCTGCTACTTGCTGTACCTTTTTGAAGTCTTTTCCAACTTCTTCAGACTGGCCAGCCAAGTGCTTAACGACTACTTTCACTGCTTTTTCGATACCTCTTTTCAAATCCATTGGATTTGCTCCAGCTGCAACGTTCTTCAAACCAGCAGTTACCATAGCTTGTGCCAATACAGTAGCCGTTGTTGTTCCGTCACCTGCTACATCAGCAGTTTTAGAAGCAACTTCTTTTACCATTTGAGCACCCATATTTTCTACAGGGTCTTCTAATTCAATTTCTTTAGCTACCGTTACACCATCCTTAGTGATTGCTGGCGCACCGAAACTTTTTTGAATAACAACATTTCTTCCTTTTGGCCCAAGCGTTACTTTTACAGCATTCGCTAAAGCATCAACACCAGCCTTTAACTTCTCTCTGGCGTCTCTATCAAAGCTAATTTGTTTAGCCATTTTTTTACCTTTTTGTTAGTTTGAAAATTAAGTTTAATGAGGTGATGAGGTTATAAGGTAATGAGGACTGTTACAAACCGTTCCGTCTACCGTAAACCGTTCACCGTCCTAAAGAATAACTAAAATGTCATCTTCTCTCATGATAAGGTAATCCTCACCTTCGTAATTCAATTCTTGTCCGGCATACTTGCCATAAAGAACGATATCTCCTTTAGAAACAGTCATTTTGTTTCCATCTTTACCAGGACCTACAGCAACGATTTCTCCTCTTTGAGGCTTCTCTTTAGCTGTGTCTGGAATAATGATTCCACCCTTAGTTTTCTCTTCAGCGGGTGCAGGTTTTACAACTACTCGATCGTTAATTGGCTTCATTGTAGTCTAAACTTTAAATAAGGTTTAAAAAATAATATTTAATGAAAATTAAAATGAAAAATTTTAATTAAAAAGCGGTTTGATTCTCGCTTTTTTCTTAATACTTTTCATTTTAGGTCTTAGAAATAGCTTTTCAGTTATGCTAAAACCATTTCTTCAACATCAACATTCGTTCCATGCCAACGAATCGGTCATTTTTGCAGAAATTGTTAAAATTTCGTGGAAAATGTGTCAGATAAGGCGGAAAATGTGTCAGTTGCTCCCAAAATCTATCGGGAAGGTCGCAAAAATAGCTGAAAGGTTAGAAAAAAGTGTTAAGGAAATGTTAAGAATCTTTTATTGTGGAAGGATTGTATTACAAGTAGGTCTTTTTTTGCTTGTTGGAGGTGAAAATGACGGTCGAACACTCCAAAAATAGGTTTGAAGCTTATTTTTTTAGCTACTTGAACTGTTTTGAGTGGTCTTTGGCCCGTTTTTATGGTGTTTGGATGATGATTTTATGGATTTAGTTATCTTTCAGTCATACGATTAGCTATAAGCCCCAATAAATAGGTTTCTCGCTCAATAGACATTCCTTTTTTAGCACTTGTAGCCATTGTCTGTTTATTGTGTGCGATAGCTTCGTAAATATTCACCCACATAGCTTTCATGCCATTGTTAATTTCGTAGGCTTCCAGATTTGATTTGCCAAGTTCTTTATCAACTTCACAAGTATAACAGTAGGAAATCATGTGCTGAATATCGTAGTCAGGCTTGTACCACGGCCTAAATTCCTCGTATGCACCGAATGGCTTTATGTTTTTGATATTTTTGGCGCCAGTTTCTTCTATCAATTCCCGTTTCATTCCTTCGATTTTGTCTTCCCCTGAGTCTAGGCCTCCTCCTGGGAGACTAAAGTCTTCATAGCGTTGGGTGTAAAGCAATAAAATATGATCGCCTTGAAGGGTAATACTTCTTGTAGCTAATCTTGTGAAAACAGATTTATGCTCTAAGGTTTTTATATTAGGGTGGTAATGAGTTTTTAGTAGTTGCATTTATGGCTTATATATTTTTAGAGGGACTAATATTCGATTTCAAATTCTATTTTTCCTAAATAATCAAGTTGAAGATTTTTTTTCTTTTTAATTATTCCCCGTCATTAATTTTGCAATCTGTTTTGAATTTTGAATTTCCATATTTTCAAGTACCTTTTGAACTTTATTTTCAAATTCGATTTGCCTTTTGTCAATAAACTCTAATTTTTCTTTCAGTTCATTTGATGAAATCTTAAGTACTGTTTTGATTTTTTCGATGTCTTCAAAATTTGCCTCGTAGTAATCTGAAAATTCAATTTTGTCCTTTACTTTTCTGTAAAATATCCAAGGATGACCAATCCATAACTGTCGCCAATCTTTTGATTCTTCCTCAAAGATAGATTTCCATTCTTGAATATTACCAAGATCTCCACAGCAATTTGGTTCAATTATAAACTTATTTTCAACCTTTATGACAATACCTCCGTAAATTTGACCAACTTGTTCTTTATAATCTGCTAAATCTACCTCTTTAAGTTCATTTTTAACTATTTCCTTAAGTTCAGTATTTCCTATTGTTTCAATGTCAACTAAATAGGAACCTTTTCTAATAGCATTTAAATTTCCAAGATTCTTATCTGATATACATTTTCGCCAATATTTATCCCATTCATCAGGTAGGTCTTTCGAGCTGCTATTTGGATATTCTTATGCTGCATTTGCAAAATCGCTAGGAGATATTTCAATTGTATTTATTAATTCCAATTTGTTATTTTTTGCTAAAAGAAGGAGGTGCTTTTAAAGCACCGCCTTCTACGGGCCTACAGAAAGCGGTGCTTTGTAAGCACCTCTTTCTTTATATCATGTACTATCAATCTACAAACCAAAAAAGGGCTACAAAACAAATTGCAGCCCTTTTTCATTACTTTAAAAGTCTAAATTATTGCGTCAATAATTCAGGTCCTTCTGCACCTGTACCACCTACCATTAAACTAGTGATAATACATAACGCAAATAAAGCAATAGCCAATCCCCAAGTTAATTTTTCAATAAAATCAGTTGAGCGAGCAGCACCTAGCATTTGGTTAGCTGAGTTTCCACCGAAAGTAGAATCAACTCCTCCACCTTTTGGGTTTTGGATTAAAATAGTGACCATCAATAGGACACAAACCAATGCAATTAAAATAACCATTCCTGTTAACATATCTTATAATTTTTTACTTAAGTTCTTTTCAAATGTCCGAAAAGATTTTTGGTTTTAAACCTTTTCTAGATGAATTATTACTATCCTTCTACGAATCTTCATCGGGAAGGTTTTGTATTTTTTCAATTTCGGCTGCAAAGAAACTACTTTTTTCAGGCATAGTCAAGGATAAGGCTTCATACATCCTCTTTGCACGACTATATTGTCCTTGTTTAACCAATAGTTGTGCCAAGGTTTCTGAGCCGATATGCGTATCTACTCTTAAACTTTCTTCAGCGAAGGCTACCGTATCCTTAAATTTCTTTTGGAGGACTTTTTTCTTTTTCTTAATAACCTTTCCTCCACTTTTGCTGATTGGGTCTAAATTAGCCCCCGAAAAGGTATTAACCCCTGAGTACTTTTCTCGCCAACTGGAAAAGTCCGTCTTAGGTAGTGGTTTTGAAAATTGAGTAAACTTATTCTCTGACAGCGCTACTTCAAATTGATCTAAACTATCAAATTTAAACATAGCTGGCTCTGGTAATACTCTTTTTTGCTGTTCTGGAAGAATTTCTTTTGGAGGTTCCACTATTTCAGGTACTTCCTCCACCGTTGCTACTGAATCCTCTATTATTTCCTCTACTTCTTCCTCATTTTCTGTGGCTACTATTGGCGTTTCTATCAGCTCTTCGACTTTTTTAGCAGTTACTACTGGTACATCAATAGCTGCTTCATCCTCACCTGGAAGGGTTAATGCCGTCTCAATAGGATCTTCGACCACCTTATTTAGCGTATTCGCAGATGGAATGGCAATACTTTCCACAACATCTTGGTTTTCCAAGGTTTGAGGATCAGTATTTGTATAGCTAATTTCGAAAGGAATAATTGGTTTCTTTGGGGTATTTTCTTCTGTTATATTTTCAACTTGTTGCTCAGCGATTTCTTCAGATAAGGACGCTTTACTTTCTACGTCTAGCAACTCCTTAGGATTTTCTACAAAGACTGCTGAATCACTTACCGCTTCTTCGGCAATTGCTTCTTGTTCTGATTCATTGAATAATTCTTCTAAAGATGGTTCTCCGACTTCTTCATTTTCAACAAATAAATCATTGACCTCAATAGCATCATTTGGTAAGCCATCTGTATTTTTAAATATTTCCTCTTTGACAGAAAATGATTCTGATGGTGCTACTTCGGGTAGGGCGGTTGGTATACCAATAACTTCTTCTTTTTCTAAAATTGACTCAAAATCCATTTCTACGAATTCTTCTTCGACCTCTTCTTCGACTACCTCTGGAGCTGTTTCTAAAATTAGGGTTGGTTCTGCTTTTGATTCAACCAACTCTTCTTCTATTTTAACTTCAATCCCTTCCGTAGAAATTTCTTCCTCCAACTCTGTGTCCAATATTTCTGAGGTTTCTACTACTGGCGGCGGTGTTACGATTGGTGTCTCTGCTGAAAAGGATAAGTTGTTATCAGAGGTAGGTATAGTTTCTTCTAAAAATTGGAGATTGTTTGCTGTTTTTATGAATTGCGTTTCTTCTATTTCTCTTTCTAAAGTGGATAATTCTTTTAATTCTAAAAAGTCTTCCCCCATGACCACTGTTTCCTCCAAATCTTCTAGGACAATTGGGTCTTCACTGAATATCTTATGCAAATGCGCTCTATCAATGCCGTAAGTAGCTAACAGTTCAATATTTCTACCAACATCTGTATTATCCTCCTGTTTGCTTTTCATTGCAAGTAAATAGCGCAAACTAAGGCTGTAGGGGTACTGGACCACCAAAGATTTTAACTCTTGGTAGGATACCTGATGTAAATATTCTCGATTGCCGAGAAACTTTAGTACGTTATCTGATGTCATAGCCCGCATTTTTTCGTCGTAACTCAATCGTAACTTTGAGGAGCTTCGACACTCATTTCTCATGTGTAGTTTACTAAAATAGCCACTTGTTTTTTTATGTTATATAACAAGTGTTCTGCAATATAAGCGGAATTGAGGAAAGGAGGAAATGTTGGTAGGAATATTTTGGATGCTAGTTACTAGGTGCGATCACAACCAGTAACTAGCAACCAGCAACCAGCATACTAGTCTATCAAAATCATCTTTTTCGTAGCCTGCCCGAAAGGTGTCTTTATTTGATAATAGTAAACGCCACCTGTTGGGAGATCCCTTTTAGAGATTTGTACTTCGTTCCAACCTTTATTCCCTTGTTCTTTTGTTGCTTTTAGTAAGCTACCTTGAATATCAAAAATGGCAAATTCTACCATTCCTGCTTTGGGTAATTGGTAATTAATTACGGTATTTTCAGAAAAAGGGTTGGGTTGATTTTGTGATAAACTGAAGTTATCCGAAAGTTTAGGATTTTGTTCAATAAATGCTAATTGAACGGCTAAGGTTCGACCATCTGAATGATAAGCTTCTGCCTGTAGAAAATTATCAGAAATGGTCAATAAATCACTAACCTTTCCTGCTTGATTGGCTTTGATTTTTATAGAAAATAAAGCACTTGCTGTTGCTTTATTATCCAAATTTGGATTGGTCCAACTAGTCAATAAAAAGCCTCTGTTCAATAAGCTTTTTCCAAAACTATTCGCCTCGAATACTTGATTAGTTACTACTTTTTCAATAGAAATCGCTTGTTGATTTGACGCTAAGGTATATTGTAAACCAGCCAGTTGTCCAATGTTTTTATTGCTAAAAGTAATAGTTGCTGTCTCACCTTTTTGCAGATAAACATTAGTCGTACTTAGTAAGAAGGTGCCGTCTGTGGCGTTTCTACTTTCTGCATTGACTAGACTATTTGGAGTCGCCGTATTATTAACATCTCCGACCTTTATGGCGATAAAATCTGCAACTTCATTATTGGTGCTTAGATTGATACTAGCACTTTCTGGAAAATCCTCTGAGAATGGATTATTTGGATTAGAAAATTCATAATCCATTGGAATAAATCGCCAAGATTCGTTGTTTGAAAAAACAGTGGCTTCTAATAAGAGTAATTTCTTTAGTTCCAAGATATCCGCTACGGTAATTGTACCCGTTTTATTGACATCCGCTGCAATCATTTTGTAAGGTGAATCCAATTGTTGGTTGCCCAAAATGTGGTTTTGCATTGTAACCAAGTCAAAGGTAGTTACTCCATTTATTGGATTAATATTTTTTGTTGGTGTGATATTATATTGAAATGGAGTCGGTAATGCTTCAAATAAATAGGTTCCATCAAGTTGATTGGTTAGGTCAGCGGTATTGGTGCAACTTATGTTCACATTACTAACATTCATCCCTTCTTCTGTCATAATTAATCCAGAAATATTCGCACTTTGATTAGAATTCGCGCCTTCTCCGACGCATATTTTACCTACCCTAGAAAAGTATTCAACTTCTATCTCACTGTTACCATCTTTTTTATAAACTTGTGTTTCTAATGGATTGTCAGCAATTAAAATCCCCGTACAAGCATCATCAGTCAATAGTTCTACTTCGATTTGGTAAATGATCGTAGAATCTGGCACATCCACCCCTTCAATACTTCCATCAAACCAAGAAACCGTATAATCTTGCTCCCTAATATTAAATAAACCAGCGGCTAAATCTTTTAAATTGACGTCCGTTATGCCTACTATTTTTGCAACAGTTGGATCTTCAATGACTACAGATTTTTGGAAACCTACTGCATCGTTAAAATTCAATACATAAACAGGAATTTTTACCGTTTCGCCAATAGACCCAGAGATCTCCCCTAAGTCAAACTCAACATTTCGGTTCGTATTTTGTGCTTGAATCGTGTAATTTTCACAATGGGTATCTGTTCCACAATCATTAGTTGCAGTCAAGCAAATGGTATAAGTTCCGTCTGTGGCGTAACTATGATTGGCATTATCAGAATTGGCTGTTGTGCCGTCTCCGAAATCCCAAGTATAAGCCGTGCCGTTTTGAGTAGTATTGGTAAAAGTACCGTCGAATTCATCAAAATTTAAATTGAATCTAGCAACAGGCTCACTTCCATTGCCTCCTAAACTGACAGGAACCATAGTGGAACATCCGCCTGCATCTGTGACGGTGATTTGGTAATCACCAGTCCCTAAATTACTGAAAGTAGCAAAAGGGCTTAAATCCGTTTCACTCATTGCATAGATGTAGGGTGGTGTTCCTTTGGTCACATTTATTTTAATACTACCATTTTGCGCATTACAACTTGGTTCACTTAAAATATCAATATTTGCGGCAGGTTCTTGGTCAGAAATATTCACCACCAAACTTTTAGTGCTTTCACAGCCAACGGCATCGGTTACTTTTACTTGGTATAAACCCGGTGTGACACTTCTAAAAATATCTGATTGAGAAGGCCCTTCTCCGATATCGTAGGTATAAGGTGCTTGTCCTTGTGTTGCGGTGATGCTGACTAAAGCACTCTCGTCTCCACATCTTGCAGATACCTCGATCTCTACTTCTGGGCCATCACTTTGTGGTACTTCGATTGTCTCGGTAGTAGAACAGCCATTGGCGTCTGTGGTCTGAACTTCGTAGGTGCCTGCTGCCAAATTATCGAAAGTAGGATTATCTGTTTGTGTTCCATTTAAGGTGTAGCTATAAGGGGCTTGACCACCTGTCGCATTTAGTGTAAATTGCCCATTGGTGCCTCCACAAGCAGCAGGCAATTCGTCCGTGACTGATAAATTAATATCTGCACTTCCTTTGACTTCAATGGTTTTTATTTGACTACAACTACTGGCATCCGTAATCGTAATATCGTAATTGCCAACGGCTAAATTTCTAAAGGAAGAATTGGTAGATTCGCCTGCTCCAAAATCGAAAAAATATGGACCTACACCGCCTGTGACTTCTAAATCAAAGCCTCCATCAGCTACTCCACAATTGGCAGTTAATTCATTAGTGACCGCTACTTCTGGCATTTCTGTGCCTTCTACGGTAACTCTCAGTACGCTAGAACATTCATTGGCATCTGTAACGACAACGGTATAAGCACCCTCATTTAAATTGCTAAAGAATGGATCATCTGTTTTAGCCCCACCTATATCAAATTGATAAGGAGCCGTTCCGCCAAAAGCGGAGACATTAAAGCTACCGTTTGGTTCACCACAACTGGCATCTGTAATATTTCCAATACCGAAAGTAGGTGCTGGAATATTTCCTAGGGTAATAGCTTGGGTAGACGCACAACCATTGGCATCGGTCAAAGTTACTTCATAGTTGCCACCCGCTAAATCATAAAATTCAGGGCTATCCGAAGGGCCATTACCGATATCATAAGTATAAGGCGCAAAGCCACCAAAGGCATTGACGACAATTGAGCCATTTTCCCTATCACATCTTGCTTCTGAAGTACTTTGTACGTTTATTTGAGGTCCAGCAGAACTTTCTATTTCTACAGTTGCACTTGCTACACAATTATTATTATCCGTCAAGGTAACGGTGTAAGATCCTGCTGCTAGATTGCTAAAGGTTGGATCGCTTGTAGGACCATTTCCAATATCATAAGTCAAGGGGGCTGCACCAGTTCCTTCTACGGTAATGATCGCATTATTCAAATTACAAGAAGCACTTTGCATGCTTCCAATAGCCAGTGTTGGGATAGGGGAGTTGCCTATTGAAACCGCTATTTCGTCTGTACAATTGTTTGCATCAATGACTGTTACGGTATAATTCCCTTCTGCTAGACTACTGAAATTTGGATCACCAGTTCTGCCTTGTCCTATGTCATAAGTATAGGGGCCTTGACCTCCAGCTGATAAAACTGTCGCTTGCCCGTTGGCATTTCCACAAGCTGCATTTTGAGTAGATACAAGACTTAGGGAAGGACTTGAAGGTTCATCAATAGTGATAGATTGAGTTGTTGTACAATTATTGACATCGGTGACCGTAACTACATAATCGCCTGCGGCTAAATCAGAGAAAGTAGGTTGTGGTGTATTACCATTTCCAATATTAAATTGAAAAGGGGCTCTACCACCTGCCACGGCAATACTTACGGATCCAGTCGGTTGGGCACAACTGGCTTGAGTGACGCTGCTAATAGAGGCAATGGGTGCCACGCCACCATCAATATCAACCATTGCAATGGTCGAACAATTGTTGGCATCTGATACTGTTACTACATAATTTCCAGCAGATAAGCCTGAAAATTGATTGCTAGTCAACGCACCATTTCCTAAATCATAGGTGTAAGGTGCCTGACCTCCTGATGCCGCTATTCTAAAAGAACCAGAAGCAGTATTACAGGCATCATCTCGCATATCTGCAATGGCTACATTAATACTGCCTGTTTGTTGAATATCGACTGTTTGAGTGGCTATACAATTATTTGCATCAATTACAGAAACGGTGTAGCTACCTGCTGCCAAGTTGCTAAAGTTTGGTAATCGACTAATCGTCCCATCATTCAATTCATAAATATAAGGTGCTTGACCACCTGCTGCTTGCACATTAAAACTACCATCCGCTGCGCCACAATTTTCATTATTAGTGGAAACTAGGCTCAAAGAAGGCGTTGGATCTTGAGAAATGGTTACATTTAATCCTGCAGTACAACCTAAGGCATCTGTTGCGGTCACACTGTAAGAACCAGCAATTAGATTAGAAAAAGTAGGCATTTGAGTCGCACCATTTCCATAATCGTAAGTAACTGGCTGAGTTGCATTGGTAGCTGTCAAAGTAAATGTCCCATCACTTCCAGCACAGGTTTCATTATTAAAATTAGAGATGCCTAAGTTCAAACTACATTCTGAAGGAGGGGTAACGCCTCCAAGGGAGGTACACGCTCCGAATTCTGAAGTACTACCATTTGGGCTGGTCGCCAAGGCTGTTATTTGGTCACCACCTTGTAACTGAATACCATTCAAAAATGGGGCATCCAATCTCCAAGTGCTATTACTAACCGTTGCACGACCAATTAAAGTATTTCCTTGACATGGACCATCTTGACAGTTGCTATTGATGGTATAAACTTCGATTGTTTCGCCATTAGTACCCGTTCCGTTGATGACAGAAACGGAGGCGATATTGATACTTGGAGCTGCTTGTGCATTATTTCCGTCACTACTCAATTCTATTCCATTGATTTCATTACAATAGAAAGAATTCCCTAGGATTTGGTTATTATATGCACCACCTAAAACGGTGATACCGAATTCGTTGTAAGCTATAATATTACCTTCATCAGGATTAGTACCACCGATTAGATTATTACTTCCATTTCTTTGCAAAATGATACCGCAAAGTTCATTTCCAATCGTCTCTGTTTGACTATAGTCCGTTCCAATAATGTTACTTTGAATAATAGAGTTTTGGACACCATTTTTCAAAACAATTCCACAACCATTATAAATTCTCTGATTTGGATCATCTTCGAAAACATCCTTTTCTAAACCACAATTATAGATGACATTTCCTTTTCCAGGAGCACCGATAATGATGTTGTCTCCACCTGTAATATCGATTCCATCATCAGGGAAATTTCTGACTTCTAACCCATAAATTTCACAGTTATCCGCTCTTACCCAAATGGCATTGTGTGGAAATCGCCAATCGTAACTACCTCCATCCAAAACGATTTGTGGTCTTAAGTTTCCACCTGAACCAAATCCAGGTTGAGTCGTTCCGTCAATAATTGTTCCTGCATCTCTTAAAAATGGTAATTCATTTCCATTAGCAGAACCTACGTTAATTTGCTTTCTTCCTCCGCCATCAATATTGAATTGAATAGTATTTGGCCCAGGCGTTGCATTGGCACAATCTATGGCTGCCCTTAGAGAACCTGCACCTTCATCGTTGGCATTGCTAACCCAAATAATCCCATTGGCATCTGCACAATTAGAACTAACACTTGCTGTTTGGCAAGTACTAAAAGGAGACGTTCGGTCATTATTATCAATCGCAACTGCGGTAACACTGGCATTATTGGAAATATTTGCATTGTATGGTGCATTTAGATTCCAAGTGCCGTTGGACCCAACAATCGCTCGACCCAAAAATGTTCCTCCTTGACATGGGCTTGATCCACAATTTTCGGCAAGATATATTTCTATTTCGTCGCCTGATCTACCTGTCCCAGTGATTGAAGCACTAGTCGCAGAGGAGATAGTTGGTGGTGCTTTGTCATCATTTCCATTGGTAGATAGTTGAATACCTGTTAAAGTATTACAGGTCATGGTATTCTCAGTGATTTTTATCGCAAAAGCATTTCTGATCCTTACACCGATTTCATTAGCTGTAATAATGTTGCTTTCAATGAGGGCAAAATCTGCTCCATTTCGCATATAAATACCAGCCCATTCATTTCCTAAGTTAGGAGTTCCGGCATAATCAGTTCCTATAATATTATTAGTAATGGTCGCATTATCCGAATCTCCAGTTACTACAATTCCGACTCCATTAAAAGGACCAATATTGCCCGTCGCTGGAAAAAAATCTTGTGCTATACCACAGTTATATATGACATTCCCTTTTTCTTCATCTCCAATGACGACATTCTCCGCATTTTCTACATCGATTCCATCATCTGGGAAATTTCTGATTTCTAAACCATATATTTCCGCATTACTTCCAAAGATTTTGATGGCATTTATTGGTGCATCCCAAGTGATGCCGCTCCCATCTAAGACGATTTTAGGTTCAAAATTTCCATTCAGACCAAAGCCAGCTTGAGTAGTCCCATCAATAACTGTAGCAGCATTGATTAAGCTAGGCAATGGTTCGCTGCTGGTGCTACCAACTTGGATAATGGCTCGATTAGTGGTTGGAATATCAAAAACGATACGGTTAGGGCCTTCAAATATATTTGCACAATTAATGGCGTCTCGCAAAGTACCAATACCTTCGTCGGCAGTAGAATTAACGATAATGGTCCCGTCAGGTTGACCACATTGACCTTTTGCAGAAATAGATAAGAATGGAAGAAATAAGGCAAGACTAACTACTCGTGTCAAGTAGGTAAAAACGTTCATAAGCTCCCGGTTTTTGGATGAAGGGAAAATATTTATGAGACTAAAAGTCCAATGTTTGGATTTTTAATCTCCTTTTTCCTTCGGTGTTTGTTCATGAAATTTGTTGTGTAAACACAAGAAACTTCTAAATACTTAAATTGAGTTGGTTAAAAGATTAAGAGCTTATTTCTTGAAAATTGGAAAGAAATCCAATTGGATAGAGTAGAACTGATAATCTTTTAGAATAGTATTAGGACGTTGTAATTATCACAAAGTTACTAATTTTTGCTACTTGTTATTTGTCTTCTACTAGCATTTTTTTAGAAAAATTGCTGTTATTATACCCAATATTTATATTTGTAGATTTTAAATAGTTGATAATGAATTAGTTGTGTGGTGATGTGAATTTTAAAATATGAATTAAAATAATTTATAAGTCATTGATGACTGATAATTTATTTGGAATTGGGGGAGTAGATTCCTGATTGATATATTTTATATTTTGATACAATAATTATAGTATTTGACCTAGCCAAACAGGATAAAGGAAAAAGTGCTTTCCCGATTTTAGGTACGAAATTTGAATAAGGAAAATTACACAGATTATCAAATAACAAATGAGATCTAGATAAATATTATGCATTCGGGTTTGTAATTTTTTCTTTAGTTTTCGCCAGAAGAAATAAAGTTGTTCGTTTGTTCAACTTATTCCTCTGGAATTGCTTTATTACAATTATAAAGAAACATACAAGCCTATGATTGCTAATTTTATTTTATTCCTAAACATCCACACGCTATAATGGGAATTAAATTAATTCAAGGTAAACCCACGTCACCTATTGATAATATACCTGCTTTGGTTTTTATACATGGAGCATGGCATGGAGCTTGGTGCTGGGAAAAAAACTTCCTTCCTTACTTCTCTTCCAAAGGCTTTGATTGTTATGCTTTTGACCTACCATTACACGGAGCAGAAAAAGATAAACCTGGAATTAATAAACTACGTATTGCTGATTATGTCGATCGCCTAAAAGCGGTGATCAAACAAATCAATAAACGAGTGATCTTGATTGGTCATTCGATGGGTGGTTATACTTTGCAAAGATTTTTGGTTAACAATGATTGTGCTGGTGTAGTTTTGATGACGTCTGTTCCCGGAATTCCAGTTTTAAGATTGTTTAAACATCTCTTTTTAAAAGATCCGATAGCAATATTCAAGACGATTGTTAAGCAGGATATGAGCCAATTGATAAATACCAATGCAAAGGTGAAGGATGCCTTATTTTCTAAAGATATGCCCTACGATCAAGTGGATTATTACGCCAAAAAATTAGGGAAAGAATCGTTTAGAGTGATGATATTTGATTTTTTCTTAAAAACGATACCTCCAAGGAAAAATATGGAGATTCCTCTTTTAGTACAGGGTGCAGGAAAGGATGAACTAGTGTCGGTGAATGAGAATAAATATATGGCAGATTGGCAAAAGGGAGAACTTCAAATTTTTGAAGACCTAGCACATGACTTAATGTTGGAGGAACAATGGCAATTGTCTGCTGATGGAATATTTGATTGGTTAACAAAACATTTTCTCAAGGATGTTAACTCTAAAACTTCAAATCCTAAACTAAAAGATACATTTCCTGATGCTGTTCAAGATTTAATTACTACATTGGGCAAAAATAATCAGATAGATGCCAACAAAACGAAAATACTGGGGCTGGGGAAATCAAAACGAGATAATTGATCCTCAAGTTATTGCCCAATATGTTGCCAATCTTCAGGCAATATTCCAAGTCAAAGAACTGGAAGACGTTCAGCCAATCCCATTAGCTGACTTAAGATTAAGAGCTGCTAGATTTGTCTTACCTAAAGCATTTCAAGATTTTTGTACAGCTGCAATAGCTGACCGTGCGGCGCATAGTTATGGGAAATCTTTCCGAGATATTTGGAGAGGACTGCATGGGCAATTTGATAATCCGCCCGATTATGTAGCTTATCCTAAAACAGAAGATCAGATTCTAGCTTTGATGCAATTCGCTGAAAAGGAAAAAATAGCCCTTGTCCCATTTGGAGGCGGTTCGAGTGTATCGGGTGGAGTAGAACCCACTACTTCGTCAGCCTATCAAGGTGTCATCACTGTGGATATGAAGTATTTTGATAAAATTCTTTCTATCGACCGTGCTTCACGATCTGCCCATATTCAAGGAGGGATTTTTGGACCTGCCCTAGAAGCGGGTTTAAAACCTTATGGATTGACCCTTCGTCATTACCCTCAAAGTTTTGAATTTTCAACTTTAGGTGGTTGGATTGTTACTCGATCAGGTGGACATTTTGCTACTTTATATACGCATATCGACGAGTTTGTACAAGGTGTTAGAATGGTGACGCCCAGAGGAATTATGGAAAGTCGAAGACTGCCTGGACATGGAGCTGGCCCAAGCGAAGAGCGATTGGTGACAGGATCAGAAGGTATCTTTGGAATAGTCACTTCGGCTTGGATGCGCTTGCAAGATATCCCTAAATATAAATTGACTAAAGCCATCAAGTTTAAAAGCTTTTCGGCAGGAGTAGAGGCTACGAGATTATTGGCGCAAAGCGGATTGAATCCTTCAAATGCTCGTTTGGTTGACCCAATGGAGGCTTTTTCTAATGGTTTAGGAGACGGTACTTCAACCATGGTGATTGTTGGTTTTGAATCTCATCACCATCCAGTAGATCACCTCATGGAAGTAGCTTTGGGAATCTGTACTGCCCAAGGCGGCGAATACGAGCAGAAACCAGCTAAAACAGGTCGTAGTGCTAAAGCAGATGCTTGGAAAAATTCTTTCTTAAAAGCACCTTATATGCGGGACGAGTTGATGAAGAAAGGTTTTATTTTAGAAACTTTTGAAACAGCAGTTACTTGGGATCAATTTCCGACTTTTCATAAAAACGTTAAAGCGGCTACTCAAGCAGCTATCAATGAACATTGTGGCGTTGGTACAGTTACTTGTAGGTTCACCCACTTATACCCAGATGGTCCAGCACCTTACTATACTATTATTGCCAAAGGAAAAAAGGACCAACAAATGGCGCAGTGGGATGCTATTAAAGTGGCGGCATCTAATGCTATTATTGCCAATGGTGGTACGATTACGCATCACCATGCGGTAGGAAAAGATCATCAACCTTATTATGCTCAGCAACAATCAGGTATTTTTGGGGATGCTTTGGCAGCCGTGAAGGATAAATTAGATCCGCAATGGATTTTGAATCCTGAAGTTTTGATTACTCGATAGTACAGGCGATTTCAATCGCCT
>CALDTJ010000606.1 GCA_937924145.1 uncultured Saprospiraceae bacterium
ATCACCAATCACTACTCAATCAATTTAGTCAAAATCTTCACCTTTCCATGCAGTGTCCGATGCACAGGACATCTATCCGCAATTTCTAATAATCTAGCTTTTTGTTTATCATCCAAATCACCAGTTAAAGTAATATGCCGATCAAAAACATCTATTTTTTGTGGTTTTTGACCATCCGCTACCAAATCTTCTGCATAATTTTTATGATGGTCGATATGACAAGTTACTTCCTGCAAATCCCATTTTTTTCTTCGAGCATACATGTGTAAGGTCATGACCGTACAGGCACCTAAACCCGAAGAAACCAATTCATAAGGCGAAGGCCCAAAATCATTGCCACCCACACTTTCTGGTTCATCGGCTACAAAATGATGTTTACCTGCTTTGACTTCACTCGTAAATGCATCCGCATTATTCAAACGAACGGCAACTTGCGACCCACTTTTTAATGGGTTTTCTACAGGCTTCGGTAAATACCGAATAACCCAACTAGCAATCACTTCCCCTACATAATGCCCATCTTCTTTTCGACTCAATAAATGATCTGCACCGTCTAAAGAAATAAAACTTTTAGGATGGCGAGCCGCTAGGTATATTTTTTCCGCATTGTCCACCGTCACTACTTGATCTTGCGGCGAGTGAAGAATCAATAATGCCCTGCCCAGTCGATTTATTTTTTCTTTAAGCGTCTGTTCTTTTATATCTTCTAAAAACTGTTTTTTGATATTAAAGGACTGCATACCAATTTGGACTTTTGCTTGGCCTGTAGTTCTGATTTCTTCCGACGCAGATTGTACCAAATGTTCAACGTGTGCGGGCTCTGAGGGCGCACCTATCGTCACCACAGCTTTTACTGATGGAATCTCATGTGCTGCTGCCAATACTGCCGCACCACCCAAGGAATGACCGATCAAAATACTTGGAGCTTCTAAATTGGAGGTCAAATAATCCGCAGCGGCTATCAAATCCTGAATATTAGAAGTGAAATTGGTATCAGAAAAATCTCCTTCGCTATCACCCAAACCTGCAAAATCAAAACGTAGCACCGCAATCCCTCTCTTCGTCAGACACTGGCTGATACTTCGAACTGCCCGAATGTTTTTGCTACAAGTAAAACAATGAGCAAAAAGAGCATACGCTATAGGATGACGATCAATCGGCAGTTCTAATCTGGCAGATAATTGATAACCTGTTTTATTGGTAAAGGTAACTTTGGTTATTTTTGGCATTACTTGAGAATGATTTTTTGTTTTTTTGATACCGATAGCTATCGGTAAGAGACGCTGTTTGAAGTTATGATTTTTTTATATTCTCTTCTCTAATGTGTTCAATGATAGAGCAGAAAACATAAAAAGTCATAATAGTCAGCTTCTTTCAGCGTCAAAAATATAATCTTGTCTAAACCCAAAAATAGGCTATTGAATTGATTTCCAATAGCCTATTTAATATTTCCTATAGAAGGTGGTGCCGCAAGGACATTTGACAAACCAGCAACCAGCAACTAGTAACTAGCAACCAGCACCTAGCAACCAGCCTCACTTCATTTCCAATAATCGTCTTTTCTGCATAGCAAATTCATCTTCCGTCAAAAAGCCTTTATCTCGTAACTCGCCCAAACTTGCAATTTTTTCCAAAATATTCGTATCCATCAAAGGAGTAGGAGTGCTTAAAAGATCTCCTTTCATTGGTGCAATTTGTTGGATTTTTCGATAATCGTTCGCTACGAATTCGTCAAAATCGTCCGTTGTTCTAATGAAGGCTAAGGCGTCATGATGCTGAATTCGATCAAAGTCATTGAAGCCAAAATCTACGGCTTTATCTAAGTGAAAGAAGGCATTATCCGTCTCTTCCATAATCGAATATGCACAAGCTAAATTAAAATGAACGGCAGGGTCATCATATTTTACTTCCAAAGATTGTTTGAAATCTTCGATGGCTCCTTCGTAATCGTATTCTTTATATTTTTCTAAACCGCTGATTTTGAATGGATTGGCAGATTTGAAGGTTTGCTGTCGTTGTCGAGTTACCTTTCGGTAATTTCGACCCGTTGCTCTTCTAGAAGTATCTGCTGCTGCTTGATATTGAAGACTTGACTTTCCTTGGTTGTATTTTTCATCAAAGTCTGCTTTGGGCATGACCAAAAATAAGATACTATCAATGAAGCCAATAATTGCAGTAAAGACAAATAATGGTGGTTCATCAAAATGAAATGCTTCAATAGCAAATAAGCCCAAAACAAAACTGGCAAAATATATTAACCCCAACTTACGCTGTCCCAAATAAAATCGGTGGACCCCAAAAATGCCTAAGAAAAAAGCTAAAACGAAGGCTACTCCTTTTTTCTTCATACTATAGTTATACTCGTTTTAAAATTTGTTTAAAGTTCTGAATTAATTTTGAATTCGTGGTCAAATAAAAGGAATTTCCCTAATTTTCACCAATATTTTAGATAAAGCCGAATATTTTAAGGATAAACAGCCACGGAAATCCAAAATCTAAAATTTAAAAGTCAAAATCTAAAAGTAAATTAACTTTGATGCAAAAAATCCTATTGCTAGAACCATTTTTTACAGGAAGTCACCAATCGTGGGCGGAAGGGATTCTACGATTTAGTCGGCATGAAGTTCGAATCTTATCTTTGCCGGGGCGACATTGGAAGTGGCGAATGCATAGCGGGGCCGTGACATTGGCAAAGCAATTTCTACAAATGGATTTTCAGCCTGATCTGATTTTGGCTACGGATATGCTAGATTTTTCTACTTTTTTGGGGTTGACTAGATCAAAATCAACAGGTGTTCCCACCGCTATTTATTTCCATGAAAACCAAATCACTTACCCTTGGTCGGCTACTGATCCTGATGTCTCTTTGAAGCGAAATAATCAGTATGGATTTATGAACTATACAAGTGCCTTGGTGGCTGATAAAATATTTTTTAATTCCGATTATCATAGACATTCATTTGTCAATGCTTTACCTAGTTTTTTGAAACAATTTCCTGATTATCAAGAAGTTGAAAATGTTGATTTGATTGCTAAAAAATGTAAAACTTTATATTTGGGAGTCAATTTAAAACGATTTGATTCTTTTAAAATCGCTGATAAATTTACTGAACCTTTATTGGTTTGGAATCATCGCTGGGAATATGATAAAAATCCAGAAGGCTTTTTTAAGGCACTTTTCCGATTGAAAAAAGAAGGCATAACTTTCAAGGTCGCAGTACTAGGAGAGCGATACAAAACTTCACCCGCTATTTTTAAAAAAGCAGAAAAAGAATTGGCAAACGAAATCGTGCAATTTGGAAAGGTCAAGGAGTTTGGCGACTATGCTAAATGGCTTTGGCGAGCGGATATCCTGCCTGTGAGTAATAAGCAAGATTTTTTTGGTCAAAGTGTGGTGGAGGCGATGTATTGTAATTGTTTTCCGATTTTGCCGAATCGACTGGCTTATCCTGAGCATATTCCTAGTCATCTGCACTCAACGTATTTCTATGATACTGATGAAGCATTTTACCAATTATTAAAAAAAGCGATTCAAAATATAAGGGAAATTAGAGAAGAAACTGTTCAAAGTTTTGTGGTGGATTATGATTGGCTTAATTTAGCACCTGTTTATGATGTTGATCTTTTCCACACGGGTTTTTGATTCTAGGCGAATTAGATGTTGACAATTTTCCCCACGGATAGATAAATTTACAGATCTAGACGTTGACATCTTTACAGCAAAATTAGAAGTTGACTTTTTTAACGCGGAAATTAGTAACACTGAACTAGACTTTGACATAATTCCCCACGGATAGATAAATTTACAGATCTAGACGTTGATATCTTTACAGCAAAATTAGACGTTGACTTTTTTAACACGGAAATTAGTAACACGCCTGCCCGTATGGGGAACTAGACGTTGAAATATTTTTAAATAAATTATTTGAAATCTAGGTTTGGTCTTGAATGACCTACATTGAATGCCTAATAAGCATGACCTACAATAAAATCCTGTCATCCTGTATTTATGAAGACCATTAATTACTATAATCATGCTATTGCTTACGATGTTCAAGGGCAAGGAACGCCTTTAGTCTTTTTGCATGGGTTTGGCGAAAATCGGCAAATGTGGGTAGATTTTACGCCTTATTTTGAAGGGTATAAGGTGATTACGATTGACTTTCCTGGATCTGGAGATTCGGCAGCAATGGAAGGAAGTATAGCTAGAATGGCCAAAATCGTCAATGGGGTTTTGATGGCAGAAAATATCGAAAAATGTGTGATGATTGGGCATTCAATGGGGGGATATGTCACTTTGGCTTTCGCCAAATTATATGAGCAAAAACTGTTTGGTTACTGCCTTTTTCATTCACAACCAAATGCGGATACGGTTGAGAAAAAAGAGGTAAGAAATAGAGGCATTGAGTTTATTAAAAAGTATGGTAACGCTTTGTTTTTCAAGGGATTAATGCCAAAATTATTTGCGCCTAAATTTTTGAGTGGAAATATGCACACGGTGGATAAACTGATCTATTATGGTAGTCAGATGCAGCCCAAAGCGGTGATACATCAGCTACAAGCGATGCGAGATCGCCCAGATAATCAGGCTGTTTTGAAAAATGCCAAAGTGCCTGTCTGTTTTATTATTGGAAAATTGGATGTGGCAGTTCCCGCTGAAAATAGTTTGAATCAAACCTTTTTGCCAAAAATGTCAGCGATTCATATCCTACCCAAAGTAGGACACATGGGTATGTTTGAGGCTCCTAAAAAAATGGTTAATATCTTGCGGAACTTTACTGAATTTGTCATCAACTTATAACCTAATAATCCTTACACCTTGAATCTACTTCTTTATCTAGCAGCCATAGCACCAGCCTTTATTATTGCTGGAATAATTTTCTTTTTAGATAAGCATGAAAGAGAAAACTATCAGCCATTATTGCTTACATTTGGCTTGGGTATGTTGAGTGCGATACCAGCCTTAGGTTTGCAAATATTAGCGTCTAAATTAGGATTTGATCCTATGGAAAATTTGTGGTTTTTGCTATTAGATGTTTTTATTGTGGTGGCTTTGAGTGAAGAACTAGTCAAGTTTATTATGTTAATGGTGTATCCTTATAGAAGACCTTTTTTCAATGAACCCATGGATGGAATTGTCTACGCTATCATGGTAAGTATGGGTTTTGCTGTAGTAGAGAATGTCATGTATGCTTACAACCATGGAATCGAGACGGTGATTGTTCGGGCTTTTACTGCCGTTCCAGCACATGCTATTTTTGCCGTTTTTATGGGGTATTTCGTCGGCTTATCAAAGTTTCATCCTGCTAGTAAATGGAGATTGATTGGATTCGGTTTTTTCTTGGCAGTGATGGTACACGGAATTTATGATTTTTTTATTTTACAACGATATTATGATTGGTTAATGGCATTCGGATTGGTCACTATTATTGTCGGTATCTATTTGTCATGGTTATTAATCAAAGACCACCGGGATAACTCTCCTTTTAAGGTGACGGTTGAATCAGGGACGGCGGTAGAGGAGCCTTTTAATATTCAAACTTATACGGAGGAAACGGATGGAGAACCTTTGGAAGACTCCTAAGAAAGCGTTGCTTTAATAGCAACTCTTTCTTTTTAAAATTAGTAATTATTCGCCTACTAGGCTTACCACTCATTTTTCTACTATTTAGTCATTTAAGTTCATTTAGAACACGACTTAAATGCACTCAAATGACTAAATGGTAAATAATTAAGTCTAATTGGTTATGCTGCTGAATAAATACTAAAACTTAAAAAGGGGATTGTTTTTTCTATAAAAATAAAAGAAGGAGGTGCTTTCAAAGCACCTCCTTCTGTGGTTATACCTTTAAATAACCTCAAATAACCCTTAATAACTTCTAATCCTTCTGCCTCATTTTGTACAACTCAATCGTATCTTGACAAACGGATTTGTAGATTTCCATTTCTTGCTCAGACATTTCCTTATCTCTGCTTTCCTTGGCGTCTGCTAAAAACTTTTCGACCACTTCTGAGATGACTGTTTCGTCTTCAAAGTTAGCTTCTTTATGATTCGTTACGATAAAATAATAGGCGTATTGCTTGATAGCATTATTATATCTTTCCTCTTCTAACATGAAAAAGTCTAGATATTTTTGGTAAGCCATCATTTGTTCCTGCGTCATCTTTTCTATTTCTTCGGGTGCTGCATGCACAGGAATTGGCGTATAGGCTGGTTCGAAAAGGAAATCAGTCGTTTCAAGGATTGCTAGCTTTTCAAACATAAAGAGTACTAAGTACTCCACTTCGTCTATTACTTGTTCTTCTAGTTTTTCAACTTCTGTATTTTGAGAAATGGCAACTTGATTAATCACTTTTACAAAGACATTATCAAACAACTTTGGATCATTACTAAAAATCTCTTTTAAGGTTTTAATATTTCCATCTATTTCTTCCAAAATAATACCCGCTGTCATGATCTGAGGCATGAAGGCAGCCCGATCTTCCTCTCTGGTGAAATTATCCATCTTAAACTTCACTTTATCATCTGGTAAAAACTGGTCGATTATTTTAGTGGAAACGGGATCTTTGCTCAAATCTACATCTTGGAAAGGATCAACATTTGCTACAAAATCAAAATTCCCTTCTCCTACATTTTTTTTCAAAGTATTTAATACGTAGTTAGAATCATCATAAGGTCCAGCAAAGAAATAGGGTTTACCATCTTCTCCACCAAAATGAACGTCCACAAATTCAATGGTTTCTACATCGTCCAAAACATATTCAGTTGTCTTGGTAAAATCCTTATGAGGCTCAAAACCGCAGTCTTCTGCAAATTCTACTGCGCCATAAATAATATTGAAAGCTAGGGCATGGTCAATTTTTTCAAAGTTAATCATCATCCCATTAGCCATATCTTCTATGTTCTCTTTATAGGAATAAGGGTCTATATCATAAATGAAGGAAGTGTCTTTGACACCTAAACATTGCGTATCTACAATATATGTAGCGGCAACTAGGTTACCGTTGGCCCTCTGACGGCTAACGACTATTGGAGTAAGCCCAACTTCTTTCCAATCTGTTCGAATCAAACATTCGTGAATGGGTAATTTTCGGGCATATTTCCGAATATAATTTTCAGGTTTGATTCTTACTTGTTGGACCGACTTTTTTTTGACTTTTCTTTTTTTTGACTTTGCCATTTTTACACGAATTAAATATAAGTGAAATTTCAAGTTCAAAAGTATAGAAATCTAGGACAATGAACACTGTTTTTAAGAATTAAAAACATGGTGGGAGTTCTAATGTCAATGTTGTAACAATGAAAAAATGTTATGTTTGGTATTAAAAAATGTAAATTATTAGGTATATTACTGATTATTGCTATATTTGCTATGTGCGATTTAGACTCTCTTTAAAAACTAAACAATATTCGACAAGTTTATCAAAACTGCAAAAGTAGTTGACATTTTTAAATCTAAAATTGAAAATGATAAATTTAAAATTGAAAAGTAGAGAGCAGTAGTTATTTAATTGATTATCAGTTAAATATGACCAATAACTCACTTTTAAAT
>CALDTJ010000607.1 GCA_937924145.1 uncultured Saprospiraceae bacterium
GGTCGTTTAGAGCTAATTATTTTGTGCAAGAACTAGGCATTTTTTGAGGACATAGCATCGCTATGGCTGATAAAAATAACGACGTTATTGTGCAAAAGAATAGCTAGGAAATGACTGAGTTATTATTTACTCGTTACTTAGTATTTAAAAAGCATAAGATTTTTTAGCCAATGTCACATTGCTTCGAGTACCAGGACCATGAATCATATTGTCAGGCATCGGTTCTTTAAATAAGTCGGTAGGTAGACCAATTATCCGATCTACAATACGAACACTTTGGGTATCATTTTTAGTCTGAATAGTGAACTTGAAGCCTTCCATAGGAGGTGCATAAAAATTGACATAAACTAAGTCGTCTTTTTTTGTCGCCTTAGGAATTACTTCAAAATCATTGATCCGAATATCAGTAATTCCACTACCTTTTTCCAAAAAGAATTCCATACTATTTACAAAGTCATCGAATTGAACGTCAAGTTCTATAATTCTCTGGTTATCAATAGTTAAAGTGTCTGAAACAATAGACATATTTGAACTTTGGACTTGTGATAAAGGTGCAACAGCCCTCCAAATTTGCCAGTCCCAGCCTGGGTATATTTCATTGAATGGTCGAGGATTATCACTTGGAATTAATGTGCCTACCCAATCATTTTTATAGCGTTTGTTTGTTGCCCAAACAGCGTTATTATGATCTTTATCAACCCCATACATTAAATGCGTTTGCAACGGTTTTTCTTTAGTATAATCAGCAGTCATTGCACCACCTACTAATCCGTAAAGAATCGTTAATACCCCAAAAGTATTTAAGATCCGCTTTTTCCATAGACTAATCATTCTTAATATAGGAATCATCAGAATACCTAGGAAACAGAAAAGAATTACAGGAGCAACAATTGCTTGGGTTAATCCGAATGTTTCAAAAAGTAAATAGATCGTTTGTGACCATAATCCTATGGCTGGAGCTAATGCCAAGAATTGCCCAATAGCGTAAGGAACAGGTTTATTTTCTGCGTTTATATCAAGTACTAGAAGAACTAACTGGACTATCAAATAACCAATCAAAGGATAGTAAATTACATAACTTCCTGTTGGTAAGCCTAGCATTAGCCCAAAAGTCATCATCGCCAACATTAGAACACCTCCTAGACTCAGTGACAAGCCATTTAGTTCTGGCTGGAATCCAAAAATCACCGCATAGAAAAATCCTGCTAACCCTAAAAAAGCAAAGAAATAAAATTCGACATTATAAAAATTATTAGCATAAAAAAGGGTGTAATGCGGATGCATTGCAAGGATGCCTTGTTGCAACAAAAAGCTACCAATTCCAGAAATAGCTAAGATCACCAAGAAATAACCTATCCCAATAAACATTTGGGGTAAAACTACTTGGTTTCTTCTGATTCCTAGAATGACTGTCGCTACGAAAAGTGCAATCATTAATAAGATGAAAGCTAGGTTATATTTTGCAGGGTAGATGATTAAACTTGACCCAATAGGATTAAAGAAAACGGCATCTTCTGCCTTAGTATTTTTTAGATCAATGTTGCCAAAATGTCGCGCCATACCGAGCATATTTGCCCCATGATTTTGGACTAAATCATGACTGATATTTTCGGGTGTATCCGTCATGCTATGGTAATGAACAAAACCTTCTACGGTTGCCGAATTTACGCCTGCTACGGGTGTCTCTCTAAACATAGAAAAGTCGGTATCATTAGGCATTATTTTATAAATTTCATAAGCCATAGAATTGGCAAAAGGGTAGGGCGCAGAACGTTTAAATTCTCTAACTATCCAACCATTTTCATCATTCATTTCAAAACTTACACTGGTCCCTCTATTCCCTCTCGCTTCTAGATTTATGAGGACTCCGACATCTTTTAGAAGTGGATGGTAGTCTACAAATGCTTTCGCACCTAGTAGTCCACTTTCCTCATTATCAGTGATTAATACAATCAAATCGTTTTGAAGTGTTCCTTCTGCTTTGATTGCTCTGACACTTTCTAAAATAGCAACGACGCCTGATCCATCATCTGCGGCTCCTGGCGTATTGGGCTGCGAATCATGATGCGCCATGAGCATTACGCCTTTCGAAGAATTGGTGCCTTTCAGTACTCCAATAATGTTTTTGACTCGACTGACTCTAGTTGATTTTCTTTGTTCATTGACCCGACTTACCAGGGTATCTTGGATCTGAACATCCAGCCCTAATATTTCCAATTCTTTGACCAAATATTTGATGACTTCTTCGTTAGCAGGTGTTCCGACACTGTGAGGTTCTTTGGCAATTATTTTTAAATGCTCCATCGCTCTTTCTGCGGAGAAAGATAAGGTATTTGCCGATGCAGGCAGCGATTTAGGTGGGCTGAATAATTGTAGCGTTAGCCATGCAAAAGCGATGCACGCCAGAAAGGCAATCATGCCTGCTTTTGTTCGAGTATTTAACATTTTTATTGGTAGCTTATATGGTTGTCTCTGAATAAATTTCGATGAACGATTTTTTACTCAATCTTAATTTTTATTT
>CALDTJ010000608.1 GCA_937924145.1 uncultured Saprospiraceae bacterium
TACCGTGGTTTAGTATTCGTCGGTAAAAAAGCGACCAATGCACAAAATTTCTCCCAATGTGATTCCCTCTTGATGGGTGATCGTTGTGGGGCACATACTTTCCCATACTTAGAAGTAGAAAATAGCACAGCAAGAGTAGAACACGAGGCGACTACTTCTAAAATCGGTGAAGATCAATTATATTACTGTCAACAAAGAGGATTGAGTGAAGAAGATGCGATCAATATGATTGTGAATGGCTACTGTAAAGAAGTTTTCAATGAGTTGCCAATGGAATTTGCCGTTGAGGCACAGAAGTTATTGGCGATTAGTCTAGAAGGTAGTGTAGGCTAAGTTGAACCTAAGTGTCGGACACTTTGAAAGTGTCCGACACTTATTCAAACAAGCTACATTCTTGGTTTATAAACGGATTTTTTGTATTTTTTCTACGAATAAAAACCGTTTCACCATGAAAATTTCACTCACTGTTATCGCCCTTATCCTTTCTTACCTTTCCTTATTTTCCCAGAACCCAATCGTCCGAGAAGAATTATTCGAACTAAATAATAACCAATGGAATAAAGTTTCCATTGTAGAACGCTCCTTTGATAATCAAGGTGCTTTGACAACTGAACAGGAACTATATTTCGAAACAGCCTTTCAAAAATGGGTATTCAGAAATAAAAAATGGTTTGATGCCGCAGGAAATGAAGTCAGAACAATTCGCCGTTTTTTTAGAGGATTAAATCTAGGGTTTGGTGTACAAGATACTCGCAGAACCTTTAATGACAAAAACCAAGTTCTAACCGAAGAGACCTATTTTCAAGAGGATAAAAATCGACCAGTATTCTTGACCAATCGAAACGAGTGGGAATATTTAGCGGACTGCTCTATTATCGTAAGATTTTATCGGCAAGATCAAGCAACTGATGCAGAGCTATATTTTCATAATCTACAATTTAGATTGTTTGACGAAGATTGCAAATTCGTCCGCTTCGTTTTCAACGATAGAGATATTTCTGTAGACCGTTTACGTAATCAGTTTCGACTTAGCTTTGAATCTTTAGAGAATGGAAAGCAACGAAGAATAGTAGAAACTTTAACCTGTCCCAACGAATTCGGCTGTGATGAATGGGCAATCAGGGAACAAAAAATCTTTGATGCGGATGGCAGGTTGCTTTATTTTGAAAATGGTAGTAAGGAAGATTTTAGCAGATCTATTACCAATTTTGAGTATTTACCCACACAAACGATTCGGACTTTTCAAACCTTTACTCGATTGAGCAATTCAACTAGGCAACTGCTAGAATCTAGAACGGTGATAGTTCGAGATACAAGTGATAGCATTTTATCTATACTTTCAGCGAGTCCTTTATCTTTTTCTGAAACGACTTTTGCTTATAACAATCAAGGGTTGGTTACACAAAGGTTTTCTGAAAATACTAGGAAAAATTCAACAGGTATTGAGACTTTTAGAGATACTACGTCATTTAGCTATGCCTATTACTGTGATGATTTGTTGAAGACACAAACGATAGATTATGGAAATGATTTTAAAACGAAGGTCGAGTACAGCTATTTGAAACCAGCGGATTGTGGTGAGGTGACCGATGAAATATTGCCGTTTAATTTATTTCCCAATCCTGCTACTAATGTACTCAATCTGACTAGCGAACAGTTTGTCAATAATACACTTTCATTTTCGATTATTGATGCTTATGGAAAAGTTATTTATCAGCAGCGAAATTATCGTGGAATCAATCAAGTAATCGCTATTAATGCTTTTCCAAATGGAGTTTATTTCTTACAACTGAAAAGTCAGGACAAAATAGCTACGAAATCATTTATCATAGCAAGATGAAAAATATCAAAACCATCGCCTTCGACGCCGATGATACTTTATGGGTCAACGAACCCTATTTTAGAAAAGCAGAAGAGCAATTTTGTGCTTTGATGGAAAATTATTTGCCACATCATAGTAGTCATAAAGAGCTATTTGCCATTGAGATCAAAAATCTACCTTTATATGGCTATGGCATCAAAGCATTTACGCTTTCCATGATTGAGGCGGCGATGAGTATTTCTAATAATACGATTCCATTGTCTGCCATTGAAAAAATGATGGACATTGGTCGAGAGATGTTGACAGCACCTGTGGAATTGATTGACGATATTGAGGAAGTTTTGCAGGCATTGCAGGGAAAATATCGCCTAGTGATGGCGACCAAAGGGGATTTATTAGATCAAGAGCGCAAATTAGAAAAGTCTGGTTTAGCGAAATATTTCCACCATATTGAAATCATGTCAGAGAAGAAAGTGCTGAATTATGAAAAATTGATTCAGCATTTGGATATTCCACCAAGCCAGTTTTTAATGATTGGTAATTCTTTGAAATCAGATGTTTTGCCCGTTTTGGAATTGGGCGGTCACGCTTTTCATGTGCCTTTTCATACGACTTGGGCTTATGAACAGGTGGAGACGACGATTGAGGATGAGCGGTTTCGGGGATTGGGGAAGGTGCAGGAGGTATTGGAGGTGTTGCTATAATTAAATGCTATAAATTCAAGCTAATTTAGGAAACTAGATTAAATACTATTAAATGGATCAAATAAATAAATGGTCGGATTTTTTATGTAAATCATCTTTATCTCCATACCTAATTGAATGTATTGAAGAGGAATATACAAGTTCTTTACCTGATTCTTTGATAACGTCACTTTCTGCTAAGATCGAAAATAAAAATCATCTTAAAGCTATAAAAACACACATAAAACAAATAAAAAAGCATATCTCAAAAAAATTATATGAGGAGATTACGGAAGAATTGCAAGAAATTAAAGAGGACCTAAAGTGGAACAAATCTGATAGAGGGAAATATGTAAGTGAAGTGCAAAACTGGGCACAAAGTTTTCACGCCGAACTTAAATCTCAGGAAATATATGAGAATGTCATAATAGGCGGACATACAGAAAGGAAGGTTGTTTTTGTTGTTGGACAGGTAAAAGATCAAGCTACTTATGAGCAACTATTAAATTATATTAAAACTAAACAACCACCTTACAAACTGTTTGAAAAAATAGAAATAATCCAACCATGAAGGTAACCGACAAACACAACGAAAGAATAGCCAATATGAAATTCTCCTCCGTTTACCCGCACTATGTGACTAAAGTGGAGAAGAAAGGCAGAACCAAAGAAGAATTGCACCAAGTGATCGAGTGGCTGACTGGTTTTGATGAAGAAAAATTGCAAGAGCTGATTGATGAGCAGGTAACTTTTAAAACGTTCTTTGAACGGGCGACTTTACACCCAAATGCACCTATGATTAAGGGTGTAATTTGTGGTTATCGAATTGAAGAAATTGATAATGCTATAACTCGGCAAACTCGATATTTAGATAAGTTGGTGGAGGAATTGGCTCGGGGTCGGAAGATGGAGAAGATTTTACGAAAAGAGAAAGTGAAAAAATAGCAACTAGAAAACTAAAATTTAGAACTA
>CALDTJ010000609.1 GCA_937924145.1 uncultured Saprospiraceae bacterium
ATGGTCTGGATGCATTTCTAAGCCTGCAATCTCTAAACTACTTCCTTGATAATAATATAAAGATCGGTTGACACCTTCACCCGCTGCGGGTAAAGTCATTTCTGCTCCTGCCGCTAATTTTATGACATAAATACCTACTTCATTTTCTGGATTGGCTGCCCAAGAATTTGGCGTTGGGCTAGCTGCCTGCACGCCAAATAATTGCCCTGCCACTAATTGAATATGAATATTATGACCTTCTGAATCTTGGAATTTTATTTTAGGTATATCTTCTGCCCACAACATTTTAAAATGAGGATCGACCATTTTATCCTTTCGTGGTAGATTCAACCATAATTGAAATAATAATAATGGATTTCTTTCTTCCTTTTTTAATAAGGGAAACATCTCTGAATGTTGCAAACCTTTTCCTGAAGTCAGCCACTGTACATCTCCTTCTCCAAATCTAGCGGTTGCGCCTAATGAATCCGAGTGATCTGCAAACCCTTCGTTGACAATCGTTACGGTCTCAAAACCTCGATGTGGATGTGCTGGAAAACCTGGTACTTTTCGACCATGGTACATTCGCCAACCATCTTTTATAACAAAATCTTGACCGATGTTTCTACCTGCTAAAGAGGCATCTGGACCTAGTTCTTCATTCCCCTTTGGGTAATCGTCTTTGTGATATACGCAGAATAAAAAAGGGTCTTGGGTTTTCCACGGAAAACCTAATGGATGGATACTAAGAATAGGCTTATTTGACATGATTTTAGTTTTTTAATATAAACATCCTACACCCTCAAAAGGTTGATGTTTAAACAATGAGAATCATTTTCAGTTAGCCTAGATGAAAGTTTTACATAAAATAAATTACAATGGCAGAAGAAACTAAAGACAAAAATAGACCACCCAAAAAGATGTTAAACGCTAAGCGAATTCTATCCATCTTATACCCTAATCGCCTACCGATATAATATAAATCTTGCATTAAATGGGCCTTAATCATTTCTGTATTAGAGGCAGATTCTTTCATGTAGGCATAGTATTCTTCTGGTTCCATTTTATGAAAATTCCCGAAGAAAAAAGGACTAAATCGAGCATCTGGATCATCAGAAGAACTTGCTCTATATTCTTGTAAATCAGATGGCTTTAAGACAATAGCAGATATATAAATCGTAGAAAAACAAGTGAGTGCCAGTATAGTTAAAGGTATATACAAATAGCCTTGAAAAATGACCTCTAAATTAGATAAGATCATTGGCAAAAGGAAAGTGATCATAATCGCATTCAAACTCAATAGCACATTCGCCTTATTATCAGCTAATTGAGTCAAATCAATATTATTCCTCTGGGTCGTTCGAATAATGTTAATGGTTTGCTTTGACAGCTTTTCCATGTCGGTTATTAATTGAAATTACGGGTTGATAAATCTTATTTTTTTAAATGCAAGTGCAAAGTTAGGCATTAACCTTTATTGTTGCCCGAAAATGACTACAAGTATTTTAACGAATTTTGTTGCTAGATTACTGGTTGCTAATTGCTGGTGTTCCGAATTTGCCCAACTGTTAAAAGAGTTCTTCCAAGCGGATTAAGGAAAACCAAACTTTGTCTCCAGGTTTTAATTGAGCCAATTTGTTCAAGTCTTCAGTTACTACATTGGCAATCCGATAATACCCACCTACTGTTTGAGCATCTGCCATTAGAATAACGGGCTGCCCTGCGCTCGTAATTTGAATAGTTCCAGGCACTATTCCCGATGAAATGACTTCTCGTTTGGGTTTGAAATCTATTAGAGTAGCATCTAGCCGATAGCCCATTCGATTGGATTCATTTGTTATTTTATAACCCCTGCTAAAAAAATAGGCGATAGTATAAGGAGAGAATTCTTCAAACTCTGGACCGGGTAAGACTCGGACTCTTATTTGATTGTCGTAATTAGGTTGGTCTTCTTCTTTAATATTTTTAATGGAAATAGGTGGTACCGTTTCTATTGTTACAGTTGTTCCTTTTTCGATTAGACTATTTGGTGTGGCTGCTTTTCCGCTGTAAGGTAAGGCACTATAACTTTCTAACCATTTAGGTATTTGTATTGCTCCCCCTATCGCTAAATAGGCTCGGCAACCATTTTTTATTGCTCCAAACGATAACTTATCTCCACTTTTTACATTGATCGTTGTATAACATGGAACTACTTTTTGATTGATTTTTGGAGATAAGTTGGCGCCTGTAATGGCTATTTGGCAATCGCCTTCTATTTCTATGGTTGGGCCTAAAAGGGTAATTTCTATGACTGGGTTTTCTGGTGGATTTCCTACTAATTCATTGGCTATGCTTGCTGCTTTTTTATCTAGTACTCCACTAACTGGTACTCCATAGGATTGGTAACCTACTCTTCCTTGGTCTTGGATTAGGGTTTGGAGGCCTGCTTTTTTGAAATGGAGTTTTGTTTTAGACATTTTTATTTTTTACCATGTTTTTTTGAACCACAATAGGCGTATGGAACTAAAGTTCAAAACTAGACGCTAATTACCACATAAGTCACATAGAAAAACACATAGGAAACATAGTTTTTCGAGCGTTAGCTTTGACAATTTCGAGCGTTAGCATTTTTGCTAAGCCCGTCCGCCCAAACAGTCGAGTAGGCTAGATTTTGAATTCAAATAGTTCCTAAAGTGTAACTATTCACCAACTAGATTTATCACTCATTTTTTCTACCATTTAGACATTTAAGATCATTTAGAACACGACTTAAATGATCTTAAATGTCTAAATGGTAAAAATTCAGTCTAATTAGTTATGTTGCTGAATAGTTTAAAGTTAAAAACTCGGCTGCTGTAATCGAATAAAACTGTACTTCATCCCCCGCCTGAAAATGAAATGGCTTTTCTAATTGAGGATTAAAAATACGTAAAGGAGTGCGTCCTAGAATCTGCCAGCCACCAGGAGATTCTGTTGGATAAATCCCCGTTTGAAAACCTGCAATCCCTACTGAACTTGCTGGTACTCTCAACCTTGGCGTCACCTTTCGATTGCACTGCAAAGCGTTAGGCAACTTTCCCATAAATACAAAGCCTGGTAAAAAACCGAGCATGTAAACTTTAAAAATTTGACTGGTATGTAATTCGATTATTTTTTCAACAGAAAGATTTTTTTCCTCACTTAATTCCTTGAGATCTAAGGCATAAGGTTCCTCGTAGCAAACTGGAATTTTTAATAATCGCTGGCTGTTAGATATGTCAGATTTTCGAAAATCTGACATATCTTTTGAGGTGACCCCAATAGCAATCTGCTGAATCACTTCCTGCAAAATTCCAAATTCAATCACCTTTGGATTATACCCAACCGTCAAAGAACAATAAGCTGGAATCATATAAGTAACGCCATCAATTTTAGCCTGAACAATAGCATTTTGCAAAGCAATCACTGCTGCATTTATCGCAGGATCAATTTGCTGTTCGAAATTGATTAGAACAGCTTGGTCGCCGTATATTTTGATGGATTTTATCAAAGATTTCTACTAGCTAGTTCTTTGTTTATTTTTTTGATAACATCCCAAACTGAAAATGCACCACCTAGTGCGCAGATAGGCATAATGAAATCCCATAATTTAAATTCTTTCCCACCTTGAACATCACTAATACCAAAATAACATAAAAGGACTGCTAGTACTAGTAATACGTATAGCAAGACTTTCTGCCCTTTCTTATGCTTTTCTAAATTTTCCGTTGTTAGTTTTTTTATGGTTTCTTCTTTCATATTTCAAATTTAATAAAGTCCACTTTTTTCATCCTCCGCCAAATAATCATCCAATAAATCTACGGGCATATCCAATTTAGCATGATCTTTTATCACCTTCCCCAAACTTGGAATCTTTGTTCTGATGTCAGGCTCAATTGCTGTCCACAATTTAGAACGCACCATACATTTAGCACAGTGCATAAATACCTCTTCAACGTGTACGACAATTGCAAATTGAGGTAATTTTCCTTTATGTGCCAATTGCTCTCTAACTACTAAATCTCTGATAATTTGAGCTTTACCATTGACTCTCAAGGTCTCTTTTATACCTGGAATCATAAATAATATGCCAACACTTGGATTATCTAAAATATTGACAAAAGTATCTGCTCTTTTATTCCCCAAGCGATCTGGAATTGCTAAAGTTTTATCGTCCAAAACTTTGACAAAACCTGCAGGATCACCTTTAGGAGATACATCTAATTGCCCCTTGGCATTAGTGGAGGCGATAGTTAAGAAAGGAGCATGCGCAATAAAGGTTCGGCAATGTTTGTCTAAAATAGCAATGACTTTGTTTTTAGGCGCATCGTTTGGTTTTCCCAAAATAGCTCTAAGTTCTTCTTCGGTCGTGATTACTTCTTGGAATTGTTGATTCATGATTATTTTATGTTTTCCACACGGATTTTTTTTCCACACGGATTTTTTTTCCACACGGATTTTTTTTCCACACGGATTTTTTTTCCACACAGATTTATTTTTCCACACAGATTTTTTTTCCACACAGATTTTTTTTCCACACAGATTTATTTTTCCACACAGATTTATTTTTCCACACGGATTATTTTTCCACACAGATTATTTTTCCACACAGATTATTTTTCCACACAGATTATTTTTCCACACAGATTTATTTTTCCACACAGACCCGCCCGCATGCGCAGGCGTGCGGGTTTAGACGTTGACTCTTTTTAACACGGATTTATTTTTAACACGGAATTAAACGTTGACCTTCTCTACAAGTCATCCTAATCAAAACGCCTTTTTTACAACCTTATGCTTTTTTAAAATAGCATCTATACTTTTTAAAATATCGTCTACTTGTGGATTATCTCCGTGGATACAAATACTCTCTGCACTTACTTTTACCGGTGTATGCAAATTACTTGTGACTTCCTTTTTCAGTACTAAAGATAATACCTGCTCTGCTGCAATTTCTGCATTATGAATAACTGCTCCATCGATTTTTCGAGATTGTAAGCGACCACTGGCGGTATATTTTCTATCGGCAAATGCCTCTGCGATGAATCGAATATCATACTTTTTGGCGACAGATTCCATTGTTTCACTTCCTGCTAAACCCATAAACGCAATGTCAGGAGCTATTTCTTTGATGGCTTGCACTATGCATTCGGTCACTTGCTCATCATCTGCTGCGGTGTTGTACAATGCGCCGTGAGGTTTTACGTAGGCCAATTTGCCACCTAAACTTTCGGTCATGCCTTTTACGGCGGCAATTTGATATTTTAGAATGGCTCTTAACTCGTCAGCAGGAACTTGCATCCTTCTTCTGCCAAAACCTTGTAAATCTGGATAAGATGGATGTGCTCCTATTTGCACTCCATATTCCAAGGCATTCTTAATCGTTCTTTCTATTTGAAGGGGATCGCCTCCGTGAAAACCACAGGCGATATTGCAAGAGGTGATATAAGGCATTACTTGATCGTCGTTGCCGATTTTGTAGTTGCCATAACTTTCCCCCATATCGCAATTGAGGTCTATTGTTGGTTTTGCCATAACAGGTTTATTTCCTGCTAAAGTACCACAACTTTCTAAGTTGTGCAATTTTAATAAGAGATAGCATTCCACATTATTTAGCACTCTATTTAACCAACCTTAAAATCTCCAAAAATTGCTTTTGCTGATCTATAAAGGGGTTGTGAGAACAATTTTCTAGATAAAAAAGCTTTTCTTTTCCAATGATTTTTGCAGTAGATTCAATCTGTGCTTTAGAAAAGAGACCGTCTTCTTGTCCGTATATACCTGTGATCTTCATACCATTTTCAACTAACTTCACTAAGTTTTCGGTTAGATTAATACTCGTGTATTGTTGGTAGGCGTTTTAAGTCTTGATTCGCTTGATCGGCTGTTTGCTCCTAGATTTTGGGACTTTTCCAATAAAAAATCCGTTGGGGAACTATTATGTTTTCCCAACGGATTTCTTTTACTGACTTCATTTATAACTTGCTATACTAGCAGAATAGGTTGTACGGATCAGGCAGATTAAGCGGATTTTGTACGGATTTTTCTATACATGATTTTTAAAAATCCTTTTTAAATCCGTTAAATCCGTACAACCTATTTTTCTTAATTTATGGATACACTAAACGTGCTCTCCGATTATTTTTACCAGTTCTAGTTCAGAGACCATACCTGACTGTCTCCACTTCTTTTCGCCGTTTTTATATAAAATCAGCGTTGGGACGCCCATGATTTGTAGTTTCTGTGCTAATGCCTGATTTTTATCAATGTCTATTTTGATAATCTTCGCTTTATCGCCTACTTTCTTTTTAACGCTTTTGATTACGGGAGCTAATGCTTTGCAAGGGCCGCACCAAGTCGCATGAAAGTCTATCAATACAGGTGTTTCGCCATTAATAATATCTGAAAAAGATGCCATTTTTTAAGAATTGTAGAATTAAATAAATGCACATACGTGTCCGTATGGAAAGGATTGAAGGAAGTGGTTCACACCAAATCTTCTCTAACTAGAACCTACTTGTGCCGAATAAAGTTCTATAGGTTTTCGGATTATGTTAAAACACTAAATTAATTTAAAAAAAGAAGTTCTCAAAATTGACTTCATCCTTTTTTGCCCTTAATTTTGTAGTCGAATTTACAGATATTATCTTAAAAAATTGAGGCTTTTTAAATTGACCTCAACAAGTATTAAAGTTCTAAGAGTAAGGGTACTTTTATTTTGTTTTTTAATCATTTATCTGTCCTTGACCTTACTTGGTTTTTGTGCGTCGATCCTGATGGCAAAACCCGTCTTGCCGAGTGTTGAAGCCACAACTTCACTCGGCAATCTTTTTTTAAGGACTATTACTTTTTACCCTTATTCTTCAACCTTGCCTGAATCGCCTGCAAAAATGCCTTTTGCACCTTCTCTCCTGATCTAAAATATAATTCTGGGTCTATCAGTTCTGCCTCCATCAATTGAAAATGTCCATTGTGTATGATACCATCCATGCGAGCGTACAAAATATCTTCTTTGTAATAACTCAAAATCTCCTTTGCTGCTGCGATGATCGCCTTTGGTGGATCTAAATATTCGACGGTACCTCCTAATTCGCCCTGCACTCTAAAGTCTCCTACTTTTGGCTTTTTGAGCGCACTCATACAATATTGTTTGTCAAAGAATATAATCGACCATTCTCCCTCTGTCGTAATTTCGGGGGTGAATTTTTGAACCATGACGCTCGTCTCCCCATAATATGCTGCTAGGTGCGATTGTAAGTTGGCACATTTATGCTCATCAAATGAATAAGTATGATAAGCAGACATCGAAACAACAGGTTTGATGACTCCCTTTTGCCAACCTTGTTCCTTCAATATTTCTGCTAAATTAATTTGCTTAACGCCCTCAAAGAATAAAGTAGGAATTACCGAAAAACCTTTTTCTTGTAACTCTTTTAAATAATGTTTGTCATAATTCTGCTCAATGAGTGAAGGTGGATTACAAATTGGTACATTGACACTTTTTAAAGTCTGTAGCCATTCCTTAAATTGGGGCGTCTTATAGTGGTAATCCCAAGCTGACCGAAAAATGAGTAAGTCAAATTTTTCATAATCTATGGGTTGATCCCAAATTACAGGAACTATTTCAATACCCGCTTTCGCAAAAGGTGCCACTAAATGTTTATCGTCGTAATACAAATCTGAAAATTCTTCACAGGTAATAAATCCTATTTTTTTCATTCTATTTTTCATTATGTCAATAAAACAGCAGCTTGAAAGCCTAATCTATAGTTCTACTTTGCAACCTTCTTGCATAAAGAATAGTCTTTAATCCAAAGATAATCTCCAAAATTGTTTCTTTTCTTTTGCAAAAAATTTGACTTTAAGCAACTACTGGACTTATTTTTGCTATGAATTTCATATCCTCCCTAGCTTTTTTATCTAATTTCATTATTTGCAATAAAAAACAATTTGTTCCCACGCAAATTAATCCAGGAAATGTAATTTAATTACAAATATCCCTATCTTTAGGGCTATTTTATAAATATATATTTTGATTTTCTAATTGTTTGAACATATTATAACTTTAACTAAATCAATCAATTAGCAATCGTTCTCTTGATTTTTTATCAAATTTAAGTAAAACCTATGAAGTTGAGGAATACTTTTTTATTGGCACTAGTATTTTGTTTCTTATCTGAGACAACAACCGCCCAAAGTGTGACCGTTGGGTATGCACCGCCAGCAAAACATGCAGCAGAATTTGGCTTGACGGTTGGCTATGCCGCTAATTATGGAGATATTGATAACCGACCTGGTTTCGGTATTGGGCTACACTATAGAAAGGCGCTTGATTATTTATGGTCCGTTCGAGTAGAAGGTAACTATTTAGGCTTGAATGGTGAAAATGATGAGCAAACTATCGAATATAGTACCTCCGTACTTGGTCTTAGTGTTCACGGAATCATGACTTTGAACAATTTACGATATGATGGTCCTAAGAAGACCAATATCTACGCATTGTTCGGTGGGGGAGTTAATAGTATTTCGCCAGATGTTACATCTAGTATCGTAACCGATCCTGATAGCTATACTAAAGCGAGTGTACAAGCGGGTGTTGGGTTTGCTTTCAAAATTAATAATAAGTTTAACGTAGCTATCGAAACGATGGGTATTCGTCCTTTTGGTAAGGACAATGACCTTGTGGATGGTTTCGCTGGCAACGATAATGACTTTATCAATTATACGACCATTCGATTCAATTTCAACATTGGACAAAGAGAAGGTATCAAAGAACCATTATACTGGGCGAGTCCTTTCGAAGACATCATGAAGGATATTGCCGAATTAAAGGCTAGACCTAAATTTGACTTGACGGACGAAGATCAAGATGGTGTAGTAGATATGTGGGATCAAGATACTGCCACACCTGCTGGTGCGAAAGTAGATGCAAAAGGTAATGTGGTAGATAGCGACGGTGACGGTGTACCTGATTATAAAGATAAAGAACCTTATTCTGCTCCAGGATATACCGTGAACGGAGAAGGAGTTGCTCAAATTCCTACACCTGACTACATTACAGAAGGTGATGTCAACAAGATTGTAGACGCTAAATTGAAAGATTACGATTTGACCAATAGTAGTGCTAATGCTGCCGTTAGTTGGTTTTTACCAAACGTTAATTTCTCTAGCAATAGCTACAATATCGGTCGGTCTGAATATGAAAAGTTACACCAGATTGGCAGAGTGATTAAGGAAAACCCACAAATGAATTTTGTAGTTAGAGGGTATACAGATCAAGCTGCATCTGAAAATTATAATAATGTATTGTCTTACAATCGAGCAGCAGCAGCAATCGATCACTTAGTAAATACTTATAATATTCCTCGGAATCGCTTGGTTTTACAATGGGGCGGTGAGGCTGAAAATATTATTCCTTCTAATAAAAGCGCTGTCAACCGTAGAGTTGAAATCGGTGTAGCTAAAGCAGGTGATGCCGAAATGGGCAGACCTAATGGCCCTGATGCAGGTGTTGGTTCTTTCAAAGGAAATAAATCAGGTTATTAGACGATGAGAATGTGAGAGGTGAGAAAACCTTTATTCACAAAAAAAGCGACTTAGAAAATGATTTTCTAGGTCGCTTTTTTATTTATACTATTACTATGTTTCTAATAATTACCAACCGACAACATCACTAAAGTACAAGCGATCTCCGTCTCAATCCCTTTTGCTTGCGCCAATTCTACTAGCTCCATATTTTCTGTGCCAGGATTAAAAATGATTCTTTTGGGATTTAAACCTAAAATATAATCATAGAATTCGACCTGACGTTTTGGATTCATGTACAAAGTAACGGTATCAATTCCTTCTACTTCTGGTTTTCCTTTTAAGATTTTAATCCCGTTGACGTCTCCAACTCGCAATCCAATTGGTACAACTTCGTGCTTATAATTTTGTAAGCGTCGAATAGCCATATTTGAATATCGGTGAGGTTTTAAAGAGGCACCTAAGACTAGTGTTTTTTTGCTCATCTTTCACTTATGCGTTATTGAAAATTTGCTTTCTCATTTTTTTTAAAAGGGTACTACGGTAAAAAATGTGGGGTATTAATTTTTTGGAGTAAAGAAAGAGGTGCTTACAAAGCACAGCTTTCTGCGGGCCTCATAGAAAGCGGTGCTTTGTAAGCATCTCTTTCTTTCAGTTCTATATAAGGGGTTATGCCTCTACTAAAATTATCTGTTCTACAAAAAGATACCCATAGTTTTAACCGTAGTACTATAAAAATTATAATAAAAAAAGCCATTAACTGTAAATAGAACAGCTAATGGCTTTAGAAAGTTAATTTTTATCGTAAAAAACCTTTAATTAGAGTAAGTATATAAAGCGACCGTGTACCGTAAATCGAACACCGGCTACCGTTCTATACCAACATTCTAATAGGATCTTCTAAAATTTCTTTATAAGTCTTTAAGAATTTAGCACCTGCTACCCCATCTACAACTCGGTGGTCACAAGAAAGCGTTACTTTCATACGCTTTCCGACTGCTAATTCTCCATTTTTCACAACTGGCTTTTCAACAATCGCACTTACTGCTAAAATACAAGCATTTGGTCGATTGATGATTGCTGTAAATTCGTGAATACCAAACATTCCTAAATTAGAAATAGTAAAGGTACTCCCCTGCTGATCTTTTGGTTGTAGCTTCTTTTCCTTCGCTTGACCTGCATAAGCTCTCACTTCCATGTTGATTTGAGAAAGTGATTTCATATCTGCATGCTTCACCACAGGAATTAATAAGCCATCTCCTGTGTCTACCGCTACCCCAATATTTACATCGCCATTATACCGAATCTTATTATCTTCTAACCATGCTGCATTGATAGCAGGATGCTGCTTTAGTGCTACTGCTGCTGCCTTTACGGCTAGATCATTGAAAGAAATCTTTGTTGGTGCGATTTCATTCATTCTTACTCTAGATGCAATAGCATTTTCCATATCAATCTCTGTCGTCAAGTAGAAATGTGGTGCAGAAAACTTATTGCCTACTACATTTCTAGCTATCGCTTTACGCATTTGAGAGATAGATACATCCTCGTAATTGTTCTCTCCTCCATTGAAAGAAAATTGTGGAACTGCTGGTGTCGCAGGCTTTGCTGCTGGAGCAGCTTTTGCAGGTGCCGCTGGTGTTGGTACTGCCGCTGGAGCAGATTTTGGAGCACTTGTATGCTGACCGCCTCCAATCAATGCTTCAATATCTCTTTTAACAATTCTGCCACTATCTCCTGTTCCAGAAACATTCGCTAGATTAATACCTGCTTCTTTAGCCATGCTTTTGGCTAAAGGTGACGCTTTGATTCGTTCACCGCTTGCTACTGCAACTTCTGCTACAGGTTCTTCGATTGCCACAGGTTCTGGAGTAGATGCTGCTGGAGCTTCTGTACTACCGGCATCGCTTCCTGCTGCTGCAATTGCAGCTTTCCAATCTTCTCCTGCCTCACCTATTACAGCAATAACGCCATTAATGGGAACTGGTCCTTCCTTTACTGCTATGTGTAGTAAAATACCGTCACTATAGCTATCTAACTCCATAGTTGCTTTATCTGTCTCTACTTCGGCAAGGGTTTCGCCTGATTCTACCTCTTCGCCTTCTTCTTTTAACCAACCTACAATGACACCTTCTTCCATAGTATCACTCATTCGGGGCATGCGGATGACTTCTGCCATAATTTTTTATTCTTTAAAGTTGAAAATTATTTTGTCCTTTGTTACAACGTAAATCAAGTGGTTGTTGATCCATATTTGCCAAAGAATCATTTTTTTAGTGTAAAACAGTTAAGGCTTTATTTAGTTTAGGATGGCAAAAATAGGGTATTCAAAAACGATATTTTAGGTTTTTTAATAAAAAAAAAAGAAAGGTTTACTTAGAGCGAATTTTCGCCAAAAATATTTTGTTTTTTTATTTGAAAAAATGATCCAATTCTCGCCCAAACCGACTCCAAACTACTGATAGACAATGTTTTGTCTCGAAATAGCTTCTTTTTATAGAAATTTCTTTTGTTATAAATAGTATCTTATTATCTTCATGCCCGTGACGGTTTCCTTTTTTAATCGTATAAAGAATAGGATAATTAATCAATCCCTAACTTTATAGGTACAACCATTAACACCTAATTTCTTAGCAAAAAAACCTGAATTTGATCTAATAGTACTATTTTTATGCTATAATCTATTCAGACTCAAAATTGCTATTATTATTTTTCAAAAAACAAAAACAAACACTAACCATGGGTTTATTAAGTGACATGAAACGTTTATTATTTGGTGCAAAAGCAGTTGCGCAATCTGCTGCAGAAAAAGCGGCAGAGGCAGGGAAAGATTTAGGAGGTGATTTACTAGAAAAGGCAGGAGATGCGATGGAAAAAGCCAAGGATATGGCAGAAGATGCAGTCGATCAGGTGAAAGAAAGTGACCTTTTGGACAAAGCAGGTGATATGGTAGAAAAAGCTAAGTCTGCCGCAACTGATGCAACAGGTGATTTAATGGAAAAAGCACAAGGCATGGCAGAATCAGCTAAAGAAGTAGCTGGAGATGTACTAGAAACTGCAAAAGATGCTACAGGTGATTTGACGGAGAAAGCAACAGCTATGGCAGCAGATGCTAAAGGTATGGCTGCCAATATTGGCGATAGTATCAAATCTGGCGACTTAGTCGAGAAAGCTAAAGGTATGGCTGCTAATGTCACTGATACGGTAAAAGACAAAGCAGGCGACTTAGTCGAAAAAGCTAAAGATGTAGCAGATGATGTAAAAAAGAGCGACTTAGCTGCTCAAGCAACGGCTATGGCTGCTAATGTTACTGATACAGTAAAAGACAAAGCAGGGGATTTGATGGAAAAAGCCAAAGATGTAGCAGATGATGTAAAAAACAGCGATATTGCTAAACAAGCTGGAGATATCGCATCTAATGCAGCAGATAAAGCTAAAGACGTTGGTGGTAATCTTGCGGATAAAGCAAAGGATATTAAAGACGATCTGGATAAAATGGCTTAAAGAGTTGCGGGTTGCGAGTTGCGGGTTGCGGGTTGCGAGTTGCGAGTTGCGCTCGTAACTCGCAACCAACATATCATTTTTCATAATTTCAAAAATTTCTATGAGTTTTCTTAGTTCATTAAAGCGTTTATTCTTTACGACGGAGGCAGTCGCTAAATCTCAAGCTGAAAAAGCAGCAGAAGCTACTAAAGAGGTAGGCAAGGATATGTTCGAAAAAGGTAGCAATCTCTTTGAAAAAACAAAAGGGAACGTTGGCGAAAATATCTTAGATTCTGCGGGCGACTTTGCAGATAAAGCTAAAAGTGCAGCTAGTAGTTTGGGTGACAAGGCAAAAGATATTGCTGGTAATGTGAGCGAAAAATTAAAAGAAAGTGAAGCATTGAATAAAGCTGCTGACTTTACTGAAGGCGTAGGAAAGAAAGTTTTAGAAAGTGATGTCGTCAAAGGTGCAGGTGATTTGGCTGAAAATGTCGGTGGGAAAATCCTCGATACAGGAGAAAATTTAGTAAACAAGGCAAAGGACACAGCAGAAGGCGTCGGTAAAACGATATTAGAGAGTGAGACTTTGAAAAAAGCAGAGGGGCTAGCTGAAAATGTTGGTGGAAAAATTTTGGATAAAGGTGGCGATTTAGCGGACCAATTCAAAAATGCCTCTACTATTGTAGGTGGTGCTATTTTGGATAAAACTGAAGGACTTGGTGATAAAGCTAAAGATTTTTCAGAGAATATTGGTGGCACTATTCTAGATAAAGGATCTAGTCTGGCAGATAAGGCAAAAGCTGCTGTCAATAATCCCGAAGAATCCTTAGATGCGATCCTTGAAAGAGCGAAAGGACTAGCAGATGATATTGAAGAAAAGGTGAAAAATTCTGGTGGTGAAATCTCTGATAAAGTGGGCTATGACGATTTAAAGAAAAGTACGCTAGACGGTACAGACGACTTTTTCGCCAAAGCTGAACGCTATGCTGATGGAGATTTCCAAAATGAAGGAGATGGAAAAGTTCGGATTATTGAGCCAAAAGATTCGGACAAACCGACCACAAAAGAACCATTCAAAGGTGATATTAAAGGATTTGATGATTCTGATGGAGATGGAGATCCTTTAATTGACGATGCGATCATTGAAGAATAAATATAAGGATTGTTAAAAAATGTTATTTTTTAGCAAAAGATTTTTTTTTAGCGATTGTTCAAAACCTATTTTTGCTGGACACCGTTAAAATCAGAACCTACTGGTGAGCGCAAAGGTTTTTTTATACCTTTGCGCTCATTCATTCTAATCATTACAGGAAAATTGCAGGATAGTATAACTAATTCACTTGTCCGACACTCCTAAAACTACAATTACACTTGGCACTAATTAAGTCTATTTCAGGTATTCGAGGTACTATTGGCGGCGCAGCAGGCGATAATTTAACTCCTCAGGATATTGTTGAGTCTACTGCAGGTTTTGGCACCATGTTGTTGAAAAAATATAAGTCTCCTACCGTTGTCATTGGTAGGGATGCTCGTATTTCAGGGGAATTAGTTAATAAAATGGTCTGTAGTACCTTACAAATGATGGGGATCAATGTCGTTGATCTAGGCTTATCGACCACACCTACCGTTGAAGTAGCAGTTGTCAAAGAAAAAGCACATGCAGGTATCATTTTGACGGCTAGCCACAATCCTAAACAATGGAATGCCCTGAAATTATTAAATAAAAAGGGCGAGTTTATTTCTGCTAAGGATGGACAAACCATTTTAAACTACATCAGTAATGGAGAAATTCAATATGCTTCCATAGACAAATTAGGAACTTACCGTCAAGACAATACTTATATAGACAAACACATTGCTGATGTTTTAGCAATGTCTCTGGTTAATGTAGAAAACATTAAAACTAAAGCTTTCAAAGTAGTTGTTGATTGTATCAACTCTACTGGTGCATTAGCGATTCCTCCTTTATTGGAGCAATTGGGTTGTGAAGTGATCTTGTTAAATGAGGAAATGACGGGAGATTTTGCGCATAATCCGGAACCTCTACCTGACAACCTGCGGGCTTTGTCGCAAGCAGTGACTACTAGTCGTGCCCACCTAGGCATCGCCGTAGATCCTGATGTAGATAGATTAGCTTTCGTTTGCGAAGACGGGGAGATGTTTGGTGAAGAGTATACACTTGTTGCTGTAGCGGATTATATTTTGAAGCACAAAGGTGGAGATACTGTTTCTAATTTATCCTCAACTAGAGCATTGAGAGATGTCACAGAAAAGCATGGTGGCACTTACCACGCCTCAGCAGTGGGCGAAGTCAATGTCGTTACAAAAATGAAAGAGGTTGGTGCAGTGATTGGCGGTGAAGGAAATGGAGGAATCATCTACCCTGATGCACATTATGGAAGGGATGCAATCGTTGGTATTGCCTTATTTTTGTCGCACCTAGCAGACTTTGGCAAACCTGTTTCTTTCTTAAGGTCTACCTACCCTAAATACACTATTTCTAAAAATAAAATTCAACTAACTCCAGATATTGATATTGATTTTCTTTTGGCAAAATTGAAAGATAAATACAAGAGTTATGAATTGAATACTATCGACGGTTTGAAAATCGAAATTGATAAAGACTGGATTCATCTTCGTCGGTCTAATACCGAACCTATTATTAGAGTCTACTCTGAAAGTAACTCAAAAGTAGTTGCAGATAATCTTTCTCGCAAAATCCAGCAAGACGTTCACGAAATTTTAAGTACAGGATCTGCTTAATAGTAAGTCCTGACTATCAGTCTATTAGTTTAATTTACTGATATTTAGACTAAGTGAACGAGTTCTCTCTTATCTCCTAACTTTATTGAAAGGTTTTGGTCCTACAAAATCTCCCTTTTCCTGTACTAATTATTGCGTTTAAAGGGTTTATACAGCAAAAAGGAATCTCCTTTTTTTGTTAAACAAACTATTTTAGCTAATTTTGTCTTTTATTTTATAGAAGTGTATATTTTTACGACGCTTTTATTTACCTCATTTCTTACCTCAAAAACCCTTTCCTCTTTTTTACCAAGCTGGATCAATAAACCCTATATTGTTAAGTTTTAGTTCTAACTATTACTTTAAACGCCTATGTCAGTATTGTTTTAATTACTGTTTTTCTGCCCTACGGCTAGAGAATCATTTAACACAATCTATCATATCATTTACCAAAGAACAAACACATGAAATACAGTACACTATAATTGAACACAAAACCATGGACGAGTTAAAATTTTTAGTCGTTGGAGATGATCCTTCCAAGGCGACTGATTTAGAACAAAAAATTAAAGCAATAGGATGTAGTCCCGTAAAAACGGTCTCTACTACTCAATCCGCTTTACAATATCTCAATGAAGCGTATGTGGATGCCGTGATTGCCAATGTGTCTTTGAATGGAGGACTTGGTGGCATTGAATTAGCTGCAACGCTTAGAGAAAGAAATTTACCTGTATTTTTAATCTCAGCTGACGATGACCCTGCTCTTTACCAACAAGTAAAACGAACTTTTCCAGCAGGCTACTTTATTGAGCCTATACAACAAGTAACGCTACAAAGTGCTATAGATACTGCCCTTCGAAAAAATGGATCACCCAAAAAGGATTCCCAACTAGCATCTCCTGTACTCAAAGGCTCCTTCTTTGTCAAACAGAATAATTTACTTAGAAAAGTACCGATCAAAGATGTATTGTGGATCAGAACGGAAGGTAACTACAGCATTATCCATACTATTACTAAAAAATATATCCTAAAACTTTCTCTCAAAAAAGTTTTGGAACAACTACCACAAGACTATTTCATCCAAATTCAACGAGCTTACATTGTCGCTTTGCCTAAGATTCAAGATATCGATATCGGAAGTAGTGAAGTGATTGTCAATAAAAATCGACTGCCTTTAGGTAGGAATTACAGAGAAGCTTTGTTTAGTTGCTTGAGGATATTGAAATAGACTGGTTGCTAGTTGCGCTCGAAACCAGCAACTAGCAACCAGTAACCAGATTACTTCCGCTTAGTCCGCGAAAACAAAGTAATGTCTTTATTAAACAAAAATCCATAGATTACCTTTACCCAAGAATCGTGGGCGTGTAGATTATCATAGAATTCAGGGGCCATTTTCTTTAATTTTGGTAGTCTACTACCTGGAATAGTTGGAAAATCATGGTGCTCATTGTGGTACCCAACATTGAAAGTAATTTTATTCAAAGGACCATAGTAAGAGTAAGTCTCCTGTCCCTCCTCAAAAACGTAGTGTTCTGAAATAAAATGTCCAGCCGTTGGGTGCAAGCTACCCGCAAAAAACATAGACAATAGTAAATACAACAAGCCAGACCAACCTGCAAACGGCAAATAAATAGCCATTGCTACTAGCTGAAAAGCAATATTGTATTTCTGCCATTTATCTAACTCAATCTTTTTGACAAAGATTGGACGGAAAGCATACACTAAAATTTGATTGATATACCAAGTTAATTTACCAAATAAGCCTCTAAAAAAAGACGCTTCTTTTACCATTGGAATATCTACATCAATCCCGTCTGTTCCTTGATGCCAATGGTGCAAGCCGTGATAAACTTTGAAAGACATCGCATAAGGAGCTACGATTGGTATATTCGCAAAAATGGCAAAAATATTATTGTGCTTTTTTGATTTAAATGCTAGGTTATGGGTGATTTCATGAATCGCTAAGAACATCGCTCCAGCTATCGTTGCTCCAACAACGTAAGTGACTAGCAAGAATGGAATCCATGACATATACTGCGCATACAAACCTATTCCCAATTGAACGATGACCATTAAAGTCGTCCAATATTTAAGATTTTTATCAATCCCAAATAACTGTTTTACTTCTGGATGCGCTGCCATGATTTCTTTCCGACGATCGAAATGAGGCTCTCTATCTTCTACCCAGTAAAAATCATCCTTCGGTGCTGTTTTCTGTGAGACCATTATTAATAAAAATTAAAATGAAAATTAAAAACGATGTTTGAAGAACACCTATTTCTTTATTCAGTTCGCAAATATCCGTTATTTTAATAGCAATTGAAAATGTATCCGTAAAAGTAATGTAAATTATACGCCTTTATAATCTAAATTATAAAACTTAAGTTTGCGCCTTTTTTAAATATAGTAACTGTTTTGTAGACAGAAAAGAGAGACCAGTTAACCTAGAGAATAGAGGTTTTTCCTGAAAGAATCTTTAACACTACATCTTTACACTAGACTTTATTCTATTCTGAATAGTTATTAATTATTAATCCTAAAAAAGACCTATTAACATGCCGACTGTATTAGCTGAGAAGAAAAAGGACCAATTAAGACACGATTGGACAAAAGAAGAAATTACTGCCATTTATCATCAACCCTTATTGGAATTAGTATTTGATGCAGCCACTATTCACAAAAAATATCATAAAACAGGTGAAGTCCAAGTAAGTAGTTTAGTTTCTGTTAAAACGGGAGGATGCCCTGAAGATTGCGCTTATTGTCCACAAGCTGCTCGCTATCACACAGATATCAAGGTGCATAAATTGATGGAAGTGGAAGAAGTGGTGAAGAAAGCAATCAATGCGCAAGCCAAAGGAGTTTCTAGAATGTGTTTGGGGGCTGCTTGGAGAGAAGTAAGAGATAATAAAGATTTTGACAAAGTGTGTCAAATGGTAGAGGCCGTGAATGATATGGGGATGGAGGTTTGTTGTACTTTGGGTATGTTGACCGAATCCCAAGCCAAGAAATTGGCAGATGCTGGCTTATACGCTTATAATCATAACATCGACACTTCCGAAGAACATTATGGAGATATTATCACTACTCGAACTTACGATGATCGGTTGAATACGATTCAGAATGTTAGAAAAGCTAAATTGACCGTTTGCTCAGGTGGAATTATTGGTATGGGCGAAACCCATGAAGATAGAATTGGGATGCTTTTTACTTTGTCTAATATGGAAAAACACCCTGAATCAGTTCCTGTGAATGCCTTAGTTGCTGTAAAAGGAACACCAATGGGCGACCAGAAAAAAGTACCTTTCTACGATTTGGTAAGAATGATTGCTACAGCTAGGATTATTATGCCCAAATCGGTTGTTCGTTTATCGGCTGGTAGATTGGATATGGCCATGTCCGAACAAGCCATGTGCTTTATGGCAGGGGCAAATTCCATCTTTGCTGGTGATAAATTGTTAACGACTCCTAACCCAGGTTTTAATGATGACCAGTCGATGTTTGATATTCTAGGTCTAACGCCAAGGGCCGCTTTTCAGAACGAACAGGAAAGATAATGAATAAATATCAAGCTAGATTATTGGATAGAGCCAGTAAAAATTTGCTTAGACAATTACCTAAATTTGACTGGCAAACTGATTTTTATTCAAATGACTATTTAGGCTTTGCTAGAAATAAAGGACTAATTGAACAAATAAAAGCAGAAAGTCAGCAATATGCCAATCAACAAATTGGTGCAACAGGTTCTCGATTATTAAGTGGAAATAATAGATATGTAGAAAAGGTAGAAACGGCTATTGCTACTTTCCACCAAGTACCAGCTGCTTTACTGTTTAATTCTGGGTTTGCCGCCAATGTTGGACTGTTATCTTGTATAGCAGACAAAGAAGATACGCTAATCATGGATGAATTAATCCATGCAAGCTTAATTGACGGCGCTAGATTGAGCAAAGCTAAAAGGGTACGTTTCAAACATAATGATTTGGGTGATTTAGCCCAAAAATTAGCGACTATTGAAGGGAATAAAATAGTAGTGGTGGAGTCGATTTACTCTATGGATGGAGATATTTGTCCATTAAAAGAGGTCGCAGATGTATGCAAAAAATACCAAGCCCAATTAATTGTAGACGAGGCGCATGGTATAGGTGTTTTGGGAGATAATGGAGCAGGATTAGTCAGCCAATTAGGCCTAAACCAAGAAGTCATGGCTACCGTTGTTACTTTCGGAAAGGCGATGGGAGGGCATGGTGCTGCTATCTTAGGACCACAATGGCTTAAAGATTACTTAGTTAATTTTTCTCGTTCTTTTATTTTTACTACGGGCCCTTCTTTGCATCAATTAGCCACTATTTTTTGTAGTTATCAATTACTACCTCAAGCAAATCAGGCTCGTCAGCAACTACAAACCATCATCAATTATTTAGATACTAAGAAAAAAGAAAGCCCTTTTACATGGTTGCCTTCTAAAACACAAATTCAAGCCGTCCTTATTCCAGGTAACGAATTTGTGATGCAAGCAGCCGAACAACTACAAGCCAATGGCATTGCTGCTATGGGTATCCGCTACCCAAGTGTTGCCAAAGGAGCAGAAAGAATCCGAATTTGCCTGCATGCCTATAATACGGTGGAAGAAGTTGATTATTTAATGGAGCAATTAGCTTTGATTGCCAAGCAAGAATTGGCATTAGTTGGTTGATTAAAAAACAAGATAAACGTTTAATATATTTTGGAAAAAACTCGTCGCCCTATCGTCGTTGCAGGTATAGATACTGAAATCGGGAAAACTGTTATTTCAGCTATTATTTGCGAAGCTTTAAAAGCAGATTATTGGAAACCCGTGCAAGCAGGAGAACTGCATTTAACCGATGCAGATAAAGTAAGATTACTAACTAATCAACATTCTACTAACATTCATCCAGAAGGAGTGCGATTGGCTCATCCTATGTCGCCCCATGCGGCGGCGGATTTAGAAGACATTCATATTGATTTGGCAAATTTAACCGTACCAAAAACGGCCAATCAATTGGTTATTGAGTTGGCTGGTGGCTTAATGGTGCCGCTTAACCACCGAAAATTGAATATTGATTTGTTAGAGCAATGGCAATTTCCTGTGGTTTTGGTTTCCAAATATTACCTCGGAAACATCAATCACACTTTACTATCTTGGCAACTCTTAAAAGATAGAAATATCCCTTTTCTAGGGTTTGTTTTTAATGGAAAAAAGAACCAAGCAACGTTTGATGTTATTTTAGAATACACAAAAGCACCTTGTCTTTTGGAGGTAAATTTACACGAAGAAGTTGATGCGACTATGATTCAACATTATGCCGAAAAATTTGCTAAGGAAGAGATGAAGCATAAGCTAAAAACAGCGTAAAGAAACGAGCAAAAAATAGCTAGTAATTCTGAGTATTACAAGTGCTAAGTGCTATATTGAGTTTATGGCTACATTCTTTTGGGGCCTTACCTCCTTTCCCCCTTATAGGCACCTCTATACCTTTATACCTCTATATCTTTTAAAAAATGGATTTAACCTTCGACCGTCAACATATTTGGCACCCTTATACTTCTCTAACCAAACCACTTCCAACCTACCCCGTCATTGCTGCAAAGGGAGTCCGTTTGGAATTAGAAAACGGACAAGAATTAATAGATGGGATGTCTAGTTGGTGGACTGCGATACATGGATACAATCATCCCGTTTTAAATGAAGCGGCTAAGCACCAGTTGGATAAAATGGCGCATGTCATGTTTGGAGGTATTACCCATGAACCAGCCATAGCACTGTGTAAAAGATTGGCACAAATCACCCCAGCTGGTTTAGAGAAGGTCTTTTTATGTGATAGTGGTTCAATTTCCGTAGAGGTTGCCATGAAGGTAGCTATACAATACCAACATGCTTTGAGTAAAGGGCATAAAAATAAATTTTTAACCTTCCAAAAAGGCTATCATGGAGACACAACAGGAGCGATGTCTGTTTGTGATCCTATTTCTGGCATGCACCACCTGTTTAAGGATTTTATGCCGCAGCATTTATTTATCGAAGAACCTCCTAATGGATTTGACACCCCTATTTCGACGGAGGAGATGAATGCTTTAACCGATTTTTTTGATAAAAATGCAAAAAATGCTGCCGCCTTCATTTTTGAACCGATTGTACAAGGGGCAGGAGGAATGCGCATTTATTCCCCTACCTATTTGCCCGTTATTCGAAACTTATGCGACCAATATGGTGTGCTGATGATTGCAGATGAAATTGCAACAGGATTTGGCAGAACGGGAGAATTATTTGCAGTGAATCATGCTTCTATTGTTCCTGATATCATGTGTGTGGGCAAAGCTATTACTGGAGGATATATGACTTTAGCAGCGATGATTTGTACAAAAAAGGTAGCGGAAACATTGTGCAATGGAGAAGCAGGTGTCTTAATGCATGGCCCTACTTTTATGGGAAATCCACTAGCTTGTGCGGTAGCCGTTGCTAGTATTGACCTATTATTGAAGACTCCTTGGCAAGCAAATGTTTTGCAAATCGAACAAACCTTAAATCGGGAATTAAACCCAATTAAGGCTCATCCACTAGTCAAAGATGTTAGAATATTAGGCGGGATAGGTGTTTTGGAATTACAAAACCCTGTAGATGTAGCAAAAATTCAAAAATACTTTGTGGAAAAGGGAGTTTGGATTCGACCTTTTAGGAATTTGATTTACATTATGCCTCCTTATATTATCGAGGAGACAGATTTGGTTCGATTATGTGAAGTGATGAAAAATGGCCTGACATTTATTGGTTCGTTAAAAAAGGAGAAAATGATTAAATGACTAAATATGGTGCAAATTCGGAGGCAAATGTCCCTTATTTCGTAGTTTATCCTAAATTTACTCATTCTATCATCTATTCATTTACTCATTTTTGACAATTAATTGTAATGACTTCGATTGATTTGAAGTAACCATCATCGCTCAATCCATCTCAAAAGGCACATTCCGCTTAAAAGCACAACCAAAATCAATGATAGATTCCGTTTT
>CALDTJ010000610.1 GCA_937924145.1 uncultured Saprospiraceae bacterium
TTAGTTCTTTTTGCAAACGTCTTCGCAAATTAGCAGCCTCTTTTTCTTTGTGGCTAGTAGTGCCGTTATAAACTCTTTTCAAAAGTTCAACTGTATTCGAAAGTTCATTCTTTAAATCTCCGCCTAAATAATTTTCTTCGAACGAAACCATTTCCTTAGGATAAGGTTTCATTCGGCAAATGATCCAATTCAAAACGTCATGGTCATCGAACGTACAGTTTAAAATATTATCAAATTGAGTACCTTTCGTAAGGTTACAGTGTGTACATCCCCAAAACAAATTACTCCAATCAAATTTTAAATCTAAATTTCCTCTATGAGATTTTAGATGTTCAACATTAATAGAAATTGGCGCTTTCTGTTCACAGATGTAGCATTTATTATAAAAATCATTCTCTAAACGTTCTAAAACATCTGGTTTGTTGTATTTACCACTCTTGCCTTTTACTTTTTCTGTAGCTAGTGACGCAGGTGGTGGCTGTGATTTTGAATAATTAACCATTGGCTTTTTCGAGTCGTTTAAGTTGTATTTGTTGGAACTTCATTTTCAATTCAGGTGCTAACTTTCCAGAAACATCACTCAATTCTTTAAACAATTCAAAACGTCTTTTTTCTTCTTTTTCAGTCAATGTATCCTTTTCTGTCAGAGATTCATACTCTGATATTTTATGCTTAGCTACATCAGAATATTTATCATTATCAAAATACCCTTCTACAATTCCGTCAATTGGGTAATCCGATAAATCCTCAAATCTGGTATGATTCTCTAAGTCATAAACTACTGTATTAGAAAGAGAATTTATGACAAATGGGGAATGTGTACTGACTATAAACTGAATTTTTGGAAAGAAACTAGTTAAAAAAGGAAGAATTTTCTTTTGTAAATCTATGTGAAGATGCGTCTCTATTTCGTCGATTAATACAATTCCTTGAATATCATAGACGTTTTTTACTTTCCCTTCCATTCTCAGCATTAATTCCATAACTACATCCAAGATAGCTGAATAACCATCTGAAAGAGCATTAAATGGCATAGATTGACCATTTTCAAGAACGATATTAAAATTATAATCTTTCCTATCGAATAACAGTTTTAGTTTTTTATCATCAAAAAGAAATTTTAGTGCTTTTTCAAATTCGTTAAACCACGCATCAACTTCTTTAATAACTTGAACATCATTATCGTCTCTTGCAAATGAGCGATCTGCTTTCAAATTCACTATATGCTGTAGAAAATTAGAGGCAACTTTTTCATCGAAATTATAGGTTTCTTTGAACTTAATTTTCTTTATTCCTTGTGGCAAGTCCAAAATGATATTTCTCCTAGCTTTAAAAAAAGAAAGAATAAAACTACCTTCCTTATACGAGGGAAAAAAAGATTCACTTATTTTTAGAATAACTTTCCTTAATGTTTCTAATTTTTTTTCAGTAGAGGTAAGACTCAAATTAAAGTTATCTAATTCTCTTTGAAAAGAAACTTTGTTACTCGGACTTTTTGTTTTTTCAATTTGATTTTTCTTTAAAACAATAGCTTTTGAAAAATTAGATTGATTGTTTAAAAGTGTTTGGTATTGGTTAGAAATTAATCCATTAATATGAACTTTTATCTCATTTAAAACCGAAGTCTTCCCACTCCCGTTCTTCCCAGTCAAAATCAAGTGTTTTCGTTCGTCACTAGAAATAGGAATCTCCACATCTTTTAGATGTCGTACCTCATTAATCGTTATTTTCTCAATAAATAATTCTGGTTCTTTCATAAAGGCTATTTGTAGCTAAAAATACACAATTCTTAGTAGAAATTGATAATATATCATTTATTCAAGTTTACTTGAGTTTGATGAGTATTCCAATAAATAACATCATTACTTTTGCATAAAGTACATAATTTACTTAAAAATACTTAATAAAAGTAAAAAATATTCGATTTTGGGCGTTCTACAAAAATGAAACGCATCCTAATCATAATACTCACCTTGTCCATAGGATTAAGTCTGTTCGGGCAACAGCATTCGCTGTCTAATTGGCGTGTAAAGATGGTAGTATTAGAAAAGGACACGTTTCGATTGGATAGCCTCCCAATAGTTCCTGAGTCGGTTCAAATAAAAGACGGAGCCACGAATAATATTCTTTCCGAAAAGGCCGATTTTTTTTCAAAAAACATCCAAATAGAATATAATCAACTGATTATCAGTGATATATTTTTAAAAGAAAATAATTTAGTCCGCACTGATTCGCTACAAATTTCCTACAGAATCTTTCCTTTTGACTTTCAAAAACCCGTCAAACATTTAGATACTTTACTCATAGCGCAGAATTATGAAGGCAACTATATAGGAGTGGATTATACACCCGATGAATCGACCAAATCATCGGCAAGTTTATTCAATCAAAATGGTTTGCAGTACAGCGGTAGTTTTGCCCGAGGGGTTTCTTTTGGCAATAGTCAGAATTTGGTATTGAACTCTCAATTCAATCTGCAATTATCTGGAAAGTTGGGGGATGATACCCAAATAGTAGCCGCTTTGACAGACGAAAATATTCCACTCCAAGCCGAAGGTAATACTCAACAATTACAAGAATTTGATAAGATATTTATTCAGATCAATCGCAAAAACTCCAGTTTGACGGCAGGGGATTATGAGATTAGCAGTCGGGATAAATACTTTATGAAGTACTATAAAAAATTACAGGGAGCGACATTCTCGACTACTCAAGATGCTTTTAAGGAAGGGCAATGGTCTACAAATGGAAGTTTTGCTATTTCCAGAGGTCAATTTGCTAGAAATATCATTACTGCAATTGAAGGGAATCAAGGACCTTATAAATTGATGGGAGCCAACGGAGAATTATTCATCATCGTTTTAGCAGGTACGGAACGAATTTTCTTAGATGGAAAATTATTAAAAAGAGGAATCGAAGAAGATTATATCATCGACTACAATCAAGGTGAATTAGAATTTACCAATAAAAATCTGATTAATCAAAATAGTCGAATTATAGCAGAATTTGAATACCTTGACCAGACTTTTCAACGGTCTTTATATGCTATCAACAGTGAATTGAAAACTAAAAAAAATCGCTTTTACTTTGGCTTATTTTCTCAACAAGATTCTAAAAATGCAGTTGGTGATACAGAATTGTCGGTGGCAGAGAGAATCGCTTTACAAAATATTGGAGATGATTTAGAAAATGCTTTTGCCAGTGGCATTGACACCTTAGACGAGGCATTTAACCCCAATAGAGTTCAGTATGAATTACGAGATACAGCTTACCTTATTTTTAATGAAAATTCAAATCAGAATGACACCGTTTTTACGGAAATATTGGTCTATTCCATTGATCCAAATGTAGCCCAATATACCGCTCGATTTACGGAAGTCGGACAAGGCAATGGAAATTATCGCCTAGTCACTGATAATGATGCCAATGGGAGAGTATATGAATGGATCGTACCTGATGCAATAACTGGTTTTCCACAAGGAAATTTTGAACCTATTCAGCAGGTAACTGCTCCTAAAAAACAGCAATTATATACCCTTGGCACAGAACTGACTTTAGGTAAAAATTCTAGTTTAAGAACAGAAATTGCCTTAAGCAATACCGACCTAAATCGTTTTTCTAACTTGAATAATGAGGATAATCTAGGAACTGCATTATTCACTGATTATCAATTAGATAAACAAATAGGCAAGCAAGATTGGCGTATTCAAACCAACGTAAAATACGAGTTTGTCCAACAAAATTTCAGGGCTTTAAATCCTTATAGAAACGCAGAATTTAATAGAGATTGGAATATCAATTTTGGCAATAATCAACGAGCGGTAAATGAACATATAGGAAAAGGTGGATTCCGATTAAACAAGGAAAATATTTTTCAATTAGGCTATGATTTATCTACTTTCAATCGAACAGGTATTTATGATGGTTTAAAACATAATTTTGATATTTTTTATAAAAAATCGGGTTATGATTTACGAATTTATGGGAGTCTCTTAGCTACAAAAACGACCACTGAAAATAGTCAATTTTTCAGACCAAGAATAGATTTTTCTAAGACCTTTAAAAAATTGGAAAATTGGAAATTAGGCATATACAGTGAGCGAGAAAAAAATGAAATAATAGACCTTCCGACCGATACGATAAAAGCCAACGCTTTTTACTGGGACTTACATAGAATCTATTTGCAAAGTCCCGACAACAAGCGTTTTAAATGGCAGATGAACTATACTCGACAAACCAACTTTGTCCCCAAAAATGTAGACTTTCTAAAAAGCACCATAGCCGATGAAATTAACATCAACGGGCATTGGAACGAAAAGCGAATTAGCCAACTCAAATGGAATTTTTCTTATCGAAAATTAGCGATAGAGGATGAGACATTAACCACTCAACAAGCACTAGAAACTTATTTGGGCAGATTAGATTATTCGCTCAATTTATGGCGAGGTGCTATGCGGTTTAACACCAATTACGAAATCGGTTCGGGGCAGGAGGCAAAAGTGGAATTTCAATTTATCAGGGTGAATAAAGGCGAAGGGACTTTTGTATGGGAACCAACGGAACAATACGACCTCAATGGTGATAGTATTCCACAAATCAACGAGTTTGTCGTCGCTCCTTTTCGAGATCAGGCGAATTATGTACGGATTAATACCTTCACCAATGAATTTATTCGAACCAATAATGTTGGTTTAAATCAAAGTTTGCGATTGACCCCAAGAGCAATTTGGAATAAGAAAAATGGTTGGAAAAAAGTATTGAGCAAATTTTCGACCCTTTCTACTTTACGGATCAATAGAAAAGTCAAATTAGGAGATGATATTTCGCCGTGGAATCCTTTTGATTTATCAATTGTAGATACCAGTTTAGTGACCGTCAATTCAGCCATTAGAAATGTGTTATTTTTTAATCGAAATCATCCCAAATATGATTTACAAATTGGGCAGTCCGATAATCGCAATCGCAATGTGTTGACCACAGGTTTTGAAAGTCGGCAGACCTCCGAAAAATTCATCCGTAGTCGTTGGAATATTACCCCCACTTTTAGCAATCAAATCAATTACTCCTTTGGTAGTCGGAATAGTGATTCTGAATTATTTGATAATCGGGATTATCACATTGATTATCAGAAGTTTAGCCCACAGTTTATTTATTTACCCAATCAACAATTCACTGCGACTTTTGCCTACGAATATCAACTTGCAGAAAATACTTTAGTGGACTTTTTAGTCACCGCCAAATTCCATAATTTAAAATTAGAAACTCAGTATAATCGGACTGAAAAATTGGCTTTTAAAACCGATTTTTCTTTTGTAAATATTGGGGTAGATGGCACAACTAATCCAACCTTAGAATTGACCTTATTAGAAGGCTTAAAAAAGGGGAAGAATTTTCTTTGGGGCTTAACTCTGAATCGGCAATTGGCAAATAATGTTCAAATGAGTTTAAGATATGAAGGTAGAAAGACAGGTGATCGCCGAACAGTACATTTGGGCAGTGCATCCGTCAGAGCTACTTTTTGATGCACTACCCATTTATTTTTTTAGCCTTTTATCTCCGCAGCAGGTATTTCTTGATCCTCCTCTCCTGCATCTAAGACTTCGTTATTAATTTCTTGTTTATCCTCTCTCTTTCCAAAACTAGGTATCGGAATACCACCTGTTAGGCCAATTCCAATACTTGCTAAGACGATTAAGCAGATGAGCAATATTCGCCTCACTAATCGTTTGAATCGATTCATTGGTTATATAAATTTATAGGGTCGCCCCAAGGCAACTGATCTAAAATAAAATTTTGTAAAAACTAGGATATTAAAGAGGAAGGAGCATCTAATTTAGATGATACAGGAAAAGCTTTATTAGGCAAAAAAGGTCTCCAAATAAGGTAATGAAACCTTTCTTTTTTTAGCTGTAAGAATGCAGTTTCTATTAAGTCGTTATAAAGATTTAAAGCAGCACCCCTTTGATAAAAAGAATAATTTTGAGTAGTTAAAACACACCTAATTGCTTCTGCTTTTTGAAAAGAAACAAAAGGTGAAGTCTTTACTTTTTTCTTAGTTAATTCGGTCGTTGCTATTTCAGGCAAAGTCAACACATCCGTCTCAACATAACCCGAAAACAGAAAAACAGCCCATAGACATGCCAATCCAAAGAACACTTTAGATAGGTAAGAATGATATGTAGTACATGTTTTTTGCATACTTTATAGCTTACAACAAAGATACTAAATTTTAGAGGTATTAAAAATCTTCCCCTTCCTAATACATCAATAGTAAAGGCTTTTTACTTTTATGAATATTGGACAATTTTTATTTACTATATTGGCACAAAAATTAAAATATGCACGACCAAGTCTTATTAGTTCATGCCATTTTAGGTGGTATCATTTTCATTATTGGTTTGCTCCAATTTGTACTCAAAAGAGGAGGGAAATTACATCGTGTTTTCGGACGTATTTATTTCTACAGTTGGATTGGGCTATTGCTGACAGGTGCTTACTTAGCCGAATTATTAATCACTATCATTGGGATTTTTGGCTTTTATTATGTGCTAACGGGTACTAGGTTTGCCATGCGAAAGGATAAACCTGTCCAATTATTTGATAAAGGAGTGATGCTAGCAGGAGGGCTTTTTTCGCTGAGTTTATTAGGCTATGCGGCAAAAATATTAACAAGTAATAACCAAAGTTTTGGCATTATTGCACTCGTTTTTGGACTACTCTTCGGCATGTCTGCTAGTCAAGACATTTCAAAATATATCTTTGGGAAACCACTACAAAAAAAGGATTTTGGAAAAATGAATTGGTTCTTTGAGCATTCTAATCGCATGATTATTTCTTACATCGCTGCCGTTTCAGCATTTGCCTCTATTCAGAATATTTTTGGGAATACGACTATTAATTTCTTAGCACCTGTAGTTTTGGGTACTGTCTATATGTTTTACACGGAGAAGAAAAATATGAAGGAATTCGGATTGAAAAAAAAAATAAGCAAATAAAATGGTTAAGCACGTGGATTTTGAGTAGTCCTAAAATACTTGTTTTTTTGACGCAGAAAGACGCTGTTTGAAGTTATGAATTTTTATGTTTTTCTTTTCTAACGTATTCAATGTTAGAAAAG
>CALDTJ010000611.1 GCA_937924145.1 uncultured Saprospiraceae bacterium
AATTTGTTGAATAGTCCTTCTATTGAAGAAATTTTTAGAGGAAAATAGCATGAAGAAGTGTAAACTTCTGAACCGCCAAAGCGGATGGGATGCTAAGATATTTTCAGATGGTTATAATTTAAAGGGTAACAAGTCTATTATTATTTCTCCTATTGATAGCAGTCAGCTACGAGATCCCGCAATTTTTGGGGAAAATGGACAACTTTATTTATTGTATACAGGGTAGGGGCGAACAAGCAATAGAAATTGCCATACTGAACGCTCAATAAAAAAGCTTTCCTACATTTAAAAGTAAAATTAGTAGATAAGTAACGAGTAAAAAATAACTAACGCATTTAGGAGCTGATCTTTTGCCCTAGTACTTCGTTATTTTTTTTAGCAATAGCGGTGCTATTCCGAACAAAAATGCCTAGTCCTAGAACAAAATATCTAGCTCCAAATGCACTACTTATTATTTGCTCGTTACTAAATACTAAAAAAATACACATTTGTACCCAGTTTTTAGTATGTTCATGCTCAAATTATGAAAAATAGTTATGACCACACTTTACATTTTGATAGCCTTGTTACTAATTGTCGGAGTCGGCGCTTACTGGTTCATCAATTCTGCCCCACCATTACCTGATAATGTGGATCAATTGATCCAGCAAATTAAAACGGAAGGCGTTCCTGAATTTATCGAAGGAAGAACTGGAACAGCCAAAAATGGAGACGTCACCATTGGCTACGAAGTCATTGATAATCAAAAAGATAGCAACGAAACCATCGTTTTAATCAACGGTCATTCCCAAATATTATTGGATTGGCCGAAGTACTTTTATCAACCTCTAGTGGATGCTGGTTACAAGGTTATTCGGTTTGACAATCGGGGCGTAGGATCTTCTGATTGGTTGCCCAACTACGATAAGAAAAAGCCGTACTTATTAGAAGATATGGCTAAAGATGTCATTGCAATCTTAGATCAAGAAGGTATTGAAAAAGCACATATTATCGGTATGTCAATGGGTGGAATGATTGGGCAAAGATTGGCAATTAGTCATGCCGATAGAGTTCATTCTTTGACTTCGATTATGTCAACAGGCTATTTTTACGATCCTAAATTGACCAACGTACCTAAGGTTTTTTATAAAGACCTAATCGCTGTTAGTTTGAAATATCCACTAAAAGCCAATGATGATACCACTCAGATGAAATTGAATTTGGCGATTCGTCAATTGCAGGATGGAAAGGGAGCTTATACACTAGATCATAAATTTGTGATGCAACGCTGTTTATACGAACTAAAAAAACGACGAGGGTATAATAAAAAAGTAGTCGATCAACATTCTTTGGCGATTGAAAAGTCGGGTTCTAGATATGATGAATTGGGAAGTATTACTGTGCCCACCTTAGTGATTCATGGGACGACTGATCCTTTGATTAAGTTTGAACACGCGGAAAAATATTCGAAGATGATTCCGAATGCTACTACTTTGTTTATTGAAGGGATGGGGCATGATTTGCCGCCTATCCATACTAAAAAAATGACTTCGGCTATTTTGAATAATTTTGCAAAAACAGAAATGACTAGTGCTAATTAGACAAGATTTTTTTGACGCTGAGAGACGCTGTTTGAAATTATGAATTGTTATGTTTTCTGCTCTAACGTGAACAATGTCATAAGAGCAAAACATAAAAAAGTCATAATAGTCAGCGTCTCTCTGCGTCAAAAAAACTATGTAGACAAGCATAGATGCCCCTTTTATTACGAATCCGAAAAATTAGAAATGAGCCTATCCTTAATTCCAGTAGTGGAAGTTTTATTTAGCGGAAATAAAGTGGTTAAAGCTAACGAAAATGCATGGCAATCCTTATCAGAATGGACTGCCTTTCAACAAGCATGCGCTCATTTAGCAGGTTTAGAAGAACTAATCAAACCAATTGAAATTGGCTATTCTTTTTATAAAACGAGTGAATTGTCTTTAGAACTATTGCATTATATCGTCGAGAAAGAATTAGCGCAGGTAGCGTCTGCTAATGACATGACAATCAATAATTTAAGTAGTTTATATGGAGGTTTTGTTTTACAAGAAAATGGAAAAACTCTCCTATTCCCACAAACGGTCGGTACTTTAAAAAATATCGAGCATTGGGAAAATATTGCTAATGGAAAAGGGTTTGAACGATTTTGGATTGGTGAGCCAAGTCCTACTGTCAATCAAACTGAAAAGGATTTACTTTTTGAATTTGAGCACCCTAATCCGCCATTTGTCAAAACTAAATTTACTATTGAAAAAGCAGCGCTAAAAGTAGCCGTTGCCACCGCAAAAGAAGAACTATCTATTTTTGAAAATCTAATCAATCTCCTAAATTTTGATGTAAAAGTTGAGAATTTAGGTAGACAATTGATCTATCAATAATCATAAGAGGAGTTACTACGGTCAAAAGTGGCAGAACCATGATGCCCTCCGCCCATAGCCCTCAGCAAATTAAAAATATATGAAATCCTACTACTTCTCCGAAGAACACGAACTATTCCGTCAAAGCCTCAGAGCTTTTATTGATAAAGAAGTACAACCAAATATTGACCAATGGGAAAAAGACCAGTATGTCCCAAAAGAGCTGTGGAAAAAGATGGGCGATATGGGATTTTTAGGACTTTCTTTCCCTGAGGAATATGGAGGAATGAACCTCGATTATTTTTATGATGTGGTCTTTAACGAAGAATTAGGTCGAGTCAACTCTGGTGGCTTTCAGATTATCCAGCAGGTTACTCAGTATATGGCAGGGCCTTATGTGATGAAGTATGGATCGGAATTGCTAAAGCAAAAATACTTACCAGGGATTATTTCTGGAGAAAAATTATGCAGTATTGGGATCACAGAACCAGGGGCAGGATCAGATGCCCAAAATATCCAAACCAAGGCAATTCGACAAGGCGACCATTATTTAGTGAATGGAGGTAAAACCTTTATTACCAATGGTATACATGGCGATTTTATCGTGACAGTGGTCAAAACTGATCCGAAGGCAGGGGCAAAAGGTGTTAGTTTATTGATTATCGAACAGTCAATGGAGGGCGTTTCTACTCGAAAATTAAATAAGTTGGGTTGGCATGCCTCTGACACTGCGGAGATTAGTTTTGATAATGTAAAAGTACCTGTAGAAAATTTAGTAGGATTAGAAGGGCGAGGTTTTCAATATTTGATGAATGGGCTACAATTGGAGCGAACTTGTTTTGTACCAAGTTCTGTGGTGGCGATGGAAGTAGCGATTGATAAGGCATTGCAATATATGTCAGAGCGTCATGCTTTTGGACAGCCTATCAATCAATTTCAAGTACTACGACATAGAATGGCTCAATTAGCCGCCGAGGTAGAATCTTTAAAAGCCTTCGGTTATTATTGTGCGAACTTGTATGGCAATGGGGTTTATAATGTAAAGTTATGCTCTATGGCAAAGTTGATTGCTACGGAATTAAGTGAGAAAGTAGCCACTCAATGTCTACAAATGTATGGCGGTTATGGATTTATAGAAGATTATCCACAAGCTAGAATGTACCGGGATGTACGAGTAGGCACAATCGGCGGTGGTTCTTCGGAAATTATGCGGGAAATCATTGCCAAAATGATGATTAACGATGTCAATTATGCGAAAGCACCACAAACCAATAAAAATGGAAAAGGTGTTGGCGGAGGCTTGATTACTCATTTTACAGAGGAACATGAATTATTTAGAGAGACCTTCCGAGCCTTTTTAGAAAAAGAAGTTCGACCGAATATCAACCAATGGGAAAAGGATGGGGAGTTGCCAAGAGACATCTATCGCAAGTTCGGAGAGATGGGCTTTTTCGGTATGACCTTCCCAGAAGAATATGGTGGAATGGCTGGCGATATGATGTACAATGTCATTTTCGATGAAGAAATAGGACGTATGAATTCTGGTGGGTTTGGCGCCTCTATCGGGGCACACCCATTATTGGCATTGACGCATTTAAATGCAGAAGGAACAGAAGAACAAAAGCAAAAATATTTAGTACCTGGGATTAAGGGCGAAAAAGTTGGCTGTTTAGCGATCACCGAGCCTTTTGGTGGTTCAGATGTGCAAGCGATTCGAACTACGGCTGTTAGAGAAGGCGATCATTATATTGTCAACGGTTCTAAAACTTTTATTACTAATGGTGTATTGAGTGATTTCTTAATCGTAGTTTGCAAAACTGACCCAACAACCAAAGGTGCCAAAGGAATGAGTTTATTAATTATAGATAGAGCGTCGGAAGGATTGAGTGCAACCAAATTGGATAAGTTGGGTTGGAGAGCATCTGATACTGGAGAAATAGCCTTTGATAATGTCAAAGTGCCCGTTGAAAATCTTTTAGGAGATGAAAATCGAGGCTTTTTCTATGTAATGGAGCATTTTGTTTCTGAACGTTTGTCTTTAGCGGTTGGTGGCTATGCTGCCTCCGAATATGCCGTAGAATTGACGATTAAATATTTAGATGAACGGGAGGCATTCGGCAAAAAATTAAATCAATTCCAAGTCTTAAGACATAGAATTGCACAAATGTCCACGGAAATTGAGTGTGTCAAGCAATTTACTTATAGTCTTTACCGAAGATATATGGATAAGGACTATATTGTCAAAGAATCTTCTATGGCGAAATTATTAGGTACGCAATTAGCGGATAAGGTCGTAACCCAATGTCTACAAATGTTTGGTGGTTATGGCTTTATGGAGGACTATCCATTGGCCAGAATGTTTAGAGATCATCGTTTGGGACAGATTGGTGGCGGCACCTCTGAGATTATGTGTGAGATTATCGCTAAAATGATGATTGAAGGGCAGGGATATTCTAAACCTAAAGTGGAGAAATTGCAGCATGCGTAAAGCGATAACTTAAAGTTATCTCTTTACTTATAAAAAAATCCAATAAAGTAAAAAAGGCCTAAAGGCCTTGGAACAGGACGGACTAAAGTCCGTGGTACCAATAAATACCGATGTTTCAAGTCTCAGACTTGAAAGCCATATCTTAGTCGTCTCCTGACGACAATTACCTAACTTTTCAAAATAGGGGTAGTCGTCTGGAGACGACCTTAATATCAGGTTCAAGTCTGGAGACTTGAACCATCGAAAACTAAAATAAAAAACATAAATGTCAAAAAAATTCCAAGCCTACAGAGTCAAAGAAGTAGCAGAAAAACAATATACCACATCCATCGAAAGTAGATCAACCGATGATTTACCAGCAGGAGATGTTTTAATAAAAGTGCAATATTCTAGTCTAAATTTTAAAGATGCCTTATCCGCTAGTGGTAATAAAGGTGTCACTAGGAACTTCCCTCATACTCCAGGCATCGACGCCGCAGGAACCGTCGAACATTCTGATAATCAAAACTTTAAGAAAGGCGATAAAGTCTTAGTAACAGGTTTCGATTTAGGGATGAATACGTCTGGTGGAATGGCGGAATACATCCGTGTACCCGCCGAATGGGTCGTCGCTTTACCTAAAGGATTGGGACTGAGAGAAAGCATGGTTTATGGAACAGCAGGTTTGACTGCGGGGTTATCCGTTTATCAACTAATCAATCAAGGCATTAACCCTGATATGGGTAAAATTGTGGTGACAGGTGCTAGTGGCGGTGTTGGAAGTATGGCTGTTGCTATTTTAGGCAAACTAGGTTTTGAAGTAGTGGCTGCCACTGGCAAAGAAAGTGCCCGGGATTTATTAAAATCTTTAGGTGCAACGGAGTGTATTGGTCGAGATGCTTTGAACGATGAGTCTAAAAGACCGATACTTAAGCCTTTATATGCAGGTGCGATTGATACCGTTGGGGGGAATATGTTGGCGACTATTTTAAAAAGTTTGCAGTACAATGGTGTTGCTACTTGCTGCGGATTAGTGGCCTCTCCTGCCCTATCAACTTCTGTTTTTCCTTTTATTTTAAAAGGGGTTCGATTGATTGGAATTGATTCTGTCCAATGTGATATTAATTTACGGAAAGTTGTTTGGGATCATTTTGCAAGTGATTGGAAGGTGGATTATCCCGAAGAATTGGTTTCGGAAATTGGCTTGGATGGTTTGGATGCTAAGATTGCTAGTATTCTAAAAGGTGGTATTTCGGGTAGAGTTATCGTAAAGTTATCGTAAGCGAAAAAAATGCAAAAACTTTCAATCGGCACAAAAACCATTTACGGACTGGGCTTTGCCTCAAGGGGCATTAAAGACGGCCTTTTTCAACTCTTTCTATTCTTTTATTTTAGTCAAGTCCTAGGTTTAGATGCTGAATTAGCAGGGTTATCTTCTCTAATTGCCTTGATGTTTGATGCAGTTTCTGATCCTTTAGTTGGCTTATTTTCAGATAAATGGCAATCCAAGAAATGGGGACGTCGCCATCCTTTTATGTTTGCATCCGCTATACCCTTAGGTCTTTTTACATGGATATTGTTTTCTCCGCCTGAAGGCTTGAGTCAAATGAGTTTGTTTTGGTGGTTAACAGGGTTTGCCATTTTAGTAAGGTTGGCATTAACTTTTTTTGCCGTTCCATTTATCTCTCTTGGGGCAGAATTAAGTACTGATTATAAAGAGAGAACTTCTATTACGGCATCTCGATTGATGTTTGCTGCATTTTTATCTCCTGTGGTAATGATTGTTGGCTACTTAGGTTATTTCATACCTACCGACGAATTTTCTAATGGTTTATTGAATCAAGCAGCTTATCCTAAATTTGCCCTATTGTGTGGGGTTTTGATGACGTTTTTTATCCTAATTAGTACTTGGGGGACAAGAAAGGTGATCCCTGATTTGCCTCAGCCCTCCGCCTTTCAAAATCAATTAACCACTGGGCAATTATTAAGTAGTTTGAAAACTGCTTTTCAAATGCCTTCGTTCAGAAGTCTAGTATTTTTCACCATGCTTTTATACGTTGGTTTAGGTATTGGAATTATTTTTTCTCCTTATTTCGGACCTTATTATTTTGGGTTTTCAGCACAAGAAATGGCGGTTTTACCAATCTCTTCAGCAATTGGAGGGATACTTTCTTTATTGATTGCACCAAATTTAGGAGATAAATTGGATAAAAAATGGGCAACTATATTGGGGACTTTTCTAGCAGGTTTATTTTTTACCTTACCTTTTTCTCTACGATTATTAGGGCTTTTTCCAGAAAATGGGTCTTCTTCAATCTTATTAATTTACACTTTAATGCTCACTGTCGCCTATGCGGCTTTGTGGGTAGCATTTAGCTTAGCAGCCTCTATGATGGCAGATGTCGTCGATGAATTTGAACTACAATCTAATAATCGACAAGAAGGACTGTTTTTCTCTACGATGTCTTTCGCCCATAAAATGACGACTGGCATAGGCAGTTTTATCGCAGGTATATTGTTAGCTTATATAGCTTTTCCAAAACAAACAGATATTGCCGATGTACCGCCCGAGGCGATTTATAAGTTAGGTGTTATTGGCGGGCCTGTTTTATTTGTATTTTATATT
>CALDTJ010000612.1 GCA_937924145.1 uncultured Saprospiraceae bacterium
TTTTTTTAACTTTTTTAAGATGAAGCATTTATTACCTATTTTAATTCTGCTTATTGCGGCTGGGACTAGCTATGCACAAGCAACATTATCAGGAACCATCAAAAATCAAAAAGGGAACTTTTTGATGGGTGCCACTATTCAACTGGCAGAAACCAGTCAAGGGTCTGCTACCGATCTAAATGGGAACTTCAAAATCACCAATGTTGCCGCTGGCACATACACCGTAAACGTAAGTTACATTGGCTACGAATCCCAAACCACCCGAACTACGGTAGGAGCAAATGGCTCGGAAGCTACCCTAAACATTACTTTAAAGGAGCAACCTGTCAACTTTGACCAAATCGTCGTCAAGTCAACTAGAGCGACGGAGAAATTACCAATTACTTACACCAATCTTGAAAGTGCCGCCATCCAAGAACGGAATTTAGGGCAAGACATCCCTTTCATTTTGAAATGGACACCTTCGACCGTTGTTAGTTCAGATGCAGGAACGGGTATTGGCTACACAGGGCTACGGATCAGAGGGATTGATCCAAGTAGAATAAATGTGACGGTAAACGGTGTGCCTTTAAATGACTCAGAATCTCAAGGGGTCTTTTGGGTAAATATGCCAGATTTTGCGACTTCTACCAATAGTATTCAAATCCAAAGAGGAGTCGGGACTTCTACGAATGGACCTGCTGCCTTTGGGGCATCGCTCAACTTGAATACCTCCGTTATCAATCGAGAAGCTTATGGGCAAGTGACTGCCACCGTCGGTTCATTTAATACTCGAAAAGGAAATATCGCTTTTGGTACTGGCTTAATCGACGATAAATTTACCCTTGATGGCCGATTATCGACGATTGATTCTGATGGATATATTGATCGGGCTTCGGTAGATTTGAATTCTTATTATTTATCGGGGGCTTATGTTGGGCGAAAAAGTTCTTTGCGATTCAATACTTTTAGTGGTCATGAAGTGACTTATCAGGCTTGGAATGGCGTACCTGCACAGTTCTTAGATAACTCTGAAAATGAGGCGTTGCGGACTTATAATTCAGCTGGGACAGATCGACCGGGCGAGCCACATGATAACGAAGTGGATGATTACAGACAGACGCATTATCAATTACTTTTTAATAGTCAGTTGAATCGAAATTGGGATTTAAGTATGACGGCAAATTATACTAAAGGGCAAGGATTTTTTGAGTTGTACAAAGGAGGTGCTGACTTGGAAAAATACAATATTGGAGCTATCAGTATTGGCGAAACCACCATTACCGAAAGTGATTTAATCGAAAGACGATGGTTGGATAATGACTTTTATTTCACCTCTGCTGCGGCAAATTATGGTAGCGACAATCAAAAATTAAATGTCACTATTGGAACGGCATTTAGTCTTTATAAAGGAGATCATTTTGGAGAAGTAATCTGGGCTAGATTTGCTGGTGATACCGAACAAGATAATCGCTATTACGAAAACGATGCGACCAAAACGGACTTCAACTTATTTACCAAAGCTAGTTATCAATTAGCCGAGAAATTAACGGGTTTTGCTGATTTACAATACCGTAGAGTCGATTATGAATTTGAAGGTTTTGACAATGATGGTAGTAATATCACAGAGCAAGTGGACTTCAATTTCATTAATCCAAAGTTGGGCTTGACCTATGAATTGAATCAAGGAACGAGCCTATATGCTTATTTTGGAGTTGGTAATAAAGAACCGAATCGTAGTGATTTTACGGATTCTTCGCCAAATTCTCGACCTACGCATGAGACGGTTTATGATACGGAATTAGGATTGAAAAAAAGCTGGAAGAAGGCAGCTATTGAAGCTAATTTATACTTCATGGATTACAATAATCAATTGGTTTCAACTGGTCAAATTAATGATGTTGGAGAATATACTAGGGTCAATATCAAAGATAGTTATCGAGCAGGTTTGGAAGTAGCAGGTGGTTTGCAAATCACTTCCCAATTAAACTTGGAAGGTGCCGTTACTTTGAGTGATAATAAAATTAACAATTTTACAGAGTTCATTGATAGTTGGGATACTGGAGGCCAAGAAACCATTGAACACGAAAAAACAGATTTGGCATTTTCTCCAAGTACGATTTTCAATGCAGGCTTAACTTTTGATGCTTTACCTAATTCTACTACACAAGATTTGTCGATTGGTTTGGCTACGAAGTATATCGGTAAGCAATTTATCGACAATACTTCTAATGAAAATACAAGTTTACCAAGCTATACCTACTCTGATCTAAGAGTTGCTTATAGCATCAAAACTTCTTTTGTCAATGAAATTGCCTTAACCTTATTGGTCAGAAACGTTTTTGATGCCAGGTACATCTCTAGTGCTTGGACTTATCGGTATATTTCTGCGGGTTATGATGGTCGTCTTGATGATCCGACGACAAGATTGGAACAAGGAAGCACTTATAATCTGACTGGATATTATCCGCAGGCAGGTCGAAATTTCTTGCTTAGGTTGAGTTTAAGTTTCTAATATGTCAGATTTTTCATAAAACAATACCTGCCAGCCCTTCGATGGCTGGCAGGTATTTTATACTAGAAAAGTATACAATTTAATCAACGATTAATCTCAAATAATCTTCGGCTAATTCCTCGGCTGAAACAGGCACTACTCCAACTTTTTCACAGACCTGTCCGCCTGCTAAGTTCGCCAATTCAGCAATTTCACTCAAAGGCAGTCCTAGTGCTAATCCACAGGCCGCTACACTAATCACAGAATCCCCTGCACCGCATACATCGGCAATATTTCTAGGCTTTGTTGGGACAATAGCTTGCGTCCCATTGTGACTATAAAAAACGCCTTTATCCGAAAGTGTAATTAAGGTCATCGAGTTATTTAGTTCGATATTAACATGGCGTGTTGCTTCTTTTAGATCTGATAAAATTGGTTGGCTCTTGAAAGGTAGGTTATCGTTGATTTCCTTCAAGTTAGGTTTAAAAAGTGTTACTCGTTTATAAGTAAAGAAGTTTTTATTTTTAGGATCGACCACGGTAGGAATATCATTTTTAATGGCCGCCAAAGATATTTCTCTAATCACTAAGTTCGACAAGACCCCTTTATTATAATCTTGAAAAAGGATTACATCTATTTCCTGTTCGTCCAAAAGGAACTTTACTTGTTTTATAAATTTCTTAGACTCTTCTGGAACTAAGTCTTGAGTATCCTCTTCATCAAACCGCAACATCTGTTGATTTTGCGCAATAATTCTAGTTTTAACCGTCGTTCTTCGGTATTTAGAACGTTGTAAATATTTGGTAGAAATGCCTTGATCTGGCAATAAAGCAGCTAATTTTTCACCCGCTGCATCTTCCCCAATTATACTGCATAGATAAGGGGTTGCTCCCAATGCTTTAACATTCAAAGCCACATTAGCCGCTCCTCCTGGTCGATACTCTTTTTTAGATAAGTTTACAATTGGAACGGGTGCCTCAGGGGAAATTCTATCTACCTGACCACTAAGGTAAGTATCCAACATTACATCACCAATAATCAAAATTTTCAGCTTTTGAAAAGCAGATAGTGTTTTTTTAATATTCAACATGAAGTGTTAAAATAAAAAGTATTACCCAAAAAAGATGGTTGTAAATTAATGTAAGAGTGACTAGATTAGAAAGTAATAATTGGAGAAGAAAAAAGTGCCTTTAATGAGTGTTTGTTCTCTATGCCGTAAAAATAGGTAACAAAAATCAAAAAAAGAAAATCTGCTCATTCTTTTAAAATATTTTTATTTTTTAAATAATTAATTATTCTTTCTGTACAACCTATGTTGGACTTGATATATTGGCTATTGCGTACTCCCCTAGCCTTTCTTTCAACTTTGTCTTGAAGTTTGTTAAAACAGTTTAATAAATCATTGGCATCTGAAATTTCGAATGCACCTCCTACCTTAATCAAATCCTTTGCCTCTTTAAATTTATGATATTTAGGACCAAAAACTATTGGAAGTCCAAACACAGCAGGCTCCAGCACATTATGTATTCCCTCATCAAAGCCACCTCCGATATACACCATATCACCATATTGATAAGCAGCACTCAATTGACCAATCGTATCTAAAACAAGCATAGAACATTCAAGAGGGGTCTGCTCCTTAAAAGTGGAATACCGAACAATAGTAATGGGAGAAAGTGCTTCTATGCGTCCTAAATGCCCCTCATCTATCTCGTGCGGCACTAATAAAAACTTCCAATCATTAAAATAATTTTCCTGCTTAATTTGTTCTAAACATTCAAAGAAAAGTGCCTCATCACGTTTATGAGTACTTCCTAAAATCATTAGTTTTTTATTATTTTTAAAAACATCAATTTTAGAAATAGGTGTTAAGTTATTCGCTATTTCAGCCACTCTATCTACCCTTGGATCCCCCGAAAGCGTAACGTTTTTCAAGCCGTTTTTTTTCGCAATGTCAACAGAAGTTTGGTCTTGGACAAATAAATGCTCAAATCCTTGGATTGCCTCTAAATACCATTGTCCATAGGGTTTAAAAAAGAGTTGATCTTTTCTAAAAACGCCTGCTATCAAATAATAGGGAATTGCTCGCTCTTGCAAAATTGATAGATAAAAATACCAGAATTCATACTTGATAAAAAATGCCATTTTAGGTTGAGCAATTTCTATAAATCTTTTAGCATTTTTAGGTGTATCCAATGGCAAATAGGTAATATGGTCGGCATTGGGATAGTTTTTACGGACTTCATATCCAGAAGGTGAATAAAAAGTAAGCAGTATCTGATAATGAGGATATTCCTTTTTTAAAACTTCTATGATGGGTCTTCCTTGTTCAAATTCACCCAGAGAAGCACAATGAAACCAGATGGTTGGACCTTCTTTTTTTTTAAATGCTTCTGCTAAATGTTCCAATAAATCGTCCCTTCCTTTCACCCAAAGAGCTGCTTTCGGATGAAATAATGCGGCAAGGTTTAAGCCCCAACCGTATAGCTGAATGACAATTTTGTATAGAAAAATTAGTAGTTGACTCAAATAAAATTAGGATTGGTTTTGCAAATTAATTTTCCACTACAACCACAGGTTCCGAAATGGGCTCTTTTTCCTCTGGCAACCCTCTTAATGCTTTTCTTAAAAAATAAAAACAGATGCTCGCTGATAGTACATCAGCAATCGGAAATGCCATCCAAACGCCGTTCAAACCAAAAATCTGAGGCAAGATAATAATAAGTGGAATTAAACAAAACCCTTGTTTGGTCAAGGTTAAGAATAAGGCGGGAATTGCTTTGCCTATTGCTTGAAAATACGCAGAACCAACCAACTGCATCAAAATTAGAGGAGTGGCTAAAAAACTGATCCTGATGGCAGGCGTAGTTAAGGCGATCAATTCTTCATTGGACGTAAATAATGCAGTGAGATGTTCCGCACATAAAAGGATCGTTACAAATAGACCTACAGCGATGACCGTCCCTACTTTAATCGCCATTTTTGCTACACCTCTTACTCGATTCCAGTTTTTAGCACCATAATTAAATCCAGCTATTGGCAGAAAACCTTGAGTAATTCCTAATACGGGGAAATTGGCAAACATCATGATGCGTTGGATAATACCGTAAACGGAAATGGCTAATTCGCCACCAAAACTAAATAAGGTGTTGTTTAATACGATTGCCAAAATACTAATAACTCCCTGTCTGGCAAGTGTTACACCTCCCAAGGAAAAAATTTCTTTGACAATAGAAAAATCTAAACCTAAATCTGAGATTTTTGGAGTCAATTCAGATTTTCCTGAGAAGAAAAACCAAAAGGTAAAAATTGCACTAGCAATGTAAGAAATGGTTGTTGCCCAGGCTGCACCTGCCAAGCCCCATTCTAAATAAATAATAAAAATAGGATCTAAAATAAGGTTTAAGATAGCAGGAATTAAAAGCGTGAACATGGCAATTTTGGGTGCGCCTTCTGATCGAATGACATTATTGGTCATCATCGCCCACGCCAAAAATGGAACACCTATTAGAATTATTTCAAAATATTCACTAGCATAAGGCAGAATTTCGCCCTTACCTCCAAATAAATTCAATATTTCTTGTTGAAAATAAAACCCTACACTAATTGCTGCTAAAGCCAAAGTTAGCGTCAGAAAAATTTGATTGCCAAACACCTTTTTGGCCCTCGAATGCTCTTCCTCGCCCAGTGCCCTTGAGATAATAGAAGCTCCTCCAATACCTATGGCCATACCAATACTAGAAATCAAAAAAGAGATGGGAAGTACGACAGTGATGGCACCGATTGCGACAGCACCAACATATTGTCCTACAAAAATAGTGTCTACAATCATATAAATTGACATTACGAGAATGCCAACAGAAGCAGGAACAGCTTGTTCGAGCAATAGCTTTCCTACAGGTAAAGTACCTAATTTTTCAGATCGGGTCATATATTAGATTTCGAAAGCAAAAGTACAGGATATTCATTTAGTAACTGATGTTACGCAAAAAAGACTACGAAGTAGTCAAACATGAATAGCCCAGTATGAAATGCTGGGTTTGGTAAGTGATCAATACCCCCTAGAACTACGGAGTAGTTCAACTACTTCGTAGTTAACCATTACTCCCTATTTCTTCCGTAGATTTACATCTACGGCTATTCATTTTCAAATCTTTCAGATTTACTGCGTAACATTAGTTAGTGAATCTACATGGAGTATAGTTACGATTTTCTTATGTTTGCGGTATAAATTTAGTTTCACACAACGCCACTACGACCCAACGATAAAACAAGTATAGTTTAGAACGTTGCGGCGTAGTGGCGTTGTGCGAAATATGAATGCTTATTAATTGTATGAAACTAAAATAAAAAATGAAATTACCCAAAGTAATCCTGTTATTGCTATTCCTTAGCACCCAATCTTTATTTGCGCAAAGCAAAATAGAAAGAGTAGAACCGCCAAACTGGTGGGTCGATATGAGAAACCCTGAACTACAATTATTAGTTTATGGTAAAAATATCGGTGATTTAAATCCTTCCATTAATTATCAAGGTGTTGAAATCCAACAAGTTAGAAAAGTAGAAAATCCAAATTACTTATTTTTAGATCTAGTCATAGACGAAACGGCTCGCCCTGGTAATTTCCCCATAACCTTTAAACATCATGATGAAATCGTAGCTACGCACACCTACGAATTGTTCCCAAGAGAAAAAGGAGCGGCAGATATGCAAGGATTCGACAATAAGGACGTCATGTATCTAATCACACCCGATCGTTTTGTCAACGGTGATCCAAAAAATGACGAAATAGCGGGTATGAGAGAACCCCTTAATCGTGCAAATATTGGTGGTAGACATGGTGGTGATATAGAAGGCATTCGCCAAAGTTTGGATTATTTATCTGACATGGGATTCACTGCCATTTGGTTAAACCCTTTATTGGAAAACGATATGGAAGAGTATTCTTATCACGGGTATTCTACTACTGATTTTTATAAAGTTGATACCCGTTTTGGCAGCAATGCCGCTTATCGTCAATTGAGTAAGGAAGCAAAATCCAAAGGGATCAAATTGATTATGGATATGATT
>CALDTJ010000613.1 GCA_937924145.1 uncultured Saprospiraceae bacterium
CCAGATGCCCCTTTGACTAAGTTATCAATCATACTCACAATCAATAATTTATCACCGTGTTTTTCTAAAAAGATAATGCACTTATTAGTATTGACAATCTGCTTAAGATTCGGATTTTGTTTGGAAACAAAAACAAACGGATCATTTTCATAAAAATGCTCATACAAATAAACGGCCTCTGCCTCCGTCAAAGCACAATCCGTATAAATATTCGCAAAAATACCTCTAGAAAAATTCCCTCTTACAGGAATAAAATGAATGTCCTTTTCAAAGTCAGGTTGTAACTGCTGTACACTTTGCACAATTTCATCTAAGTGTTGGTGCTTGAATGCTTTATAAACGGATACATTATTATTTCTCCAACTAAAGTGGGTCGTTGCTCCTGGCTTTTGACCTGCACCCGTTGAACCTGTAATGGCATTGACGTGAATATCATTGGTCAATAGTCTTCCCTCTGCTAAAGGTAATAATGCCAGTTGAATAGCGGTCGCAAAACACCCTGGGTTGGCTAGATGATTGGTCTCTTGGATTTTATCTTTGTTCAACTCTGGTAAACCGTAAATAAAATCTTTGGCATCTGCCTTTAGTCGATAGTCTCTACTTAAATCAATGATTTTGATGTTTTCTGCAATGGCATTATTATCTAAAAACTCTTTAGATTTTCCATGGCCCATACATAAGAAGATCGCATCGACCTCTTGACTTAATTCATTGGTGAAAGCCAATAAAGTTTCGCCGAGTAAATCTGTATGGACATCGCTTATCAAGTTACCTGCATTACTATTGCTATGCACAAACTCAATTTGAACTTCGGGGTGAAAAATTAAAATTCTTAATAATTCTCCCGCAGTGTAGCCTGCACCTCCTATTATTCCTACTTTAATCATAATTATTTTTTACTGTACCGTAGCTTAGGCTTTTAGCCTGAGCATGTATAATTTGCAAAAGCGACATGCGCAGGCTAAAAGCCTACGCTACGATTTATTACTTTTTCTTATTGACTAACTGATGAATCTTAGATTGATTACCTAAAATTTTAGTGAAACCACGAACATCTTGTCCAGACCATCCTTTATTCATTTCCCCATAACTACCGAAAGCATTGCTCATCAAATCATGCTCCGATTCGATGCCTTGTAATTCAAAACGATAAGGTAGTAATTTGACAATGACTTTTCCTGTTACGTTTTCTTGAGTATCTTCTAAAAAAGTCTCAATATTTCGCATGACAGGATCTAAATATTGTCCTTCGTGCAAAAGCATACCATACCAATTAGCCAACTGTTCTTTCCAGTATTGTTGCCACTTGGTCAACGTATGCTTCTCTAATAAATGATGGGCTTTGATAATAATTAATGGAGCTGCTGCCTCAAAACCAACTCGTCCTTTAATGCCAATGATCGTATCTCCAACGTGAATATCTCTACCGATGGCAAAAGGCCCTGCTAGTTTTTGTAAGTATTGAATTGCTCTTACAGGATCGCGGTAATTTTTACCATTAATCCCTTTCAATTCTCCTTTTTTGAAATGTAAGATGACTTCTTTTTCTTTCCTCTTTGTTAATTGACTTGGGTAAGCAGATTCTGGTAAAGACTTATCTGAAGTCAAGGTTTCTTTTCCGCCTACACTTGTGCCCCAGATTCCTTGGTTGATACTGTATTGAGCTTTTTCCCAACTGATATCAATACCATGCTTTTTCAAATACTCAATTTCTTCTTGTCGAGACAATTGCATATCTCTAATTGGCGTGATGATTTCTAAATCATTGCCCAATGTATTGAATACCAAATCAAATCTTACTTGATCGTTTCCAGCACCTGTACTTCCGTGAGCAACATATTTTGCGCCCACTTCCTTGGCGTGTTCTACTACTGCTAATGCTTGGAACATTCGTTCGGCACTTACGGACAAAGGGTAGGTGTTATTCCTTAAAATATTACCATAGATTAAATATCGGATGCACTTTTTATAATATTCAGGAACAGCATTGATTATTTTGAAGGTTTTAGCTCCTAAAAAGAAGGCTTTTTCTTCTACTTCTTTTAATTCTTCTTCTGAAAATCCACCTGTATTGACAATACAAGCATGAACTTCTAAATTTCTCTCTTTAGATAAATATTTTACACAATACGACGTATCTAATCCGCCACTATAGGCTAAAACAACTTTATTATTACTCATTTTTTCTATTTGAGAAAATCTGACTTCTGATCAGTCCGTACGGACGATCTGACCTCTGACTTCTAATTAAACTGGGTTATTAACAATTTTGTGTGTTAAATCTAATTTCATCGCCTCTTCTTGGGAAGGGGCTAGCATACCTGTACAAAGACAAAGTTTCCGTTCGTTTCTTTGTAAAATATCGTAGTTGGGACAACTTTGACAACCTTTCCAGAATGCATCATCTTGAGTTAGTTCTGAAAAAGTAACTGGTCGATACCCTAAATCGTAATTGATTTTCATAACGGCTAAACTGGTGGTTATACCAAAAACTTTAGCCGTAGGGTAAGTATTTCGAGCATGGTTAAATGCTGTTTCTTTTATCTTTTTGGCTAGACCGTTTTTTCTGAATTTTGGATTGACGATTAACCCTGAGTTGGCAACATATTTTCCATGATCCCAAGCCTCGATGTAGCAGAATCCTGCTAATTCGTCACCATACAATGCGATAATGGCGTTTCCTGCTGCCATTTTTTTAGTGACATATTCAGGCTTACGTTTAGCGATTCCAGTACCTCGCTGTTTGGCAGATTCTTCAATCAATTGACAGATTGGTTCTGCATATTTGAAATGCGCATTCGTCGCAATTTCTACTGTAAATGATTTCATTGTTGAAATAATAAGTAATGAAGGGTTATGACGTGGATTTACTAATCACGAGTTACCAATCACTAATAATTAAATATTATGGTATTTACTTGGTTGGAAGGATATACAACGATATAGCACCGAAATACATCCACAATGGATGATATGTTAAGATATGCGCCCTACGGGCGACGACGAACGCGGCGGTTGCGGCGAGTTAGTGAAGTGAAGTTATATGTCGTAGTATTACTTAACATGAGTTGCAAATGTAAAGCGAGATTTACGAATTTGCAAGTAAAGTTTGTTTTTATTAAAAATTATTAATGTTTCTCCCCTTTTCTTTTGTAATAATAATATAATTCTACCTGAGAACGAGTACTCAAGTCTGCGGAACTTTGCTTGTATTTATTGGAATCTTTCTCGTCGATAATCCTTGCCTTCACGTTATCATCAAGTTGAATTTTTAGTAATTCTTTGATTTCGTCTCTGATCTTTTCATCGTAAATAGGGAATGCTGTTTCTATTCGTCTACGAAGATTTCTACCCATCCAATCGGCTGAGGATAAATAAATATCTTCTGCGCCATCATTATGAAAAAGAAAAACTCGGGCATGTTCTAAAAAGCGATCTACAATACTTATCGCATTGATATTTTCACTCCATCCTTTTTTTCCAGGAACTAATGAACAAATACCTCTAATAATCAAATCTATTTTTACCCCTGCATTACTTGCCTCATAAAGCTTGGCTACCATTTCTTCGTCTTGTAAACTATTCATTTTTAAGACGATTTTTGCTTTTTTACCTGCTTTGGCAAATTCAATTTCTCTATCAATTTTGGCTATTAAGTTTTCTAACAAACCAAATTGACCTACTAATAAATTTTTAAATGTAACGGTCGGCGCTTTTACTGTTTCTAAGTAGGAAAATAGTCGAGCTACCTCCGTAGTAATTCGTCTATCTGTAGTAAACAACCCTAAATCACTATAAACAAATGCAGTTCCTTCGTGGAAATTTCCTGTACTCATGTAGGCATACAACTTTTTCCCTCTTTTTTCTTCTCTAATGATTAAGGCTGATTTGGAATGTACCTTTAATCCAGGAAAACTATAATGAACGTCAACGCCTGCTTTTTCTAATATCTCGCCCCATTTCAGATTGGCCTCTTCGTCAAAACGAGCTTTTAATTCTATAAAAGCAGAAACTTGTTTGCCATTTCTAACTGCTCTCATTAAAGCTTTCATAATCCGAGACTCGCCTGCCACTCTATATTGAATGATTTTAATGTGCGTAACAGATTCATCAACTGCTGCTTTTTCAAAAAATAAGATCGTTGATTCATAGGACTGATAAGGTACATGAATCAGATGGTCTTTTGACCGCATGGCTGTGAAAAAGTCTTTTGCTTGCTCTAATGGTTTGTAAGGTAGTGGAGGAAAAGGAATATTTTTTAATTGAGATAATCCAAAATCTGGAAATTTGAAAAAATCAAAATTATTATGATACCTGCCCTCTACTAAGACTCCCCTTTTTTCTAGGCCAAATGTTTCTAATAAAAATTCTCTTAGATTCTTAGGCATTTCTCGATCTATCACTAATCGAGATGGTGGCCCAACGTTTCTTTTAGTTAAGCTATTTTTTATTTTTCCAACTAGATCACCTGAATATTCATCTTCAATATTTAAATCCGCGTCTCTAGTAATTTTTATAGAATAGGTATCTTGAATCACATAGCCAGGGAAGAGAGATTGGACACTATGTCGGACAATGTCATCTAACATAATGATGTCTTTTCGTCCTGGCGCAGAAGATGGAAGGTGTATGAATCGAGGTAAATGATCTGATGGAATCTTTATAACGGCATATCGCTCTTCGGTAATTAGCGGATCTTTATCATCCATTCGGATCGTTAAATAAAGTGCTGCATTATTTAAGAAGGGACGGATTTTGTGTGCTAAAAGCAATACGGGCTGAACGAAGGGTAATAAATTATCTCTAAAATAGTTTTCTACAAATTCTCGCTGCCTTTTGTTTAAATCTAATCTTCTTAGGAGATGTATTTTGTACTTTTTTAATTCAGGTACAATCTGATTTTTAAAAATGTCACTAAATTCTTCTTGTTGAGCATTAACTATTTTTTTGATCTGATTGAGTAACTCTTTTGGATCGTAGTCTAATTTTTTCTTAGTCTTTTTTCCTACTCGTAACAAACTTCTGTGCTGCGCTACCCGAACCCTAAAATATTCATCTAGGTTATTAGAATAAATAGCTAAGAACTTAATTCTTTCAAATAGTGGTGCCGCAGGATCTTTTGCCTCTTGCAAAACCCGATAATTAAAAGATAACCAGCTTATGTCTCGATGAATGTAAGGAATATTTTCCATGTAGGGTGTTTTTTATTCGTAGGACGACAAAGATAGGAAAGGTCTAGGGAAAAGGAAAGGGGAGAGCGATTTTCAGTTGTCGGTTTTCGGTTGTCTGTTACCTTCAAGACAGACAACCGAAAATTGAGTCTATGCAGGATATTCGACGTAATTTCGAGGTGTTTCATATAATCGAACCGTCAATTCGTATTTATCGTCTAACTTTTCTCTAAGAATCTGCCAGATTACATAACATACATTTTCTGCGGTTGGATTTAAATTTTTAAATTCTTCTGTATCTAAATTTAGGTTTTTATGATCGAAACGCTTTTCAATATTTTCTTTGATGATATCTTTTAGAATTTTTAAATCAATCAAATACCCTGTTTCTGGATCAACTTCTCCAACTACTTTTACTTCCAATTCATAGTTATGACCGTGGTAATTAGGGTTATTACAAACATCAAAAACGGCCTTATTTTTTTCGTCCGACCAGTTTGGGTTATGTAATCTGTGTGCAGCGTTGAAATGCGCTTTTCTGTAGGCAGCAATTCTCATTTTCGTAAGTTTGAAGTAACACAACTCTTTGAGTTGTAAATTTTTTTTGGGTTGTGTATAAAGTCGATTGGGAGTAACAATTTGCTAAACCTGCCAGATTGTGTGCGGGCTGGCGGGTTTAGTAAATTTATTATCAAGGACTTATAGATTTACTAAAACTTAAATTCTTAGCAAATCATGACTTTTTACACAACCCCTTACTTTTCTAACAAGAAAGACTTAAATTATGTTGTGAGTTTTATTTTTTATAAAAAATCATGGCTGAACTTGCTGGGACTTTGACATTGTTTTTAGCTTTAATTTTACTTGCCTCATTGATCTCACCACCTCTAACAACCATCGACCAATCTCCTGCTGGAATTTCGACAGGTTTGCCCACTTGATTTCCATTAAACAATACTAAAATATCTTTCCAACTATCTCCATTAGCATTACCTGAAATGGTATAACCAACCAATAAACTTCCTTCTGGAAAATCCATGAATTTTAAATGCTCTTGAATCATTGCTGTTGTAGGCATTCTAAATGCTGGATGGTTTTTTCTGAGCTGTACTAAATTTTTATAAGTCTCAAAAACTTGTTGGTATTTAGTTTTTCTAGACCAATCTATTTTATTAATAGCATCAGGGGATTTATAAGAATTTTCTTCACCATCTTTGGTTCTTAGTAACTCTACGCCTGCATGTAAAAATGGAATGCCCTGTGAAGTCAAGACAACGGTGTTTGCCAAAATATCCATTTTAATTCGCTCTGCCTCACTTGCATCTGGTTGAGAATTGATCAGTCTGTCCCAAAGTGTATGATTGTCATGACAAGACACGTAGGCAATAGATTGACTAGGTTCTTTAGCCCAAGGTTCATTGGAATAATTGACTTTTTCATAGTTTAACTGAGGATGTTGGGTGGATGCGACTACGCCAAATTTTACACTTTCTTCCATATTGGGCTTAGCACTAGCAAACCCACGGTCTGGATGATCGAAAACACTCCCTTTTAACCCATCTCTAATATCATCACTAAAGGCAGCGACTCCTTTAATTCGATGCGTATATTTTTTTAAAGCTCGATCATTTTCTGGCAAAGGACTATCTCCCCCAGTCCATCCTTCTCCATAAACGAAAATAGTTGGGTCTATTTCATGCAAAGTGGCACTAACCTGATTCATGGTTTCAATATCATGAATGCCCATTAAATCAAATCGAAAACCGTCTAAATGATATTCATTCACCCAATGTTTAACGGATTCTATGATGAATTTTCGCATCATTGGTCGGTCGGAGGCGGTCTCATTGCCACAAGCAGAGGCATTAGAAAAACTTCCATCTTCGTTTTGCCGATAATAATACCCTGGCAATAATTGATTAAAATTAGATCCTTCGGTTACTCCTGTATGATTGTAAACAACGTCTAGTATAACTCGAAAACCATTATCATGTAATGTCTTTACCATTTCCTTAAATTCTCGTACTCGTACCGCACCATCATAAGGATCAGTGGAATAACTACCTTCTGGGACATTATAATTTTGAGGGTCATATCCCCAGTTATAATTATTTTCCTCTAGCTTACTTTCGTCAATTGACATATAATCGTAGGAAGGTAACAAGTGAATGTGAGTGACGCCTAATTCTTTGAGGTGGTCAATGCCAGTGGCAGCACCATCTGGGTTTTTGGTACCCGTTTCTGTTAATCCTAAAAATTTGCCTTTGTTTTGAATACCCGAATTTTCATGCATGGATAAATCTCGAATATGCAATTCATAAAGAATGACGTCTGTTGGATTTTTTAGACTAGGTTTTTTATCATTTTTCCAACCTTTTGGATTGGTCTTTTGGAAATCAATGATATGTCCTCTTTTTCCATTTACGCCCACTGCTTTTACGTAAGGATCTGGTACTTCTTCTCCCCACTTATCGTTAATTAGCGTTTGGAAAGTATAATATTGACCTTCTAAATTTTTATTAATAATAGATTCCCAAATACCGTTTTCTGTACGTTTCATTGGTACTTCTTCTGTCGCTTTTCCGCCTTCTCCTTTTTCATAAAAGCGTAGGATTGCTTTTGCAGCAGGCGGCGCATATAATTTGAAAATAGATTTTTTGGGTGTAAAAGTTAGACCCAAATCTGTTCCTTCATATACCGGATATTCATCGAAAGAATTGTAAATAGGAGGTGGCGTTTCTTGGCAGGACATTAATAGTAAGATTAAGAAAATACTTGAAAATTGAATTGCTTTTTTCATGACTTTGAGTTTCAGTAAGGAATTGGTGATATTAGACGTGTATGTATGAAACTGAAAACTTAAGTTACTTAGCATCTAGATTATGACCGTCGTAGTAACCCATATCGGTATCTTTTAGCATTTTGACGATATAAGTCATTTGTCCAACGTGATAAGAAAAATGTTCTGTAATGTGGACTAGAATACTTAAACCAGATTCTTTGAATCCTTGAACATCCCTGACTTCTAATAAGTCTTTTGTACTGACTTTGTTTAAAATTTGATCTACTTCTAGCATTAATTGATCCATATCGCCAATCATTTGTGCTCTAGGAACTGGCCCTTTTTCATCAAACTCTTTTTGACGTTCTCGCACATCTGGATTTTTAGCTAAGCCAGCAACCACCCATTGTCGAACGTTTCCATGTAAATGTAACACTAAATTTCCTACACTATTGGAAGAATTATTTGGTCGATACCAGATTTGTTCATCGGATAATTTATCTAAACACTTTTTTAAACGGGGAATACTTTCTCCAAACAAGCGCCTTTTTATTTCGACGATAAAGGTATTAGTTAGCGTAGAAGATTTATCTTGCATGATTAATTGTATAATGTCAAATTCTTGTTTGGCAGTTTGTGATCAAGCAAGAACTTTGGACTACTGAGAAATTATAATAAATTGAGCTTTCAAAGTTAAGTACTTACCACCAAATAATATATATGAAAGGAGATGTACCTTCTAAAAAGAAAATTCCATTTAAAATAAACGAGCCATTTCGGACTTATTTACAACGGTATAGCCGAGATACTCAATTACCGATTCAATATGAGGATCTGCTGCGTAGTAGTACATCTGTCGCATTATTAGATGCCGAGGGAAATGATACTTTATGGGAGACGGTTTATTATGAAGAATCAGATAGGATGGAATTAGATTCTGCCTTGACTAAGATATACGCCTTACTCAAAACAGATGGTGATTTTGAAGTATTAGAACACCTTTCCGTCGCACGAATTGACTACTGTACTTTCGGAAATACCAAGCCTTTTCGTGTCCGAATTATCAATCGACTGAACGATAATTATGACCACTTTTATGTGAAAAGAGCGGATTCTTCTAGGCTATATGGTTTAGAACTAGAAGATTTGTTATCGCCTAATCGGATTACTTATTTGGTTGATAAAAATACGTTGATTGAAGAACATGTTGCAGGGATTCCTGGGGATAGTTTTATTGAAAATAACCTAGACGATACTCCTTTTAATCGAATTAGAATCGCCAAAGAATTTATTAAGTTTAATGAGCGTTGTTTTGTCCGATTATTGGGAGATATGCGGGCCTATAATTTTGTAGTTGATATTACACCAGATATAGAAGGTTCGCAATTTAGAATTCGAGCGATTGATTTTGACCAACAATCTTACGAAGGCAGAAAGAGTTTTTACTTGCCACAATATTTTAAAGAAAATAATCCGATTATCTTTTTAGGTGTAGGAAATATGAGTAAGCGGACAGTGTCTCAGTACCAATTGGAAGAAAGAAGTATGATTGCGGCAAGAGTGAAACGATCTCGGCAACGCATCAATCATTTGTTGAGAATCATGGTCAAGGATACTATCTCAGATGATCGAAAAGTGAATCAACTTAAGAAAGAATTATCCTATCATCATAAAGCGAAATCTTTTTTAGAATGTAAAACGATGGGGGAGATTGTGTTGACTAATATCCAGTTATTACTCGCCAAAGATTTTAAGCAGAGTATTTTGTATGATGAGTAAAAAGAAATGCCTTATAGATTTTGATCTATAAGGCATGATTTAGTGACCTCGGCAGCGCCTGAACCTAATTGTATTTACTTTTATTAAATTGCGTTATATTTATTGATTACCAATTAGTTATAAAATTTACTTTTACGCTATTAAAACTTAAATCAACCTAGTATAAGAAAATATTGACCGCTAAATTGAATGTTTATTGTAGAATTTATTTAGATTTGTAATCAAATAAAAATAATCCTTTATGGCTACAATTAATTTCTATTTAGATCGAGCACGTAATGA
>CALDTJ010000614.1 GCA_937924145.1 uncultured Saprospiraceae bacterium
AATGTCCTTGGTGGTTGCACTATTGGACCATTCGTAACTATTTGGGAATAATGGATTTGGTTGATTAACCTCTAAGACAATGGCTCCATTGGCATCACTCGGACAAGCTACTTGTGTGATGGTGGTGTCGATAATTTCTACGCTATTATCGGAGTCACAACAATCATCGATGGTTATTTGGGTGTCAAAAGTGGCTTGGCACGTTTGAGTAGTTCCATCTATTGAAGTAGTAACCGTTAAGAATACATTTTTATCACCTGCAACAGCATCGTTAATGGATAAAATATCATAGGTGAAACTATTCCTGTCTGCTCCAAATACACTAATCTCTGATTGCCCCATATTGTCCTCAATATTCCAAGAGTAGTTAGTGATACTTCCGTTTTGAAAATCAACGTTTTGATTTAATTCAATTGCTTGACCATAACATGCATTAGTAACTACTGGCTGAATTTCGCCTACAGGACTAACAATTGGTCCGTCTCCCCCAAATGTAATAGTGAAGCCACTATTGGAAGTCGTATTTTCAACCATTAAGGCGTAATAGAAACCTTGATCTAAACCTAAGGGTCTTAAAAAACCATTCGTATTACCACAATCTCCTCCATCCGTACTACCTTCTCCTGTTCTTAGACCAATATCTCCTGGTCTACAGGGAGAGACACATCTTAATATTGCTTTGTTGGTGCCATCCAATAGGCCATTGGGTAATCGGAATAGAGAATATCCAAATAAATCTCCGCCATCGGTTGGAGAAATATTAAAAGTAAAATCACCAAAATCTTCGGCTTGCCAAACGAACCAAGTGGTATTGGTTTCAGTGATTCCATCTAAACATCCATCGGTTGCTTCGTTGGTATCTGTCCCTGCACCATCGAATTGATTAATAGTGATGGCCGTTTCTTTATCACAAAGAACATTAGAACTAGGTAAGTCTGGTGCTGCATTTTGCACAATTACATTTTGTGCAAGCACATTCGCTATGCCAATAAGAAAGAATAATCCGCTGAATAGTAATTTCTTGTAAAACGTATACTTCATAGCCAACTTGGGTTGGAGGTTAAATTTGATTAAATCCGTAATTAGTCAAAATAAGTAATGCGGATTGATTAATTGAGCTGCATTACTTAATATAGTTCTTTGACTGAAACTAATCGAAAATTGATTGAATTTTAAGCCGTTGAATTAGCAGCACTTATAACGTTAATAATTTTGTTAATGGTGTACTGTAAACACTAAAATGTGGGTAAAAGTAATAGAAATGTAGTGAAGACGTTTTTTGACGTAGTTATTTTGAGAATACTGGAGGGCTTTGGGCAAAGGGCAGAGGGTTTGGAGGCACTCCGCCCTCTGCCCATTACTAAACACTATTTTACGAGGGTGACATCTCCACCAAAAGTTTCTTCAATACCATCAAAAAAGAGGACGTTGGCAACATAAGAATATACACCAGGCTGTAATTCTTTTCCATTAAAAAGACCATCCCAGCCAAAACTCCCATCACTAACTGGAATATTTAATCCATTGAAAACCATATTGCCCCAGCGATCAAATATCCGTAGCGTACTGATACTAACAGCCGCAGGACCACCAAAAATGGTGAATTTATCATTCAGACCATCAAAATTTGGAGAAAAAACATTGGGTACATAGATCGGTCGATTGAGATTTACAAAGACCATCAGGGTATCAGAGGCAGAACAATTGGTATCATCTGTAATCGTAACCACAAATGGCATAGTATTATTAGGTGTTGCGGTTGGGTTTGGACAATCTGGACAATCTAAAAAGTCTGCCGCAGTCCAAGTATAGGTTACATCTTTTGTAAATGGCGTTTTAATCGTTTGAAAATCAACGGAATAGCCTAGGTCAATGGATTGGTCTTCACCAGCATCAATGGTTAATTCGTCTGGTTCGCCGATACTTGCCGTAGTAGTTGCATTACATCCTCTTGGATCTCTAACCGTTAGCGTGTAATCTCCTGCACCTAAATTCATTAGGGTAGGATTATCTTGGAAATTAACCCCATCAGCACTATACTGAAAGTCATTATTCCCACCATCACCAATGACTGAAATACTTCCTGTTTCATCCCCAAAACAAATCGCATCGGTTGTGCCTGTAACATTGATTCCTATAGGAAATGGTTCAATAATACTAGCTGATCCAGATATTAGGCAGTCGTTTTCATCTGTAATATCTACTTTATAATCTCCTGTGTTCAAATTGATAATTTGTTCACTTGTAGCTCCGTTATCCCATTCGTATTGGTAAGCGCCTGTCCCGCCTTCTACTATGGTAGTAATTGCTCCATCTCCCATGCCTTCGCAACTTACATTGGTCGTGTCTATTTCTAAAGTTAAGGCGTTAGGTTCTTCTACTATAAATTCAAAAGTTCCTTCGCAGTTATTGGCATCTACTACATCCAATTGATAAGTACCCGCAGAAATATTATTTAGATTACTATTGGAAACAGGACCATTATTATCGTTCCAATCATAAGTATATTCAGGTTCACCATTGGTAATTTGTATAGCAATTCGACCATTACTGAATCCGTTACAACTCGGTGGTTGGATACTCATTACTGCGGAATCTATCGTTAATTCTAATTCAGTTAATTCGATGGATAAATCATCTTGACAACCATTGGCATCTTGGACTATTACATCATAAGTACCTTCTGATAAATTATCTAAAATTGTACTTGGTTCGAAACCATTTCCAAAATCTACTAATATAGGTAAAGCATCTCCTGTGATGGACAGATTAATTACTCCATTTTGTCCACCATTACAAGTCGGTAAGGTTAAGTCTGGAATTACTTCAAAAGGCGCACCTGCCAAAACTTCAAAAGGGAGTACTTCTTCACAAGTAGCTAAGTTGGTAATCGTTACTTGGTAATTATTTGGATCTAAGTTGTTGATGTCTTTTGTTTCTTCGTTATTACTCCATTCGTAACTAATGATGGTAGAAGGACTAGACGCCTCGACGTTGATTGCTCCTTTTTGACCTTGACATATAGCATCTATTACTGTTCCACTTGCGGTAATGGCATTTTTATCTTCACAACAAGCCTCAATAACTACGATTGCCTCATTCCTATCCGACGCCACACAGCCCAAATCTGTTTCTACGGTTAATAATACATTTTTTTCTCCTGGTGTCTCATAAATAACGGTATGAGGTCCAACGCCCGTTGCCGATGCTGGTGTGGCACCAAGCCCAAAACTCCATCGGTAATCGGTGATCGCCCCTAATTGAAAAGAGGAATTATTACCAGAAAATGTAATTTCTGCCCCTGCGCATAAATCTCCATCATTTGTTGTGAAATCTGCTTGAGGATCTGGCCCTAAAAATTCTCCCGTACCACCAAATGAAACGGTAAATCCATCATCTGATTCAGAAAAATTATTGATCAATAAGGCGTAAGTTTTACCTTCTACCATTTGAATAGCCTCTGCAAAATTATTATCACCTACATCACAACCACACTTTTCTTCAAAATCACCATCATTTTCTCTTAACCCCGTTGGTCCAGTACATCTTCGCCAGAAAGAGAATGGACGGCCCAATACTTCACCTGATGCCATACATCGTAACAATTCTTTATCATTACAATCATCTAATCCATCGGGTAATTCATATAAAGCAAAATCTAGATCATCTTCTGGATTCTCTGGTGTCAAGGTAAAAGTCAAAGAACCACTAGTTCCCGCAATCCATTTATACCAAGTAGAACTTGATTCTGAGTTAGAAAAAATATCACATTCCCCTAAACAACTACCCGCTGCCTCGTCTGGATCATCTCCTGCTCCTTCAATTTTTTCTATAAAGAAAGTAGATTTGTCACACAATAAATTGGCATCTGAACAATCTGATTCAGGAGGAAAAGGAGGTGTGTAATTATTGATACATAATTGAAAAGTTCCCGAACGGTTTGTAGTACTTTGTACTCTAATCAAATATTCTGTACCTGGAATAAGTCCACCTCGATTGACGGTTGCTGTTCCCGACCCATCCTCATCTGCTCCACAATCCACATAGTCAAGTTCGTCTTTACAGTTTCCGTCTGGGGCAAAAAGTAATTCTATCGCTGGATTTCTGAGTGTACCGCCGGGAGCATTTCCACCTGTACGACCAATAATTGTAATGGTAATATTAGGCTCAAGTGGAATAAATTTAAACCAAACATCCTTGTCTTTATCATCTGTACAGGTCGATAGAAACATATCTTCTTCATCATTGGTCGCTCCAGAGTTGGTGTAAGCATCTTGATCAGAACAAAAGGCTTGTATGTTGTCTAAAAGAATGGCATTGCTGCAATCATCATTCGACGGTTGTGCAAAAAGAGCGGTTGGAAGTAAAAATACTAGAAATATACTAGTGAATATCGCGCACCCAAAGGTGTAAATATTTTTCATAGAGGTGATGTTTAATGAAAATTATTTAGTCTGTGTTATAGGTGTACTCATTTATTTTAGGACGTAGTCAATTGCAAAGAAGAACACTTTAGTATAGCTGTAGTTAAAAAATAACGAAATTTTAAGATATAATGTGTGTAAAAAAACGAGAAACGACGTGCAGTAGCCAAATTGGAGAATTGAGGACGGCATTAATGGATTAAAAACGAGTTGTCAAATCAATTTTGGCTGATAAAAAACAAATACAATTTAGAATAAAAGTGATACATTTGTACCTGACTATATGAAGAAAAATATACCAAATATTATTACCTCGGTTAATTTATTTTGTGGCTGCTGTGCGCTAGTCAATATTTTCTATGGTCATTTTTTTAATGCATTTCTCTTCATTTTTGTAGGAGCTTGGGCGGATTATTTGGATGGATTAGTGGCGCGATCACTAAAAGTAAAGTCTGAGTTGGGTAAGCAATTAGACTCCTTGGCGGATATGGTTTCTTTTGGAGTCGTGCCGGGAGCGATTATTTACATGTTGTTGGTAAGAGGAATGACAAAGAATTTTGAGAGCTTTCCGCAATATTTAATTTTAGCTGGTTTGCCTGCCTTTTTAATAACGGTATTTGCTGCAGTGAGATTGGCAAAATTTAATATAGACACCCGCCAATCAGAAGATTTCATTGGTTTAAATACGCCTGCTTGTACCATTTTTACCCTCGGTTTGATGCTTACTTACCATTATGATTCTTATGGTTTGCGTGAATTTGTTATCAGTCCTTGGGTGCTGTATCCAACTATTTCGATATTGTCCTATTTGCTAATTGCAGAACTTCCAATGTTTAGTTTTAAATTCAAATCTTTCAAATGGAAAGGGAACGAATTGCGTTTTACATTCCTAATACTTGCCTTATTATTTTTAATTATTTTTAAAGAAGTCGCGCTTTCGTTGGTTATTGTGATGTATGTTTTATTTGGCTTATTTGATTTGATTAAGACGCCTTCTAAAAGTTGATCGCTCACAACGTTTTACTGTTTACTGCACACTGTTTTACTGCACACTGATTACGGTGCCAAACGGTCAATTTTCCATTGCTCTCCTTCTAAAGTATAACAGATCCTATCATGCAATCGACTAGAACGACCTTGCCAAAATTCTATTAGATTTGGTTGAATGACGTATCCTCCCCAATGTGGAGGAATTGGCAAACTATCTGATGCTTTATATTTTTCTTTTAAGTCTATGGCGTTATTTTCTAGAATACTTCTATCTGGAATAATTTGACTTTGTGGAGATGCCCAAGCACCAATTTGACTACCTTTTGGGCGACTTTTATAATATTTAAGAGAATCCGCTCTACTAATTTTTTTAGCGACTCCATCAATCCGAATTTGACGTTCTAAATCTTTCCATAGAAAAACAGCTGCAATATTTGGATTCGCAGCCAAGTCTTGCCCTTTTTTACTATCGTAATTGGTGTAAAAAATAAAACCATTTTCATCAAATCCTTTTAATAAAACGATTCTAGCCGAAGGTTTTCCTGCTGCATCGACTGTAGCGATAGTCATAGCATTCGCCTCTTTAATCGTACTATCCAATGCCTCTTGAAACCAATCTTTAAATTGTAAAATTGGATCGCTATGCACATCACCAATTTCCAAAGTTTTAGCTCGATAATCTTCTCGTAATGCGGCAATAGTTTGATTATTAACTTTCATATTTCTTTAGTAAAGGGGAGATTCATCTCCCCGAATTATCTTAATATATAGTGGTTATTCTAATTTTTTCGTATGAAAGTCTTTCAAATCACTTCAGGATAAAGTCTAATTTACCCTGTATAATTAGAAACTAGCCATTCTACAAACATCCTAACAAATGTAATTTAAAAGAGATTCAAAAATAGGAAAGTTTTTTAGGAAAGTAAGTGGTAAGAAATCGTTGTGTCGTAGAGTCATTGTGTGAAACTGATGGCAAGAGAAAGAAAATATTACAAAAAAGACAAAAAAAACCCTGTCAAAAATCACTTGACAGGGACAAAACAAAAAACAAACACTATGAACAAACACTATCTTTAATCAGATTTGCCGATTTATAAAATCGCAAAAATGACACTTTATTAAACTAAAAAATTTTTCCCTCCATCAACAAAAACACTGTGTTAAAAACACAAGTTGTTTAGAGCCAACGGAGGGAAAAAACACCCCCGAGCAAGTCGGGGGACAAGATAAAAACAAAAACTATGAACAAACACTCACCCTATATTCGAGGTTGGTAGACTGAAGCACACTTAGAAAATCACTATACACGTTTGTCAGCTTTACTCTTTTTCTAATTTTGATTAATTGTGTGGCAGTCACAGAGATACAAAAATAATAAAATATATATTAATAAATAATATTTATATTAATTTTTGTAACATAATAACATTTAAGCCTTTGAAGAAAGTTTATACCATTATTGGTAAATGATAGATTTAAGGAAAATTAAGATGATTCACTCAAATCAGATTGGGGAATAAATAGAAGATTATTTATGTCAAATCTATTATCTAAAAGAACAAAAACCGAACCAAAAATTATTTTTCTAAAGAAAAAGTTAAAAAAAATAATAGCACTGTTTATTAGGAAATAGATTAATGAGTAGAAGGTGTATGTGTAACCGCTTGACCTTCTTCATTTTCTTTAATGAAAAACCAGAGAAATGCAGAAATTCCTAAGGTAACAGAGCAGATAATAAAGATCAAATTTTTATTATCGGCTACACTAACGGCCTCTCCGATACCAAGAGAGGCTACTAATTGGGGAAGAACGACTGAAAGATTAAAAAGCCCCATGTATAAACCCATTTTGGATTGTTCTACTTTTTGAGACATAATGGCGAACGGAAGACTAACTGTAGCTGCCCACCCAATTCCTAAAATTGCCATTAGGATATAAATCATCATCGGTGAATGTCCAAACAAGAAGATACCTGCATAGCCTAATGCCATGATCGATATGCAAATAGCATGGGTGCGGACTCGGCCAAGGCTACGAGTAATGGGTTCTAAGACAAAAGCGGGAAGAATGGCTGCAACTGCATTTAATATTAGAAAGGCAATGGAAACTATTTGCCCCATTCGGTCTGCTGATAGATTTGGCATAGCGGATTGGATATAAGTAAACATATAGACAAACATCGTCTGAATGCCCACCCAAGTAAACGAATGAGCTGCTAAGACTTTTTGGAAACCAATTAGTCCTGCTTCCGATTTACTTTTTCCTGCCTCAGAAGTGGTGACTGCTTTTAATAATAAGGCTATGGTGAGTATAAAACAGAAAATTTCTACATAATAATTATCTTTCTCAATGCCTGCTAATTTTATGGTCATTGCATAAATACCATAAATTAGAAAGCCCCAAAGTGGTTGGATCGTTTGTAACATTTCTAGAAAAGAAATATTAGCATCGGTACTGCCAGCAGCAATTTCGCTGGTATCGGTTAGTTCTTTTGGTTCTTCTATGAAAAAAGGTGGAATAATGGATAAAAGAAAAACCAAGATAGCCCCTAGGTAAATGAGTGCAATGTTTCCCCAAATTGCAGCAATGACATAAGCTAATACACCAAATGTACCTGAGATCGTTTGCATCCAAGTATAACCTTTGGTTCGTTGTTCCCCTTCAGGAGTGACGTCTGCTATGATGGATCGAGTCGGATTAAACCCTACATTAATGGCTAAATCTAAACTAAGTGCAACAGCTACTGCAATAGCTAAAATACTTTCGATACCCATTAAGGAGGAGATAACCCCAATATTAGGTAAGGCCAATAGCATTAAAGCTGCAATCACACCACCAATCAATATAAAAGGGCGACGACGACCATTCCAAAACCAAACCTTATCACTGATAATCCCGAAAATAATTTGTCCAAAAATTCCTGCTATCGGCCCTGCTGCCCAAACTAACCCGATTTCATGGATTTCTAAATTATACTTCGTGCTCAATATCCAACTCAATGCTGAAATCTGAACAGAAAGCGCAAAACCCATAGCTGTAGAAGGTAGACTCAATAGAGCATAGAAGGTATTAGATAACTTTTTTTGAATAGCTAACATCTTTTGTAGATTAGAGATACGAGATTAGAGAAAAGAGAAGGACGAGTTCTTTCCTAAAATATCTGTTTAAAAATTTGAAACTAAAGGCTGGTCTGATAAAAATCGAAAGATAAGAAAAAAAGTTTATGCATATTTATGTAATCCTCAAACTTTCTGCATCTATTAGGTAAACATTCCCAAAATCACTAAAAAAATCCTAATTATGAGTACTAAGAAAAAAGCATTAACCTTAACGATTCCAGAACCTTGCGGCGAAAACTTTAATGAGATGACGCCTGTTAAAGGTGGTAAATTTTGTGGGTCGTGCGAAAAGACGATTGTAGATTTTAGAACGATGTCTGATGGACAAATTCTAAATTTTTATAAAAATAGTAATGGCAAAATTTGTGGTGTTTTTGATAAAGTACAATTAAATCGAGCAATGCCTTTTCCGATGGAGGTTAAGCCTAATCGAAATTGGAAAGCAGTGGCGGCACTAGCAGCAGGATTGATGTTTAGCGGTG
>CALDTJ010000615.1 GCA_937924145.1 uncultured Saprospiraceae bacterium
CAACGTTCAGGCGGTGTATTAAATGACCAAGATAATGAAACGGCAAAAAGGGCTACCGCTAAAGGTTTGCCAACAAGTTATTTAGATGCGGAGCCAGATATTATTGCAGCGGTCAATTATATGTCAGAAAAGTATAATCAAAAAGTTATTTTGGTAGGTAGTTCTTATTCAGCAGCTTTGGGCTTAAAAGTAGCTAAAGAAAATCCGAATGTGAAAGCAATTTTATCTTTTAGCCCAGGCGAATATTTTGGTGATAAATTAGCATTAGGCAAAACAATCGCAGGATTGGATAAACCTACTTTTATTACCTCTTCTAAAAATGAAGTGCCAACTGCTAAACCGTTAGCAGATGTGGTCAATCAAGATAAAATCACCCATTTTGTACCTGTATCTGAAGGGGCACATGGATCGAGAGTATTATGGTCTATTCAGCCTTTTTCTGATGAATATTGGGCAGCCGTGGATGCTTTTTTAGCGAAACATGGGCTATAAAAAAGCCAAACTTAACCTATCAGACACTTTAGGAAGTGTCAGATAGGTAGACGTTACGCCTCCTCTTCCCAAATCTGCACCAACTCCACCAACGTCTGCACGGTCTTCTCCATGTCCTGCCGACTCACCCATTCTCTAGGCCCATGAAAGGCATGACCACCTGTAAAAATATTAGGACAAGGCAAGCCCATGAAGGACAAACGGCTGCCATCTGTTCCACCTCGGATAGAATTTCGAGTAGCTTTCATCCCTGCTCTTTCGATAGCTTTTAAGGCATAATCTACTACTTGAGGGTGCTTATCCAAGACCTTTTTCATATTTCGGTACTGTTCTTTTATTTCTAAAGTCGCTTTCGAATTGGGGTATCTTTTTAAGACCGTTTCCATTACCGCTCGCAACTCTGCTGCATGGTCATTTAATTTTTCATCCGTAAAATCTCTGATAATAAAGCGAATAATTGCTTTCTCAGAACTCCCTTCTACTGTCACAGGATGAATAAAGCCTTCTTTGCCAGAAGTTGTTTCTGGAGACAATCGACCCATTGGTAAATTGGCTATTATATCTCCTGCTATTTTTACTGCATTTTCTAATTTCCCTTTGGCAAATCCTGGGTGAATACCGACTCCGTGAATGGTAATCGTCGCACCGTCTGCGGAGAAGGTCTCATCTTCAATACTCCCTCTTTGCGAACCATCAACGGTATAGCCAAAAGCTGCGCCCAATTTTTCTAAATCTACGTGATTCGCTCCTTTGCCAATCTCTTCATCAGGAGTAAATAGTAGTCGAATTTTGCCATGCTTGATAGATGGATTATTGACTAGTTGATAAGTCATGTCCATTATTTCAGACAAACCTGCTTTGTTATCTGCGCCTAAAAGGGTCAATCCACTTGCTGTAATTACATCATGTCCAATCTGATCTTTTAAATAGCGATGCTCTTTCATTCGTAGCACCACTTCTGGATTATCAGGTAAGACTATATCTGATCCGTCGTAATTTTTATGAACAATTGGTTTCACATCTTTCCCACTTGCATCGGGTGAAGTGTCCATGTGCGAACAAAAACAAATAACTGGAATATCTTTTTTATCAGAGTTGGATGGAATTGTCGCATAGACATAGCCATAGTCATCCAAGTGTGCATCAGAAATACCCATTTCTTGGAGTTCTTCGACTAATAATCGGCCTAAATTCTTTTGCTTTTCGGTGGAGGGGAAGGTGGTAGAAAATGGATCTGATTCGGTATCTATGGTGACGTATTTTAGGAAACGTTGGACGGCTGTGTGGTTTAGTTTTACTGGCATATTTCTGACTAATTTTATACTATTAATTTGTTAGCCAAAATTGCTCATTTTCTATCAAAGGAAGAACTAATTAACTGCTTAAAATTATTTTTTTTAACTATTCTAACATTTTCATCATTCATTCCATACCATTCCTGCATGACCTCCAAAGCTGGTTTTCCCTGCACTGAAAAACTGGTATTCCCATCTTCTTTGGCTTTAGCAAACCATTTCCAAGCAAAACCGCCTGCGACCCAAGACTCGTTCCAAAAAGTCTTAAAAAAAGCACGGTATAAATTAATTTGGGCTTGATCATTCCTAATCTCAGGGATATGGTCATGTGTCCAAGGACGTTTGCCAGCATAATTGACATTTCGATACCCAAATTCAGTCAACAGTATTGGACGTTCTACATTTTCACTAAATTTCTTTAGCTGTCGTTTGATAGATCGCCAATTCTTTATCGTCTTTTTCACATCGGGCGTTTTCTGATGACTGACAGGGAAGTAAGTGTCTACCCCAATATAATCTAAATCATCCCAGAAAGTAATTTTTTGGTATTCATCCCAATTTGCGGCATAGGTCAAAGGGCCACTATAAATTTTTCTTACTTTTTGAATAAGCTGCCGCCAAAATTCAGGTCGCTTAATCGTCGATTGCTTTAACTCCGTCCCTACAGAAAACAAATCTACTTCTAAGTCCTGCGCAATTTGAGCTAATTTTAAGATATATCGCTCGTAACTTTGTTCCCAAATTAACAAATCGACTTCTTTTTTTGGTTTAAAATCACCTCGCCATTCTGCCCCGTCCGTTTTATCTTCTAAACCATATCTAAAGGTGCTTGGAGCAATCCGCTTTAAGACGGACTCTATGCCATCATAGGTTGGTATTTTGCCTAGTACAATATGTGGTTTTAAAAACACTTTAAAGCCCGCTTGCTTGGCTAATTTGATGCTTTCAATATTGGCTGCTATCGTTCCGCCCCACCAAGTGTATTTTAATTCTGATCTCAGGGTTAAAGTTGTTCTTTCTAAGGTTGCCTCGGGTATTAATCCTACCCAATTGGCATTGGTTATTTTGATGTTATCAAACATTTCTTGCTCTAGCCCTGGCTCTTTTGGACCGCTGAAACTCATGCCGTTTATTTTTTGGGCATAAATAGGTAGGTAAATAATGACGAAAGCAAAAGTTATGAAAAGTAATAATTTATATTTTTTTCGATTGTTCATTTCGTTAACTGCTGTAGCGCAAATTTATATTGGAACAAGTTGTATGATTATTTTCTTACTACGGTTCGGCAGCGAATGAATTCGCCGATACTAGAAATACTGTCCCAACCCAATCACTAATCCTCGCTGATTGGTATTATAAACATCTATACCGTAGTCAATTCTAAAAACAGCGCCGTATATTTTTTGATAAATTAATCGAAAGCCGCCACCTAAGAAATGTCGAAACTGCCTAGAATCAAAAATATCTGTCAACTTTCCTCCAGGGTCTCGCCATGATCCTAAATCAGAAAAACCAACTACTTGCGCTCCCCACTTCTTCTTCTCTAATAAAGTATGCCGATATTCAATATTCCATACCGCTTGTGCCGTTCCACGGTCAATTCGATTACCAACTCCTCGTAAATTAACATGGCTATCGACAACAAAAGGCGCAAACGGCGTATTATTATTCGTCGCTATAGCCAACCGCAGTCGAGTTGCCAAATTGCCTTTGTTTCCAACTCGTTTAAAGTATCTACCTTGAAACTGGAAACTATTGAACCAATTATCATCTAGTGTATTGTAAACATGTTGGAGTAAACCCTGCCAACTGTAGCCACTCAGATAAAATAAATGATAGTTTAAAAAATCTTCGTTGTAGGCAGTCTTTATTAAAAATTTAGGTTGAGTCAACTCATCTGGACCTGGCGTTATTTCTAAAAACTGAATAGCACTTTTCCGATATTTTTCTACAAAATAAGTACCTCCAAATTCAATGTTTCGGCGAAAGCCAAAATGACGAATAGCCGTGAATCCTATACCTGTATTATCGTAATCGTAATTGACCGTTCCTTCTCCAAAAAATAGGGGTTCTCTGGATTCCCATCTTGCCAAACTTGCCGAATATCCCCAAGGACTAGCATTTATTCTAGGTATTTTATGGAAAATATTAAAAGAGTGTCTACTATCGTTATTTTGGTAAGCTGCACTAAAAAAATGTCCCTTTCCTCGCCAATTTATATCCGAAAAACCTACTTGAAACCATACATTCCCTTCAATACCTCCAAAATTGACGATAGGTAAAAGTGTTTTTAATTCATCTACTTGAAAGGTAATATTGATTTTTTCACCGATGGTATCTAGTCGATATTCTGCATTCCCAACACTTGCAATATTTTTAAGTCGCTGTACATCTTTCTGGAGGGTATTCAAAGATATTGGATGACCAAACTTAGATTTTACAAACTGTTGTAAATAGCTTGACTGTGTTCTTTTTAGACCGTCAAAATCAATATTATTGATGACTTTTTGGGCACATAAATGGTTCGTTAAATTAGCAATAAATAAAGCTACGAAAGCTATTCTGTAAAACATGTTTATTGGTTATCAATAGGCTTGTATCGAGAACTTCAGTCGTCGTCGAAAATTTACAGGCGACGACTGAAGTCGTCGGTACTTACAAATTGAATCGGAATCCAATATTAAAAGTAGCTGCCTGTCCGCCTGTTTCGTTTAAAAACTTATTGGTAAAATCTGTCACCAATAATTCTAGTTCTAAATTTGGAGTAAATTGGTACTTAGCACCAACACCGCCTTGTAAAAAGTAATCAAAGTCACTTTGCCAGTAAGGAGAAAAACCACCTAATGTATAAATTGTTGTCTTAGGATTTGGATTATAACTAAAAATAAGGGTTGCTGGTGTAGAAAATCGATTGATGTGTCCATCTTCTGACTTACCAATATCCTCAATTAAAAAATCTAATTCCGTAAACAACGAAAAGTTGTTACCAATTGGGAAATCATTGAATAACTGCGTCCACCAAGTTGCCCCCGTCCAATCAATATAAGGCTGCGTGCTACTACCTGCTAAATCTTCGCCAATCGGAAAAACAAAAGAACTTTGAATCGAAAAATTAGTCCACTTTTCTACTGGCGCATATCTAATCATCGGACCAAAAGCCGTCAATCCTTGTCTTCCACTACCTTCTTCCAACGAAGATAAAACATTCAAGGCAGAAGAAGGTAATCGATCATTACTAACTCTTCTATATCGGGTATTAATTCCAACATTAAATCGATCACTCAATCCATACAATGCAGTCAGTGTCGTCGTAAAAAAAGTAGATCTATCCGTCAAATTATCTGTACTACCAGTCCTTTGGGTATATAAATTATTAAAGATTTTTATCTCAGCAGAACCTTTTGGAATCGTAGATGAAACGATATAACGAGAGGCATTATTACCTTGACCAGTACCAGATTGGGCACTAGTTGTTACTTGGTTGCTATCGTTTAAAGTCCAATCGTAATCATAATAGGAAATTTTAGCAGTCGTAGGGACAGCATAGGTTCTATGTTTATTGATAAATGCTAAAATATTGGATTTGCTACCACCAAAATCATTTGGATACCACTTGAAAATTTGAGACAAACTCAAATTAGTACCATTGGCTTTTAAGAAATTAGGGTTATCTAAAGCCTTTTTGGTTTGTTGGTCTAATTGCTGATCTAATTGCTCTGGCATATAGGCAAAACTAGTAATCGGAGGACAATCCAAAGCACCACATACTAAAACAAAGTGCAATCGACCATCTTGATAAGGCTTTAATAAGTTATCCTTTTCTAAATTATTTAGCGTCGATACTTCATTCGCTACTTTCACTTTCTTTCTATCAAAAAATCCTGGAATTTCTTGTACCGATTGTATTGGGTAAGCCGTCACTGCTGCATTGATGACGTGCAAGTTGTAAGCGTTGATGTAGAATGCTTTTTTAGTCGGTGTAGACACGCCTGCTAAATCTGCATTTTCTACTGTATTAATTAAAGCTTTTAAAGCTGCGCTATTTTTAGTTTTTTTATAATCGACCAAACCATTCGTCACATTTGCTTTCAAAAAAGCATCGGTGTCTTGAAAAAATTGTTGATCAATTTTCTGGGCAAATAAACTCCCAGTTACAAATAAGGTTAAGGCTAATAAATTTAATATGGTTTTCATGATAAAATTTTTATTCGTTTATTTTACAAACGGGTGATTTCTAATAACGATGCAAAGATATAGCATAAGTCTATGTAAGAATTCACAAAAACATAAAATTTCACCCTCAAAAAGCTACATTTTTATAACAAATTATCACAAGAGTATCACAGTATCGACTAAATGCCCAATCTGAGTACTTTTTTTGTGATAAACATAGCTTATGAGAGGAAGAAGAAGAAAAAGAAGAATTAAGATGGGTTTATGAAAAAGTAGTTAAAATAACAAGATAAAAGAACTCCTAGTTATAAATATCAACGCTTAGATCCGAGGACTTTCATAAATCCGTGGTAAAAAAGACTCGGATTAATGAAGGTCCTCAGACTCGCCCGCATACGTTGTCGTGCTGGTTTAGATTTTGACCTAAGCTATCTAAAAACCGACTAATCGAAGAACACGAATATCCCGTCTACCATACTGCAATAACTCCCCCTCTCCTACATACCAAAAGTCATCAGAGTCCATTTCAAATTCGGCAACGACTCCACCATTGTCAATCAAGTCCAACCCAATAATTTTTCGTGCTTTGGCAAACCAAAAAGTCTCGGTACTTTCATCAATCCAACTGCGGCGCAAATCCGTATCCTGCAATAAAATCGGCAATTGCCACCTATCTTGCCTAAGTATTTGCGGTTGTTCTTGGATAGGTGTGCCTAATCGCTGATACCACAGTTCTTCTAACGTGACAGGATGTAAGCCCACTACTCCCTGCATCGTCCGAATAGTCAATGGAAAATCAGGTATATCTGTCTGTAAATCAGCATCATAATTGGAAGAAGACCACGTCACAACTCGCATAGGTGCGCCATAAATCGTTGGTAATTGTTCCGTTTTGAGCAATGCTAATTGTTTATCAAACTGATAAATTTTGGAAGAGGTGAGGACATAAATAAAGGCATCGTTCACGGCATGATTGGTGATAATTTCGCCTCTTGGTAAAATTTTATTTCTAATAATCGTTCCATCATTGGCGTCTATTAAATACAGACTTGCCTGCCTGTCTTTGTCTAATGCATAGTCCACATAGCGATAGCCTTTACCAAAAAGTAATAGTCGATTTTTAGATAGAATTTTTAGATCAGAAATACCTAATTCCTCTTTAACCGTCGTTTCCCATAGCACTTCGCCTGTTGTTTTTTCTAGTTTAGAAATAGATTTTCGGTCAGCGAAGTAAAGTTGGTTACCATCTGTTTTGGGTTTTGCATAGATGTTGTGCGCTCTTAGCCGATCCCAGTATAAAAAATCATCAAACACAGGTCCTCCTGCTGCAAGACTTAAGATATTTAACCCTAACATAATCCCATTGGCTACTGCTTTACCACCTCTCGTTGCATCATAATTGGTGTTCGCCCGATGATGCCAGCCTTTTCCTGTATTGAGGTTAAAACCGTGTAACCCATTGGCCATCACGTACATCCAATCTCCATCCAATTCATCTGCTAACCAACCCTCATACCGACTTTCACCAGGTCGAGTCCACTTGGTCAATCCTGACTGTAAATCTACCCTAGCAAAGCGATCTCCCAACTGCAAGGTTATAGAATCATCTATAGCCGCAAATTCCTGCTTATTCACCCAACGAATCGGCAAACCCTTTTCTGTATCCACTAATAATTGCTTGTCTTGGAATCCAACTAGAGTTATATCTTTTTGTAGCATGGCTACTCGGTAAGCTCCTTTATTTGCCCAATTTAATTGCTCTTTTTGGGTGTCGTAAATGGCATAGGCAGGCTTTCTTCTTTCGGTCTTATAATTGATGGCTAGTTGTTGCCAATTAGGTTGGTATTGTACTTCTTCTATTTGTCCGTCTACTAGGTACTTTTTACCTGTTAGCGCATAGGTCGAATCAATGTCTATTTGGTGGACGGTTTCTACTCTTACCCTAGGC
>CALDTJ010000616.1 GCA_937924145.1 uncultured Saprospiraceae bacterium
TACCACTCGTATTTTCTACCATTTAGATATTTAAGTTCATTTAGAACACGACTTAAATGCACTTAAATATCTAAATGGTAAAAATTAAGTCTAATTAGTTATATTGCTGAATAGTTACAAAATTTGTAAATTTATTTTGTCTTACAACTAATGTGTTGAGACAGCCTTGATTAAATCTACTTTTTCTTTCCTTGTAAATATTAGCTAGACAAACCATTAGTTTGTTTGGGGGACTATTGCCGTGTCCAAATTATTCCATTTCTAATTAAAAAATCATGAGATACTTTTTGATGCTTAGTCTTTCTTTTTTCGTATTGGCTTGTCAGCAACAACAGTCTAGCACTAATTCCTCTGCTTCATTAGTAAATACAAATGAGGCACTGTATAAAGCTATTGAATCAGCTGAACCAGGTACTCAGATTACCATGGCAAATGGAGTTTGGAAAGACGTAAATATTCAATTGGAGGGAAATGGTACCGCCGAGCAACCAATTATTCTAAAAGCTGAAACGGCAGGAGAAGTATTTCTAGAAGGCCAATCAGATTTGAAACTGGGAGGTACTTATTTAGAAATACACGATTTATTTTTCAGGAATGGACATACCCCTTCTCAAGCGGTTATCGCTTTTAAAATAGATAATGAAAAAATCGCCAGTCATTGTAGAGTGACCAATACCGTTATCGAAGATTACAATCAATTAAAACGAGATAGAAAAGATCATTGGGTTGAATTTTGGGGAAGACATAACCAAATGGACCGTTGTTATATCGCTGGAAAATCCAATGAAGGGCCTACGCTAAGAGTAGATATCAAAGGAAGAGAAAATATCAATAATTATCACCAGATTATCAATAACTATTTTGGTCCAAGACCGAGAAAAGGTGGCCCAAAAGCGGAAACTATTCAGATCGGAGATAGTGGTACTTCCATGTCACCTAGTTATACCAATATTTCTAATAACCTCTTTGACCGATGTAACGGAGAAGTAGAAGTTATTTCTAGCAAAACCAACTTTAATGAATTTAGAAATAATGTCTTTTACAAATGTGAGGGATCTCTAGTGACTCGACATGGTAATTATTGTATCGTAGATGGCAATTACTTTATTGGTGACGAGAATAATAATGTGGGGGGTGTTCGATTAATAAATACGGGACATTGGGTGACGAATAATTATTTTTATAACCTTAAAGGAACAGAGTTCAGAAGTCCTTTAGCGATTATGAATGGTATTCCTAAATCTCCACTTAATCGCTACAACCAAGTAACGGATGTAGTGGTAGCCCACAATACTTGGGTCAATTGCCAATCACCGTGGCACTTTGGAGTAGGTACAAATATTAGTCAAAAAGATGTCTTGCCAAAATCTGAAATTAGATCCGCTAGACCGATTAGAACAGTAGTGGCAAATAATATTATTTATAACGAAAAGGGAGATTCAAAACCTATTGTTGCTCACGATCAAATAGATGGAATAACTTTCAAAAATAACCTGATTAGTAATCAAAATACGAATTTTGAAAAGGTGGATGGTGTCATCGCACGTTCGATGGAAATGGTAGCGGTCAATGATTACCTTTATTCGCCAAAAACAATTCAAAATGATGAGGATGTTTACATGGGTTTTGATTTTGAAAAAATTGATAAAGATCTAATGGGGAATGCTCGAACGGAGAAAAGTAATACTGCTGGGGCAATGAATCAAACCTTTAGTAGTGACCCCAATCTTTTGAATAAATCGAAATATGGACCGTCTTGGTTTTCCACTGAAACTGTAGCCGCAAATCCAGAAACGCTTAATGCCACGGCAGCCGATTTAGTCCAAAAGATTGCACAGGCTCAAGATGGAGACATTATAACATTGGCAAGTGGAGTTTATACTATTAGCCAACCGATTATTATCAACAAAAAAATAACGATTCAATCAAAGGATAAGGAGAATAAGGCGCAAATTAATTATGCAGGAGCTGCAAATACCCCTGCATTCGAACTGCATCCTAAAGGAAATTTAAATTTGCAACAGGTCAACTTAACTGGAAATAACGATGTATATGCATTTGCAAGTTTGAAAAAGAATATGTCGAGTTTGTATAACTTAAGTGTTGCAGATTCGGAGATTAGCAACTTTAATTATGTATTGAAAGCTTATAAAGAAACCTTCGCAGATGAAATTACTTTTACTAATACGGCACTGAAAAATTGCCAAAATGGCATCGAACTTTCAGCTGAAACGAATGACAAAGGAGATTATAATGTAGAATTTTTGACTATTCAAAATTGTCAATTTGAAAATATCAAAAAGAATGTAATCGACTACTATCGGGGAGGTTATGATGAATCAACGATTGGTGGAAATTTATTGGTTACGAATAGCACTTTTACCAATTGTGGCGCACAAGAAGAAAATGGTATTTTATTAAATACTCGTGGAATAATTAACGTAGATATTACTAAAAATACCTTTAATAATAATTCAGTAAAATTAGTCGCTTTATTATGGGGGGCTAAAAATAACAACCACTCTGAAAATAAAATAAGTAACTCAGGTAAAATAGTTGTACAAGAAAATATAGCCTTGAAACTAATTTATTAGGAACTTTGAAAAAATAAATTTACCAATTCTGAAATGAATACTTTTTTGTATGCTTTGAAAAAGTATAGAAAAAAGATTCAATTCAGAATTCTTCTGGTAAATTTATTTTTTTATCAGCACTAGATTAAAAAATGCCAACAGCCAAGTTAAAAAAATTATTTCAGTCCCTTTTACCCGGTATTTTCTTATTTGGATTTACCGTCGGAACAGGTAGTGTGACTGCCATGGCAAAAGCTGGCGCAGATTACGGAATGTCATTACTCTGGACCATCTTTTTATCTTGTGTCATTACTTATTTTCTAATCAATTTATTCGGAAAATATACTTTAGTAACAGGTGAAACAACCCTTGCTGCTATTAAGAAAAGAATCCACCCCGGAGCAGCTTTCTTTTTCATTATTACGCTTACCGCTCATGTGTCTGGCAGTACCATTGGAATCATGGGCATCGTATCAGATGTTTGTTATGAATGGTCTAAAAAGTTTGTAGCGGGAGGTATTGAGCCTGTTTACTTTGCCCTCTTTTTTATCAGTATCATTTATGGCCTTTTTTTAAAAGGAAGTACTAAATTATTTGAGCAGACTTTGGCGGTGATTGTGGGCATTATGGCAATTTGTTTTTTGATTAATTTTTTCTTGCTGATGCCGCCCTTGATGGATTTGGTGAATGGAATGATACCGAATGTGCCTGATACAGGAGGCGAGAATAGTGCTTTTTTAGTAATTGCCTCGATGGTAGGTACGACCGTTTTTTCTGGTTTATTTATTCTACGGTCTACTTTAGTAAAGGAAGCGGGATGGACAATGGCAGACCTCAAGACCCAACAAAAAGATGCTTTATTTTCAGGCTTTTTAATGTTCTTAGTGAGCGCAGCAATTATGGCAGCGGCAGCAGGATCATTGCATATCAAAGGCGTCACTTTAACCAAAGTATCTGAATTGATTGGCCTTTTAGAACCCTTTGCGGGAGCAATGGGCGTGACTATTTTTACAATAGGATTGATAGCAGCAGGTGTCTCCTCTCAATTTCCGAATGTGGCATTATTGCCTTGGATGCTGGACGATTACTACGAAAGAGAAGGAGATTTGACCAGAACCAATTATCGAATCTTTGTATTTTTTATGTCTTTACTAGGCTTGATTGTCCCTATTTTTAATGCCAAGCCGATTGCTATCATGATCCTGTCTCAAGCTTTCGGTGCTTTGGTATTACCAGCTACTGTTGCAAGTATTATTTATTTAGGAAACGAGGCTAGTCAAATGAAAGAACATAAATTTTCCTTAGGCACGAATGTGCTATTAGGAGCTATATTATTGTTCGCTATCATGATGAGTTATATGAGCATCACAGGTATTTTTGCTACCCTTAATTCATGGTAGGAATCATATTTTTATTTTGATAATAAAATTATTTATTAATAATTTGGTCAACCAATTAATTTTGTATACTTTTGATTTATTAAATTGGTTGACCAAAAAGTATTAATTATTTATGAAGAAAGTAGTCACTTTTGGAGAAATCATGCTCCGATTAACACCTCCTGGCTTAAGACGTTTTTCGCAAGCTAATTCATTCGATGTAATTTATGGAGGGGGAGAAAGTAATGTCGCTGTAACCTTAGCTAATTATGGTATCCCAACAGAATTTGTTACCCGATTGCCAAAAAATGATATTGGGGAATGTGCATTGATGGAAATGCGAAAAAGAGGAGTAGGCACCCAACACATCCAAAGAGGCGGAGAACGGTTAGGGATTTATTTTTTAGAAATAGGAGCTGTCAGCCGAGGTAGTAAAGTAGTTTACGACCGAGCACATTCTGCTATGTCTACTATTGAAAAAGGGATGATTGATTGGGAAGAAGTCTTCAAAGATGCCGATTGGTTTCATTGGACAGGAATTACACCTGCGATCTCACAAGGGGCAGCAGATGCCTGTTTGGAAGCTATTCAAGTAGCTAATAAAATGGGCGTTACCGTTTCTACGGATTTGAACTATAGAAAAAAATTGTGGAAATACGGTAAAGAACCGGGAGAAGTAATGCCAGCATTAGTAGCTGGTTGTGATATTATTTTAGGGAATGAAGAAGATGCTGAAAAACATTTTGGCTTACACCCTGAAGGATTGGATGTAACCGCAGGTCATGAGGTGGATGCAAAATCTTACTTATCTGTATTACAACAATTAATGGAAATGTTTCCTCGGGCAAAAAAGGTAATTACTACCTTAAGAGGGTCAATTAGTGCTTCGCATAATACTTGGTCTGGTGTGCTATACGATGGTAAAACTTTATTTGAAGCACCGACTTACCAGATTACCCACATAGTAGATAGAGTAGGAGGAGGAGACAGTTTCATGGGCGGTTTAATTTATGGTTTATTGAATCATCCTGACGATGATCAGACTGCCTTAAATTTTGCGGTAGCAGCATCTTGCTTAAAACACACAATCTATGGAGATGCGAACTTAGCAACAGTAGAAGAAGTAGAAAAATTGATGAGTGGAGACGCGAGTGGTCGAGTAGCTCGATAAGAAATAATGTTACTATTCAGCCTATAGGACATTCATTTTTAATTTTTTACCATACAGTTATTGAAGTTCATCCAAGCTGCTAGAAAAGAAACTTAAATGTACTCTTATGAACTAAATGGTAGAAAGAAAGTAGGGCTTATTGGTTTGGATAGTAGTTACGAAATAATTAAAAAATTTTAGTTTCATACAAGAATAATTTGGTTTTATTTGGTTAGGCGAGGATGGTGATTTATTCACCATCCTTCTTTTATTAATTTTAATAATTGATTATCATTTACAAAACCTGTCTTGGATAATCAATGAATCAAGGATATAATAATGGCAAAATTTTCAAAAATAGAAGTTTTACAAAAAGTAGCAGAACAAGGAATGATGCCGCTTTTCTATAATCCTGATGTCGAATTAGGAAAGCAGGTAATTGCTGCGTGTTATGAAGGTGGTGCAAGATTACTAGAATTCACAAATCGAGGTGATTTTGCTCATGAAGTATTCGGCGAATTGAATAAATTCTGTAGAAAAGAATTACCAGAAATGATTATGGGCGTTGGTTCTATCAACGATGCAGGAACAGCCAGTCTTTTTATGCAGTTAGGGGCAAATTTTATCGTCTCGGCTTCACTAAGAGAAGACATTGCTAAAGTTTGTAATCGTCGTAAAGTACCTTATATGCCTGGTTGTGGTACCTTAACAGAAATAGGGAAAGCGGAAGAATTAGGCTGTGATATTGTCAAATTATTCCCTGGAAGTGTCTATGGACCAGGATTTATTAAAGCGATCAAAGGGCCTCAGCCTTGGACGAATATTATGCCAACAGGTGGAGTCGCACCGACCGAAGAAAACCTTAAAGGATGGTTTGGAGCAGGCGCAATTTGTGTAGGTATGGGATCGAAGTTGATTTCTAAGCAAATCATTGCA
>CALDTJ010000617.1 GCA_937924145.1 uncultured Saprospiraceae bacterium
TGTAGGATGTTGTAAAACCACACTTTTTACCGTAGTCCTTTGTTTCAAAAGTTTTGATTCAACCACTTCGTGGTTTTTGTGGTTAATTGTTAACTCAAATTTCTGAAATAAAGCAGTAGTGCTTTGTAAACATAGTTTAAGCTAATAATTGACCCCAAAAACCACGAAGTGGTTGAACACGAATAGCCCCGAATGAAATTCGGGGATAAGAAAAAAATCGCCTCCCCCACAACCACGAAGTGGTTGAATATGAGGAAGTTAAGTTCAACCACTTCGTGGTTATGCGTCGATATTTAATCATTTTTCCCCGAATTTCATTCGGGGCTATTCGGATTAAATCCCTTCAGGATTTTCTATCAAAACTATGTTTACAAAGCAGTAGTGCCAAAAATGTAAACAATGTTACAGAATTACTTTTTTCTCAATAACTCATTTTGTTGTTCTAACAAATCAGCGACTTTATTTAGTAACTCAATATTTTTGGGAGTAGCCACCGTTTTATCAGCTGTATCATCTGCCTTTTTTCGAAGAGTATTCATTAATTTCACTACTAAGAAGACCGTCGCACTAATAATCAGAAAGTCTACGGTTGCCTCCACTAGTTTTCCATAGCCAATAGCTATTTCATCTACCTGATTAGTGCCATTTTCTATAATCGCCTCCCGCAAGATAATTCGCTTGTTTTCCCAACTGACACCATCGGTCAACATCGCTAAAGGCGGCATAAAAACCTGCTTGACCAAGACGTCTACTACCTTATTAAATGCGGCACCAATGATAACGCCAATGGCAATGTCTATCATATTACCTTTGATAGCAAACTCCTTAAATTCTTGAATGATATTTTTCATAAACTTAGTCGTTCGTAGTTGATTCTTCGGATGAATCAGAGGGCTTGGGATGATAGTCTTCAGCTATTACTTCTACTGCTTTGGTATTATTATTTTTGCTTTTCAAAAAACCAAAAAGCATTAAGCCGGCTAACCAAGTGTCTTTTATAAAATTTCTCATTTTTCTTTTTCTTTAAAACATACGAGGTGCGCAGATGTTTCTTTTTCATGAGAAGTAATATTTTTTACTCAATAAAAAAACTATCTTGTTTCTCATATATCTTGCTCATTGAACAAATCTAGACTCGAACACTTTTAATTTAAAGTGTTTCTACCTTAATTTAAACGGATAGCGAATGAGAAAGCTGATTATAGCTAACTATTATAATTTTTTGCATAATATTTCTAGAGAATATCGACTTACGTTATTTTTTACCTATTTGCTATCAGTCCCTTTTTTGGCAATTTCACAGAATGCTAATGAAGGGATTAAAGTGCCAATTGTATCTACAGATAGTATTAAAATAGTAGCCTCCACCGAATACAAAAATGGTCAATTCCATAAAATAGCTTATGGAAATCGTTACAGAAAAAGTTGGCGTACTCCAGTTACCTTTCCAAAATTTGACCTTAATACAACTGCTGGCAAACTAAAAGTCGTTAAAAAGGGTGGTGGTATGTCTACCAAATCTCTGCGATTGGAAGGTGAGGACGGTAGAGAATATGTCTTACGAAGTGTTTTTAAAAGTGGTAGAAGAGGGGTACCTGACCGTTTTAGAAATTCTGTTTACGAAGATGTTTTACAAGACCTTCGAGTAGGTGGACATCCGTATAGTGCTTTACCGATTGCCCCCTTAGCGGAGGCCGCAGATTTATACCACACCAATCCAAAAATTTATTATTTACCAGAACAAGATGCCTTAGGGGAGTACCAAGACAATGCAGGCGAACTCTACCTATTTGAAGAATATCCAAATGAAGGATGGAATTTGGCGAGTTTTGGTAATACCAAAAAAATTATTGGTTACGATAGGTTATTAGAAAAAGTCAGGGAAAGTCCTAAAAATAAAGTGGATGAACATTGGGTAGTCAAAAGTAGATTGTTTGACCTTTTTATAGGTGACTATGACCGACATGATGACCAATGGCGTTGGGCAGAATTTCCAGATGAAGAAAACAATATTGACTATTGGCGACCCATTCCAAGAGATAGAGACCAGGCATTGTTTGATATAAATGGGGTACTTCCGTGGATATTGAGTAGAGATTTTATACACATTCAGCAACATCCTTTCACAGGACGGATTCAAGACATGAAAGAGTTTGCCTCCAATGCTAAGCACTTTGATCGCACTTGGACCACAGAATTGGAATGGGCTGATTGGGAAATAATCGCTAAAGACCTACAAGCAAAACTAACGGATGAGGTGATCGAAAATGCTTTTTTAGAATGGCCAAAAGCTATTTATGATTTGGATGCACCAAGTTTAATCAAGCGATTGAAAAAGCGTCGAGATCGAATAGTGCCACATGCTCAGCAACTGTACAAATTGCTGGCAAAATATGTGAATGTAGTCGGTACGGATAAAAAAGAATTGTTTGAGATTCATCGCAAAAATAAGCGAGAATTAGTAGTAAGCGTTTATCCAATTTCAAAAAAGGGAAATAAAAAAGCGGCTATTTACGAACGTACTTTCTATGCGGAAGAAACCAAAGAAATTCGTTTGTATGGTTTAGGAGATACGGATCAGTATGTATTAAAAGGTGCTGCTAAGAACCCAATCATTATTCGTGTTTTAGGTGGTGAAGATACCGACAACATTCAAACCGCAGCCAACGGAGAAATTAACAAGAAAGTAGTCGTATATGATACGCCTGCGGGTATTAAAATTCCAACTAATGCTACTTACAAAAATCAACTAACTAATAACCCAAAAGTCAATGAATATGACCGATTAGAATATAGTTACGACAATTATTTTCCGCTTTTGACCGTTGGAAGTACTGTTGATGATGGCTTTTTTTTAGGGGCTGGTGTGACGTTTACAAGGTATGGATTTCGAAAAGATCCTTATAGAGCTAGGCACAATTTATATTTGCAATTTTCAACCAATACCAATGCCTTTAGATTTGCCTATTCTAGTGATTTTACGGAGCAACTAATTGGTGGTATCAATTTTAGCCCTTCCATTAATTTTGACCGACCTATTATTTTCAATTATTATGGTTTGGGGAATGATACTCGGATTCTATCAGACGACGAACGATTTCATCGAATTCGATTAAAACGATTCTCCGTAGAACCGATGTTTAAAAAAGTGTGGGCGAGACAAGAAAACCGAACTAGATTTGGGCCTTTCTTTGAAAATGTGATTGTAGAGAGACGAGCAGGGCGAGTTTCCGATTTAGAAGGATTTTTAGAAGATAGAGACCGAGGAAATAAAAGTTTTTTAGGGTTTAAAATTGACCATCAATATACGACCTTGGAAAATCTGACCTTTCCGAAAAAAGGGGTGCGTTATAACTTCAGAGCGACTTATTATCATAATCTAAACGAGGAACAGGCTTATGCGAGGTTAGAAGGTAGTCTATCCAACTTTTTTCATACCGAAGTTCCCTTTCCCATCACCCTCGGTAGCCGAATTGGTGCCGCTACTTTGAGTGATAATAATTACTACTTTTTTCATAATAATAACTTGGGACAAAACAATTACTTAAGAGGTTTTCGGAACAATCGTTTTGCTGGAACTCATGCTGTTTATCACAATTTGGACTTACGGATTCCATTATTCTTTTTCCAAAACCACTTAGCCCCTGGCGAAGTTGGGTTGTTAGCAGGCTTTGACTACGGTAAAGTATGGTATCAAGGAGATCATTCAGATAGTTGGAAATCAAGCATTTCTGGAGGAATCTGGTGGGCACCTTACCAATTTACAGCTATTAATGTTTTTTATACAAAAACGGGGAATGGTGAGCAAAATACCTTTACTTTGAGAACGGGTTTCTTTTTTTAGATTGTTACTCGTCGTAGGGTGGATTACCACATAGACACATAGTTTTTTCACATAGAAAACTATGTGCTCTATGTGAAAAAACTATGTGTCTATGTGGTAATTCAATACCCAAGTCTGAATTTTAGATATGCATAAAACGCAACTATTTTGGGTGACACCTAAACAAAAAGTAATTTCACCCTTTTTATATTTTTAAGTACCAAACCGAAATTAGGTATAGATAATTTTGGTTTGGTACTTACCCTAATTAAAAACAATTTTGACAAGAAAAATACTCCAATATATTGGTATTTTACTATTGGCCCTATTAGGGCTTTTCTTGTTAATGGCATTTGCTTTAACCATCCCAAAGGTGCAGACTTCCGTCACCAATCAAATCACTAAAAGCTTATCAGAAACCCTGCAAGCGAAAGTGGCTATTCAGGGCGTTGATATAGAATTTTTCAAGACGGCTGTTTTGAAAGGTATTTATATTGAAGACCAAAAGCAGGACACCTTATTATATGCAGATCGCTTAACTGCGGATATTGGGGTTTTTTCTTTATTAAAAAAGAATATTTTTCTAAATTCCGTTGGGGTAGAGGGCGCAAAAATTAAGCTTGCCCGCACAACTGTAGATAGCACTTTTAACTTTGATTTTTTACTGGTAGGACTTCAGCCAAACCCCGATAAGGTCGTAACGACTCCATCGTCTTGGACTTTTAGTCTTGGAGGAGCAACCATTGAAAATAGTGAGGTTGCTTTTTTTGATGAACTTACGGCAACGGACTTAGCAGTAGGGATTCCATATTTGAATGCAGCGGCTAATAAAATAGATTTTAACCAGCAAATCATTGAGCTAGCATCGGTCAAGTTAAAGGGGGTATCCACCAACTATCAGCTACTTAATAAAAAAGAAGGATTGTCTCCAACGAATACGACTGAATCTGTTTTGACCTTTCCAGAAATTGGTTGGGACTTAACGATTAATCAGTTAGAAATCCTTGACAATCAGGTTGTTTTTAATAATGAAAATTTAGCTAAAAATACCAAAAAGGGGATTGATTTTCAGCATCTTGATGTTTCTGATTTAGTGATTAAGCTAGTCAATTTTGAGTGGAAAGGGAAAACGATCAAAGCAACCATCGACCGTTTTGGCTTGACCGAAAAGAGTGGTTTTGAATTAAAAAACTTACAAGGGAGTTTACTAGCAGACTCCACTCAGATCATCGTTGAAAATTTAGCAGCCCAAACACCTTACAGTCAGTTAGGTAATACTACAAAACTACAATTCAAGCAATTTTCCGACTTAGCAGACATCACCAATAAGGTCAACTTCAAAAGTGATTTTGACAATTTAAACATTGGCTTTAAAGACTTAGCATTGTTTGCACCAGCCATCAATAAAATTAAACAGCTCAATACTAATTTACAAGAACGCCTATTTCTAGATGGGCAAGTAGCAGGAACACTTAATAAGCTAAACGTACAAAATTTAGATTTCAAAATAGGGCAAGAAGTAAGTCTATCCCTGAGCGGACAACTCAAAGACATCACAAATATAGACAAAGCTACTTTCGACATTCATCTAAAAAAATTAGCTACTTCTTATCAAAATATTAATCGACTTTTGGACAGTCTATCATTGCCCGAAGGATTAGAAGAGTTTGGAGAATTTACACTAAGTGGAAGGGCAAACGGGCAGTTGAATGATTTTAATATCAATGATCTATTGCTTGAAACTGCGGCTAATACCTACATCAAAGGAGATGCTTATTTAGTGGGTTTGCCAATAATCGAAAATTTACGCTTTGATCTGGATATCAAGGCTTTAGAAACTCGTGCCGAAGACTGGAAAGGTTTTCTGAAAGATACGATACCCGCTGTTTTGGACAGTTTAGGGGATATTCGTTTTGTTGGAAAAATCGACGGAGATATACAAAACTTTGACTTGGTAGGCACGCTAAATACGTCTATCGGACGATTAGGAAGTGATGCGAAATTGCGTTTCACACCCGATTATAAATCAGGAACTTATGCGGGAGAACTAGAACTGATTAATTTTGAATTAGACAGGGCTTTTCCAAATAATGCCGCTTTAGGTGCGGCTACTTTGCACGCAAAAGGGCAGGGGAGTGGCTTTGTTTTAGATTCCATTATTGCGGATGCCCAAGTGGTGGTTGATAGTATTAATTATAACGATTACACTTATCGAGACGTTGAAGTCGATGGGAAATTGGCACAAAAAAACTTTGATGGAAAAATAAATTTATCAGATAAAAATGCAAAATTAACCTTCAACGGTCAAGCCAATTTACAAGATAGTATTCCAGATTTTAATTTTGTTTTAAACTTGGATACGTTAAATCTAATGCCCCTAAATTTTACAAAAGAGGCATTATCCATCCAACTAAAAGCAGACATTAATTTTTCAGGAAACAGCATCAATAATGTAGCTGGAGAATCGGTTATTTCCAATTTTGTAATCGCCAATGCTGTGGATAATTACGTCGAGGATTCTATCTTTTTTAAAGCCACTCAACCAAGTATAGATAGTGCCACTTTGAGCCTAAAATCTGACTTTTTAAAAGCTACGGTCAGGGGAGATTTTGATGTAGCTAAATTATCGAGAGTCACGCTGAATTATATCAACGATTTTTTCCCCTTAGATAATTTATTGGACACCATTACTAGGGCAGATGTAGCCGCCGCATTTAATGACCAACAGTCTTTCGATTTTGATATTCAAGTAACCAATCCGCTACCATTGACTTTTCTGTTTTTACCTCAATTGACTCGATTGGATGATGGTATTATCAGAGGAAATTTTAATCGAAAAAAGCAGGAATTGGTCATGGAGGCAATTATTGACAATTTAGAATTTGGAACTTTAGTCACCGATCAAGTCCTTTTTTCAGTGGATGGCTCCAATGAAAAATTGTTGACTAATCTATCCTTTTTACAAATAGAGGCGGCAGGTTTATTTGCTCCCTTAGCCATTTTTGAGACGGACTTAGGCGAAGATAGTTTACGTTTACAATTAACTGTAACGGGCGATACTTTGGAGAATAGGTTGGCATTTAAAGGCATTGCTTACGAGGCGGCACAATGGTACGAATTTAATTTTACAGACAAATTATTTTTAAATGGGGAAACGTGGCAAGTGGCAGCCAATAACGGTATCTATTTTTTGAATAACTATCTGTTTGTCAACAATTTAAAAATAAGAGAGGGGACACACCAAGTAGCATTGCAAAGTGAAGGCTACCCTAAAAAGACGAGTACGACTCCACCGATTCAACTGTCCTTCAAAGATTTTGAAATCAACGATATTACAAATTTTTTAGCCATCAATCAAAACCGAGTTAAGGGCTTGATTAATGGTAATTTTACCTTAAAAGAACCTTTCGGTAATGCACACTACGTAGCTGATTTACAGATAGACGATTTGGCTTTGAACGGTGAAAAGGTAGGACAGTTCTACATTGATTCTGACCAAGCGGAGGGAAGTAAAATCATTAATATATCGGCAGGATTGAAAGGGGCAAAAAATAATTTGAGCCTGAATGGTCAATATGTCATTGACAATAAAAAATTTGACATCAAAGGAGATATTCAACAAATGGAAATGCGCTTGCTGAATCCTTTTACCGAAGGTATTATTACCGATAGCAAAGGGATGGCAGCAGGAAATTTCACGCTCGGCGGTACACCCCAAAAACCTGACCTAAATGGGCAACTAAGCTTGCAGCAAGCTAGTACCATTATTGACTTTTTGGGGGCACGGATCACGATTCCAGAACACACCGTTCGCTTTAATAATCAAGAAATTACGCTCGGTACGGTTACTGTAAAAGATGTCGATAATCAAACGGGAACTTTGTCTGGAAACATCTACCATGATTTCTTCACAGATTTTTTATTAGACCTCCGATTTCAGACCAATTCGTTTCAAGTCATGAATACGACTGCGGCACAAAATCCCTTGTTTTTTGGACAATTATTTGTCTCCGCAGATGTGAATATTGATGGGAGTTTAGCACTTCCTTTTATCGAAGTCAACGCTCGAACTTTACCAAATTCCGTTTTTAATTTACAGCCCTTAGTTGAGTCAGAACAAATTGCAACGGACGATTATATCATTTTTACGACCCCCGAAAAATATGCCGAAGAAGGCGAGGAGGCGACTATCCCAAAGTATGAGTTGAGAAATGTCTTGAACGTTGATTTATTGATGAATGTAGACGTCACGCCCGATGCCTTATTGAAAATTATTATCGACCCGCTGACGGGTGACCAAATAGAAGGTAGAGGAACGTCTAATATGACCATTGCTCTTTCACCTGCGGGCGAAATGCGGATTTTAGGAGATTTTGTGATCGACAAAGGGCAGTATAATTTTAGTTATCAAAATTTAGTTAAGAAGAATTTTGACATTCAGACAGGGAGTAGAGTCAGTTTTATAGGGGATCCTTTGAAAGCAAGATTTAACATCACCGCTGCCTATAATGTCAAAACGACTACTTATGAATTAATCAGAAACGAAACGAATTTTGAAGGCTCTGCGGAGGCAAATGCTGCTAGAAGAAGAACAGATGTACAGACCTTACTATACCTAAATGGCTTATTTACCAAACCAGAGATTAGCTTTGATATTCGACTCCCCGAAGGCGTTGGGAATGATGTCAGTAGTACCGTTTCCAGAAAATTAAATGACCTGCGAAATGACCAAGATGAAATGAACAAACAGGTCTTTTCGCTTTTGTTATTTAATAGTTTTATTGCCTCCGAAAATGCAGGACAATCGCTAGCAGGGGCGGGGCAAAATGTGGCTTTATCGAGTGTCAGTAAGTTATTATCGAATCAATTAAACCAATTAGCAGGCAAATATTTAAAAGGGTTTGAGTTGTCTTTTGACCTTGCGAGTTATCAGTCTAATTTTGAAGATTCCGCAGGGCCAGCGGTAGAGTTGGGGGTTGGTTTATCCCAAAAATTGTTTAATGATCGCATTACCATCAAAGCGGATGCGGACTTTAATTTAGCCAATCAATCGACTGCGGCAGGATCTAATGTAGCAGGTGATTTTGTCTTAGAATATCAATTGACTGAAAGCGGCAGTTATCTTTTACGTGTCTTCCGATTGAGTGATTTTGATATCTTGACGGATGAAAATACAGCTAGAACAGGCGTCGGTATTAATTTTAGAAAATCCTTCGGGAATGTCTTGAAGAAGAAATAAACTTCAGTTGGGTTAGCTATCTTTTTCAAAAGCTAATTTTCCCTAGAAAATTAACTTTTGAAAAATAGCTAACCTAACTTTATAATGCTCCCTTAAGTAGATAAAAGATAATATTATAAAGCACAACTAATGATGTCAATGCTTTAATCCGTTGTCCTTCATCAATCCGTTGTATTTTTTTTTTAGACAACTGATAAATAAAGGACAACAGATCTAGATGTTGACAAAACTAATATTAATAAGATCAATCTTTTGTCTAATCGTCTATAAGATTTACTACTTAAAAAGTTAGGTTAGCAGTTTTGAGGCAATAAATTTTAGCAAATTTATTTTCTCAAAAGACTGCTAACCCAACAGTAGTCAACTAATCATTTTAAATCTGATAATCTGAAAAATT
>CALDTJ010000618.1 GCA_937924145.1 uncultured Saprospiraceae bacterium
AAAGACTATATCAGTTTACTTCGTCTCAATTTCTCCTTTCTTAGCTATTTTCTTCAATTTCTTATTGGCATAAATCCCAACTTCCACTCGTCGATTCTTTTGTTTGCCACTTGCCGTATCATTCGATGCGATAGGCATGGACTCCCCATAGCCTTCGATGGTAAAACGTGGACTTCCGATGCCATTCTGGACTAAAAAATTACGAACACCTTTGGCTCTTTTTTCAGACAGTTCAAAATTATAATCATCAGCACCATCACTATCGGTATGCCCCTGTACAATAATTTCGGTATCGTCGTACTTACTGAGTATTTGAGATAATTTTCTCAAATCACTTTGGGAAGAACTCCCCAATTGATAAGAATTGGTGGCAAACATGGGACCTGAGTCAAAAGTAATCAAAATGCCCTCTCCAATACGTTCTACTTTTGCGCCTGCAATATCCTGGCGAATTTCTTCTGCTTGCTTGTCCATATATCGACCAATAAAATAACCTGTTGTTCCGCCTACTGCTGCGCCGATAAGGATACCTGCGGTCGTATTCCCCGCTTTTTTCCCAATTGCACCACCTACTGCCGCTCCTGCTCCCGTACCAATGGCGCCTCCTTTTGCTCGATTACTCCATTTGCAAGCACCTAAGGTCAAAATAGTTAATAAAAGTATTGTACCCGTTTTTACTGAAAATCTCATATTTATCCTTTTTTTGAATGATTAATTTTCTCTAAAACGGTTGAAGGTGGGTTATGTTGAATTGGTTAGCTTTCTAGTCCTTATTTTACAACTAAAAAAAACGCCACTAGTATTCACTAACGGCGTTCACAATCAACTTCAATTCGGCGAAGTAAAGTTTGCTTATAGTTTTTAATTAGGCTATTTTTCATCTAGGACTTCTGGATTAATTACAGTATAAACGCCCATTTCCACCCGTTCCATAAATGTGGATTTCTCAACGGGCATTTTACGGTTGAGGCTCATAAACTTAAGCGTTACTTTACTCTTAGTCTCTTTTAATACTTTTACTTTGATACTGCGGTCCATATATATATTTTTAAGTGATTCAATTAAAATTTGAAAAGGGTAGGGGCTATCAACCCCCCAACATTCCTTTATGCTTATTTCTCAAAAGCCTTACCATTCCACATGCCCATCCACTCTATATTTTTACCAATAGATTCGTAGTGTTCAAATCGGTCTTTTGCCTGCTCCTCATCCTTCCTCGAAATTGTGATGTTATTGGGCTTAGATTTAATTTGGAAGTAATAAGTCCCTGCTGCGAATGCGAATCCTTTACGTCTAGGTCGAGCCATAATATTGAGTTGTTTAATGATGAAGAAAAAGATCAGCGGAGTAGTCTCAAAAGTACAGCACATCTACTCCTAATAGGGCTGATATAATGGAAACGGATGATTTCCAGATCGTACCTGATACTTAACTCCGCTGAAGTTCGTGAGTTATATTTTCTGGTGTTTAGAATAATATTTAGAATACCATGATGGCATTGGGTAAGGCACTAAGGTGACCAGTGGGTGCAGTCATTCTTGAGGTTTGTTCTTTTCTAGTCGGTTTTTTGAAGGGCTTATTTGTATTGTTATGTTTGTAGACGGTCACTCGACCTAATCCACTTTTAATATTGATTTTGGTGCGCCCTGCACCTGCTTTTTGAAGGTTAGACATCAGTAAGTTTTTTTACTGGTAAGAACTTGTATAAAAATTAAAAAGATAGGTATTTGAAAAGCTTTTTGAAAAATGAAAGCATCCAAATTTCTTAAAAATCAATTGAAACCTTACCAAAGGTTCATTGCCAAAATTGGCGTTTTTTGTAGCACTGTAAATACGAAGTAGAATAAAGAGGAGGATTTTGAAAAATCCTTAAAAGAAGGTAGTATTAAATACGTTTCTAACAATTATCTACTTATATAACGTAATATTCTTTGTTTTAGTTCACTTTTTTTCCTTTTTTTCAAAAAATAATTTTGTGTATAGCGCAAAAAATGATAGATCATATTGCATTAAAGTGAATCCAAAGTCCAACCAATACCAATCCTGCAATCAGGAAAATACTTGGACCCCACTTCGCCTTTGATAACTAAGCCATTTTTAAACTCGTAGAGTGATCCTATCCCAATATTAAAGATAGATAAAAGACTATTGCCACCTATATTATCAAAATTAGAAATTCTATTATAGGCTCTTTCTCCTTTCACCGCATAAGTAGCATTGATCCCTGAGAAAAAGAAAGGTTTAAATTGATTTTGGATATTGAGGTAAGAGTTCGCACGAATGTAGAACTTACTAATTACAATATCTCCGCCTTCTTCGAAAGGATTATTAGAAGGTTCAAATTTATCCTCACTTACTTTAGCACGATGGGCAAATCCAATACTTAAGGTAGTTCGCTTTCTCTCGGAGTTGAATAGGAACTCTACTTCTTCTCCAATAGTACCTGTGTAATGCGTCCGATCAGGATTAATGGCAAAATAATTACCAGTTAAAAAGAAACGAAATCCTGCTTTTTTTTCGAAATAGCTTTCAGCTGTGCTACTATTTTTTTGCTTATTGTATTGCTTGACAAACTTCCTAATCCGATTCACCTCTAGGTAATCAGGAATGGCTAGCCCTGATACATCTTTTGTAGCATCTCTTAAGGTGATTTTAAACTTTTTCTCAAACCTAAAAAGTCCTGGTTCAGGAGATTCGGTAGTCGCTAGTGTATCAATCTTCGTTGGAATTTGGTTTTGTTCTTCGGATAAAAAATCTTTTCTGATAACATATAATTTTTGCAGTACGTCTGCCTCTTTTTCAATGTATAGCCATTTTTTCTTCTCTCCATTATCATACTCGTATAAGTTTAGATTTCCCCCTTCCAAGTGTTTTAAGAAGACATTTAGCGTCTGGTAATTTTCTGCTCTAAAAAAACGTTCTTGAATCGTGAATGCTTTAAATTGCTGATCTTTAGCAATATGAAAACCTTCTAAGTCTTGAAATCCAGCCTGTTGTAAAGCACCGTTTTTACCATTTTTGTAAGTAACTCCTTTCGCATAGCCTTGGTAGCTATCTTCTAGCACTAAAACCTCTTTAATCTCGCCATTTCTAAAAAAAAGAGAACCCTCTTTAAATATTTTTTGAGCGAGTAGGGTAGTGCTAGCAACTGTATTAAAACATAAGAATAGCAGGAGGAAGTTTTTCATTTAGATAGTTTTATTCGTGTTGCGAGTTGCCAAGTTAACGTAAGCGACTTGCAACCCGCAACTCGCAACTCGCAACACGGTGACTTTGAAAATTTTACTTCTTCTAGCCGCCAATCCCCAATACGCCTGTAAATTCAATATCAACAGTAACGTCTGTCTGAGAACTAACGCTTATAATATTTGACTCAATATTTAATAAAGAGCTGATTTTCAATTGACTAGCTAATTCTAATTTTCCATCATTATCATTGTCTTCGTAGCTAGAGAAAACTAATTCGTATTCCCCTTCTTCCAAGAAGGCTAAAGTAAATTCATTATTCGAAGTTATTTCCGCACTGGTGATGGCATTTTTAAATTTTGACTCACTGTTCATTTCACTTTCTTGATAACTTCCTTTGGCATAGGCATACACCACAATTTTTTCACTATTGTTGTAGTCGGCATCTCCTTTTCCTTTGACGTTGCCCGTCTCTGATTTTTCTACGACTCTTAAAGATGCGGCTAAGTCGGCATTGGCTACAAAATTGTAGTTGGACTCACCCTCCGATTCGATCGCTTTTCTCAAATCAAAATCAATGACTAAATTAGTCGTTTCATTTTCTTCAATGGTGAAGTTTTTAGCGACCTTTAGCTCAGCAGTGGTTTCATTATCGGTTGCTAAACTTTCTTTTTGGTCGTCCTGAGTCAAAGCATAACAGCCTGGACTATTTCCACTTGCATCTTTTTCATAATCTAAAACTAAAGTAATATTGTTATAGCTACCTGTTTCTAAATCGGCTAAACCAAGCGCCTCCGTCTTTCCACTATGGTAAGCAGATAATTCTATGGTCGTTTTCCCTTTAAAGCCTTCAAAGGTTTTACCATCAATTTTAACTTCAGCTACGGTCACAAAAATGCCTTTAATGTTGGGATCATCAGAGGGGGCATCTGTGATTTCGATGTTGACTTTTCCTGTAGCCTCAATCGTAGGTGTGGTAGGCGTAATTGTAGTCGCCTCGTCTTCGCCACAACTAACCATAAGCGCAGCAAATAAGCATAAAAAGGTGATTCCTTTGAAAGATTTCAATAATAAGTTCATGGATAAAGTTTTAAATTTTGGAAAAATAAAATTGTAGTTTAGAATACTTTAGAGGGATAAAAGAGGTCTACAAATTGATGTCAATTATTTGTAAGTTGCTTTTACGGTGTATTCCTTAGTAAAGTAAAATGGGTAGATGTATGTGGGATAGGCAATTAAATTTTTTAGTGTTTAGGATTAATTTGTTTAGAAAATTGTAAAAAAATTAAAAATCAAAGCAAGATGATTTTGGGGGCAAAACCACCTTGCTTATGATCATGACATATTTACAAATGCTAAAAATTTAGATTTTTTGGAACTAGAAGGAGCAAGATTAATTAACTTCTTAAT
>CALDTJ010000619.1 GCA_937924145.1 uncultured Saprospiraceae bacterium
CCTATTTTTTGGAAATCGGACATTTCTTTTCTTGGTTCATGAGTCAGCACATAAGGCATCTGTTCCTCAATATTGGCAACCAAATATTTCATCATATCAGTAGTAGAAGATCGGATAGCACCTGCACCCGCCAAGGCTATAAAATCCCATTGAGAAGTTGGTACTCCTACGGCATCGTGCCCTTGCATGAGCAACTCCTCTTCAATAGTAATCGTTGATTGCGACATTCCCAATGGCTGAAAAATATGGTTTTGAATCATTTCTTCGTAAGAAGTTCCATTTATTTCTGCTAGAAGATGCCCCAATAAACCTACGCCAAGATTGGAATATTCGCTTTTCCGAGCAGCCTTTTCTTTAGGTTCGTATTTACTTAAAAAATCATACATATCTGCCGCAGCATAATTCCTGTATGGGTTGTCCATATCTATAAAGAAATTCTTCATTAGATTATTGGGAAGTCTTGGCAATCCTGAGGTGTGGGTGGACAACTCTTCAAAAGTGATGGCTTTATCAGCAGACCAATTGGCAACACTATCTGGTAAAAATTTAGCAATTGGATCATCATATCGCACTTTGCCCTCTTTCACTAATGCTGCCAAAACAGTTCCTGTAAAGGTTTTTGTAATAGAACCAATTTCATAGATCGATTCTTGGGTAGGGGTTTCAAGTTCTTTGTCTGACTTAATTCCGTAATTATAAAATTGAATCTCGCCATCTCGGTAAGTACCAATAGACAATCCTTTCGTCATTTCATTCGCTATATAAGGCTCTACAATGTCTTCAATTGAAGTAATTTCAGTAAGAGGCGGTACAGGAATATCTTGAACAATCTTTTTATAAACGTAGGTAAATCCAACGACTCCCAAGAGGATAATCCCAAGTATCGTCCAAAAAATAATCTTTTTCATAGTTAATGATTTAGAAGGTTAAAAGTGAATGACTGCTTACAAAATCAAAAATAGGAGAAATATGGGCTGCTGCAAAAAATGGTTGACGACCGTTAAAAAAGTGTTGATAAGTGTGGTATTTGAGGTAAAAGCGTTACAAAATCAATACTTATCTTTAAGTATCTTCTTGAACTGACTTATATCTTTGGAGAAAACTATTATTTTTAAATAGATTTCTCCAAAAATGATTACTTTTCTAATTCGTGTACTTTTGCAACTATTTTTGTTTAAAAAAGTAAAAAATAATCAGAATATGTTTATATTACGAGTTAGAATTGAGCTGAACGAATCTCCTCTTTTAGACATCAATAATTATTAAACAATTAGGCTAAACAAGAAGTACCTGACATGGAGGAAAGTCAAAAGTATCCTGACTATAAAAAATATAAATTCCGCGAGTTGAAAGTATACGGTTCTACCGAATGGCTTGCGGACAATAAGAAGAAATACCGTCAAGTCTTTGATCGGCACGAATCCTCTTATATCTATGCCGAGCTCTCCTTTCACAACAAACAATTTGATCAAGAAGATTGGGAAGTAGAAGTAGAATTGCATTGCTATTCTATGAAAAAAGGGCGCAAAGAATTATGCGCTTTACCATTCAGAAGAAAAGTGAGTAAATATGATAGCGTAGTGTATATTAGAGAAGGCTGGGGCAACAAAAAAGATGGAGCATTCTGGAAAAGAGGTACTTATTACTGGGAAGCATGGATCGAGGGAGAAAAGGTAGCTACTAAGTACTTTTATATAGAAGATGCGGGACTAAGTTTTGAAAATGAAAACAATCCATACCTTGAAGTCCAATCCTTAAAATTATACGAAGGTCCTTATGATGATGTCAATGAAGATGATCGTGTCTACTACACTAATTTTAGTGGAGCAGAAACACGCTATATCTACGTCGAAATCACTTTGAAGAATCATAACTTGTTACATAATTGGCAATGCGAATTATTTACCAAGTTTTATAATGATGCGAGAGAATTAAAGGGCCAAGTTGTCAGATTGCATCGAGTAGATAAAGGTGAAGAATACATCAAATTAACGGCAGGATGGGGATCGAATGTGAAAGGTTCTTGGCGAAAAGATAACTATACTGCGGAGTTAATTTTCATGGATAGACTCTTAGCAGTTGTGCCATTTGGAGTTGATGATGTTTATGAAGAAGGCATTGCAGGTGTTTTATTGCCCAGTCGGCAGACTCCTGTCGTCCTCCTACCTGATGAGGATCTACATTTATCATTTGAAGATGTCGTCAAAAGTTTAGAATCTTTGATTGGCTTGACCGATATAAAAGTAAAGGTCAGAGAACACGCCAAATATATTCAGTTCTTACAACTAAGAAAAGAAAAAGGCTTTGAAGAAAAAGAAGAAATAAATGTCCATTCTGTTTTTATAGGAAATCCGGGTACTGGTAAAACCACCGTTGCTAAAATGATGGGGAAGCTCTATAAAAAAATGGGTTTATTAACCAAAGGGCATGTAACCGAAGTAGATAGAGTTGATTTAGTTGGAGAATACATCGGACAAACAGCACCAAAAGTTAAGGAAGTTATAAAAAAAGCTAGAGGTGGCGTTTTATTTATTGATGAGGCCTATTCTTTAGCTCGCTCTAATGACGATAGCAAAGACTTTGGTCGAGAAGTAGTAGAGATCATTCTAAAGGAAATGTCGAATGGAGAAGGAGATTTAGCGGTAATTGTAGCGGGTTATCCCAAGGAAATGAAACACTTCATGGATTCCAATCCTGGTCTAAAATCTCGTTTTAAATTATTCTTCGAATTTGCCGATTATTTACCACAAGAGTTATCACAAATAGCCAGCTATGCTTGTTTGGAAAAAGGTGTCAAACTGACCCCAAAAGCAAAAACGAGTATAGATGACATTATCATAGAAGCCTTTAGAAATAGAGATCGGACGTTCGGTAATGCCCGATTCGTTTTTGATTTAGTAGAAAAAGCAAAAATTCACCTCGGTCTACGAGTGATGGCGGCAGATGAACCAGATTTAATCGAGTTTGAAGAATTAGAAACGATTACGGCAGCAGATGTTAGTAAGATAGAGATCGAAAAGCCAAAAACTTTACCAAAAATACCTGTAGACAATGCCTTGCTAAAACAATCCTTAGCAGAATTGAACCAATTAATTGGTATGGATAGCATCAAAAAGCAAATCCATGAATTAGTTGAATTGGTAAGCTTTTATAGAGAAACTGGACGAAATGTCTTAAATAGCTTTTTCCTACACACCGTTTTCATTGGTAATCCTGGAACGGGAAAAACGACCGTTGCTAGAATCTTGACCAAGATTTACAAGGCATTGGGCATGTTGGAAAGAGGGCATATTGTGGAAACAGATAGACAAGGTTTGGTAGCAGGATATGTCGGACAAACAGCCATCAAAACTGCTGAGAAAATAGAGGAAGCCAAAGGTGGCGTCCTATTCATTGATGAGGCTTACGCTTTGACCAATTCTTCTAGCACAGGTAGTGCCCACGGGGATTTTGGCAACGAAGCTATACAAACCTTATTAAAGCGAATGGAGGACCAAAGAGGACAATTTTTCCTTTTTGTTGCTGGTTACCCAGAGAATATGGAAAACTTCCTTAAAACGAATCCTGGTTTGAATTCTCGTTTTGATAAAGTCTTGAAATTTGAAGATTATAGTCCTGCTAGTTTAATGGAAATTGCTATGCAAATGCTAGAAAAGCAGGATATGAAGATCAATACAGACGCTAAAGAACATCTGGGGGCGTACTTAGAATTCATCCACGAATACAGAGATCAATATTTCGGTAATGCTCGAACTGTAAGGAGTGTAGTTGGAGAGGCGATTAAAAATCAAAATCTCCGATTAGCTGCTACGCCTATCAAAAAGCGAACAAAGACGACGATTAATACCATTACCCTAGCAGATGTACAAACTTTCAAATTAAGTAAGGAAGATCTGGTATTTGAGAAGAAAACGATTGGCTTTAGAAGTAGAGGGTAGGCAGTTAGCAGTTAAAATAACTATAAAGGATTTAATTACAACAATAAATAGATGGCTTAAAACTTTAGAATGTATCTCTGGTTTTAAGCCATTTTTTTTTGAGGAATGGCTTTTATTCATTTGTTACTTCCTTTGAAAATGAATCGTCAAAAGTAGGTAAGGAGCGAGGAAAAAATAAATGTTCAAATGTACCATTATAATTCATTGGTTAGCAATATTTTATAAGTTCATCATTTATATTTCATCGTTTCCTAATAAGTACATTTATCCACATAAATAAATTTCAATGAAAATTTTCAAACTAACACTCATTGCCTTTGCGCTTACTTTTACTTCCTGTTCGCCAGGGCAATTTCAAGAAGTGCTAGGTAGTGTTTTAGAAAGCGGTGCATTGACCAATGGAGAAGTTTCTTCTGGTTTAAAACAAGCATTGGAAATTGGTATAGGTAAAGGGTCTGACCAATTATCGGCAGTAGATGGTTTTTTCAAAAGTCCTTACAAAATATTATTACCACCAGAAGTAAGAAAAGTAACTGATAAATTGCAAAAAGTTCCAGGCTTTTCGCAAGTAGAAGATGTGCTATTAGAAAAAATTAATAGAGGAGCAGAAGACGCTGCCAAAAAGGCAAAACCAATTTTCGTAGATGCGATCAAGCAAATGTCTTTTGATGATGCGATGAATATTCTAATGGGGCCTAATAATGCTGCAACGGGTTATCTAAATGACAAGACCAATGCAAAACTATACAGTGCTTTTAATCCTGTAATTGTAGAATCTTTGGATAAATTTAAAGCCCGAAAGTATTACGCTGATTTAGTAGAGAAATATAATAAAATTCCATTTATAGAAAAGGCAGATCCTAGCTTGGACAACTATGTGACTACACAAGCATTAAAAGGACTATTTTCGATGGTAGAAAAGGAAGAAGCGAACATACGAACGAATGTGTCAGCTAGAACTTCGGATTTATTGAAGAAGGTATTTGCTAAGCAGGATAAATAAGGAAGTTATCAACTGAGATAGCTGATGGTAGAAAATAGTTGTATTGTACTATTAAGATTTGTGTAAAAGACTAGAAAGAAGCAGTAATAGAAACAGAATCACGGTATTGAGCATAGCCAGAAAAAATACCTAAGCCATTTTCAATATTAGAATAAACACTTATTGGCTCCACAAAAGGACGGTCTTTATTAGCTATTTGACGAGAAAGAGAAGTATGATATAGATAATAAGCTTTGGAGACCGTTCTTAATTCTCCTACCACTTTTCCTTTGTGTGCCTCATTATTTAAGCTTAGAAGAGAATAAAATTTCAAGCTTGCCTCTTGGCCATCAAAGTCTTCATCCGTAAATAATACGCCTCCATCTTCGTAGTGGAAAGTAACCGCAGGATTCGCTTTATCACTCTCCAAAGGCATTAAAGGAGCAAGCCTTTTTTTACCATCATTAGGGCCATCTCCATCAAACATTGACTCCATACTACCATCGTCAATATGATTATATAAACTCAAATGATAATAATCTTGTGCGCCTATAGGGTCTTCGAAATTAACATCTATTTCCACTTTATAAATTCGTTCATCCACTTCTCCAAAAATCTCTATGGTATCCATTTCAATAGCTTTCAAAGCAACTGGTAAGGGCACGATATCTTCTGCAATAATCTGCGGTTGACCAGGGATTGAAATTTCCAAACGATAAACCTTACCACTTTCTGGGCTCAAACTTCTTGATTCGTAATAAGGTGTGCGGAAATTTATCAACCGCAATTCGTCTAACTCAACTCCTTGAGGATCAAATACTTTAACTACTGCATTGTTCACAAACTCTTCAGCTTCGGTAGTTAGGACATTTTTACTTTTTGTAAGAGAAACTCGAAACGGTTGGCCTGGTGCAAAGTTACTATTAACCACGATTTGTGGCTCTTGGATGGCAATATCTAAATCAACTGGCTCTTCACAAGAGGTAGCAAAGAGCAACCCAAAGGTTAAAAGGATAAATATCCATTTGTATTGATGGGATTGAGTCAATTTAGTTGATTTTTATAGTTAGGTTATCGATTTCTGAGAAAAGACGTAAGCCTTTATTTTAAAAACTTACTAAACAAAAATACAAATTTATTTAATATAATGTCAAATTTTAACGATTCGCCCATTTTCTAAAACCTTAGTGTATAACTTAAGGAGGGAGTAATAGGCAGTAAAGTTACCTGAACAAATTCTTTTTCTCCACTTCCATCCGTCTTTTCTCTTAGTCGATAATACAATGGATTTTTTCGATTGTATACGTTATAAACTCCAAATTTGATGATTTGTTGTACCTTAGGTTTGTTGAAAGTAAGGTTAACTCCAAGATCTAGATGGTGATTAGCAGGTAATCTAAAGCTATTTTTCTCTCCTACACTTAGCACTGAAACAGGAGAGAACAAGTTAGATGAAGTGAAAGTGTACTCACCTGTCGGCAAAGTGGTCGGCATACCAGATTCATATACCCAATTGGCACTAAAATCAATTTTATTACTCAATCGGTAAGTTCCAACGACCTTAAAACTGTGTGGTCGATCAAATTTAAAATTAAAAGGTTTTCCAAAATTAACATCATCAAACTGTCTTTTTGATCTGGAATAAGTATAACTAATCCAGCCCTGAAGTGAACCACTAGATTTTTTGAAAGCAGTTTCTATCCCATAACTTTCCCCTCTTCCTGTAGTTACCTTACGTTCCCAATTATTGGCATCCAACACGATTGATTCTATTAAAAAACTACTCCCCTCTTGATAAGTAATCAAGTTTCTCATGTGCTTATAATACGCCTGTGCATTAAATGAAAATCCTTGATTAAGCAGTTTCTCTATTCCTAAAGTCCCTTGCCAAGCTAGTTGTGGTTTTACTTTCGAAGTAGCAGGCACCCACAAATCAGTCGGTAACCCAATCCCTGTTGTAGTCAATAAATGCAAATTTTGCATCATTTTACTAACAGAGGCACTTAGTACAGTTTTTCTGCTCAAAGCATATTTTAAAGAAACTCTAGGTTGAAAAGAAAAATAATTGGTAGACTGTACATTAATCAAAGTACTTCTAAAACCAATATTTCCCTTCAGTTTGGAGGAAAAAGTAATATTATCCTCTAGATAAAGCGCGTATTCTTGTGAATTGACCGCATTATTAACAGCGATAAGGGAATCAACTGTATTTCGATCATTTAACTCAAATGTAGAATTATGATCCAAAGTAAAAGCACCCGGTCGGAAAGTATGATTAATAAATTCTGCACCAAATTTGATGTAATGATTAGGAGTCGGAATAAAATCAAAATCTATTTTAGCAGATTTATCTTCTATACTTGAATTATATAGATTATAGAATAAATTAGCTTGAATTAATCCTACTTCGTCTTGACTAGTTGATATGACTTTCTCATCGTACAGCTCTTCGGATTTAAACCAGAATTTGCTAAAATTAAGCGTCGTATTGGCAAATAAACGGTCAGAAAATAAGTGGTTCCAACGCAAAACGCCAATGGTATTTCCCCAGTTCAAATCTTGATTATGCCCTATCGTTCTAAAATCAGGTCCATTGAAAGTCGAAAGATTGGCATCACTAAATCGGTCGTTACCATGATAAACACTTAAAAACAATTGGTCTTTCTCCCCTAAGTAAAAGTTAACCTTTCCATTAAGATCTAAAAAAGTATGATCTGTTAAACCTGTATCTCCTTTATTTTTTTTAATTTTTCTACTGATAGGTCTTAAAAATGCATCAAAAATAGATCGCCGCATGGAAAAGAAATAAGAACTTTTATCCTGCACAATTGGACCTTCGACCGCACCTTTGATAGCAATTAATCCTGCCGAAACTTCGCCTGCAAAATTTCTTTGATTTCCTTCCTTCGTCCGAACATCTAAAACCGAAGACAATCTTCCTCCGAATCGAGCAGGGAAGTTCCCTTTATATAATTGAGCACTTTTTATGGCACTACTATTAAAAATAGAAAATAGCCCTCCTAAATGCGAAGCATTGTAAACAGCTACGCCATCTAATAAGATTAAATTTTGGTCAAGACTCCCACCTCTTACATTAAATCCCCCGAATCCATCTGTCCCAGATTGTACCCCTGCTAATAAATTGACCGTCCGCAATAAGTCTTCTTCGCCTCCTAAAGAGGGCAACTTAGCCATTTCACTAAGGGGAATAGCCATTGCATTATTGCTAATGGCATGAGCACTGGGTGCCAAACCTTTAGAAGTAACGACTACCTCACTCAACGTCAAGGAAGGTTTTAAATTAATCGTTAGATTCGTATTCTTTTTTAAATTAATTCGCTTACTTTTTGCTTGATAACCTAAAAAAGAAAAATTTAGCAGATGTTCTCCCCTCGGTAAAGTAATGCTAAAAAACCCATATTCATTGGATGCAATCCCTTTCTGTGATTTAGTATCAAATACATTGGCTGCAATCAAACGTTCCCCCGTATCGTCGTCTTTAATGTAACCACTGATCGTATAGGTTTTAACCACCTTCGCCTTAAATAAGACAATCTGTTCATCTACTATCTTCCATTTTATATTCGTTCCAGCAAAAAAATCAGTCAAAATCGAGGATAAGTCAGTTTGGCTAAAATTAGCAGTAACTATTTTGTCGGGAATAATCGCACCATTGAAGGTAAATCCGATATTCGACTGCTTACTTAATTGAAAAATAGCTTTTTTTAAGGGTAGGTCATTAGCAGAAAAATCAACTCTTTGCTCCAAGATGGATTGAGCATGTCCTAGATAGACTAGGCAAGAAAAAAATGCAAGGAGTATAATTTTTTTCATCAGTTGTTTAACGCAGTGGTATTAAATTAGTTGAACCAAATATTTTTTTAAATCCAGCAATTCGCAATTTAGAAAATCAAAAAAGCCTTACAACTATTTGAGTTATAAGGCTTTTTTAAAAAAATATGATCGAATAATTGCTAATCGCAACTACCTTTTAGTTCATAAGATTTCGAATCAATTTCTGTTAACTCTATAGATTTGAACGCTAAGGAGACCTGATTTAGTATTGATTCTGGTGTATTATCCGTAATGGTTGTACTAAATAGACAATCACCTAATTCTGTTTGCTCAAACGCTACTTCTACTCCAAAATTAGTTTTTAAATAAGCCAAAACCTCATTAAGTGGTTGACTGTCAAAACTTAGCCGCTTTTCTTTCCAAGCAACATCTTTCCAATCTAGTGATTTTAGAACACTTAAAGTTGCATCTTCCTTATTTAAAATAAATTTATCATTTGCCTTTAATATTTTCGTTTTTTGAGTTTCTGTAGCAGTAAAAGCAACACTTCCTTCCTCAACTTCGACTGTAGTTGTCAACTCATCACCGTAAGCTCGCGCATTAAATTCAGTTCCCAAAACTTTTACCGTGCTATTTGGCATTTGGACAATGAAAGGTTGGTTCTCGCTTTTAGCTACTTTAAAAAACGCCTCGCCTTCTAAATGAACAATTCGTTCTGTACCAGAAAATGATTTGGGGAAAGATAATTGACTATGCTTATTTAACCATACCGTAGATCCATCTGGCAGTTGCACATTTTCCATCAATTGATCGGTAGTAGCCAATTGCTGCAACTCGGCAGTCTTATCGACAAACAAGTTAAATAGAAAGCCACTCGCTAATAAAAATAAAACACTAGCAGCGATTCGGGTTAGCCATACACGAGGCATAGGCAACACTTTAGTAGTATCTGTAGTCTGTTCTTTAGCAATGCGTCCCTTTAATAAGGCCAATCCTTTTTCAACATTAGGTTCATAGCCATCTTTGTAGCCTTCACTAATTGTCCAAAGTTGTTCTAAAGGTACATTGTTTTCTTCCTGATTTTGCATCCAGTTTTTATGCATTTTAATCTTCTGATGGTTGTCTTTTGTGAATTAGTCTTTCCTTATATATAGAAAGTAAATAAGTACGTGTACACAATTATCTTCTATTTTATGACGGGATCTTTTTAATTTATACGTCGTTATTTTTTTCAGCAATAGCTATGCTATTACTGAAAAAAATGCCTAGCCTAAATCAAAAATCTCCTCGGTCAAAAATTAAATTTAATTATGTCCAAGTACTTACAAGAAAAAACCTGATGTCTGATTTTTTTTACAACTGTTTTTTATTAAATGCAATTTTGAAACCAAAGTTAAAGGCATTCTTACTTTAATAAAAATGAAAACTTCAGCTTTGTATTATGAGTGACACGAAATTCTGATTCCCCCCCTATCCTACTGCAAACATTTAAATAAATATTTTGATTAATATCAATAAAAAATTCTGAATCAAAAATATTATTTGTCTTTTAGCTGTTAGAACGCTACAAATTATTAAAAGACACTTTTTCTTGAAATTTTATTTCAAAAAAATATAGTCTTTTTTTACTACTAATCAATTGAAAACTAAAGGGTTTTAGGCTAAAACTAAGTCCCCTATATTAGAAAATTTGGTTGTTCCCTTGCTTACTATTAATAATCCGCTTAAATTGCAGAAAAATACATTTATAATATTTGATTTTCCTACCCTACTGTACAACATCCAATCCCACAACATAGCATATCCTAAATTTCAAAAAAAACATTGTTTCTTTGTAAACTCCTGTGAAATAAGTTATTTTGATTGTAAAGTTTTCTTTTTTTATAAAAAATAGAAATAGCTTCAAAATCAAATTAATCACAGTTTTCTCCAGTTAATCGGAAAAATACCTCAAAGAGTACAAATTTAGTCTCACTAAAGTCAACTAATGATTAATTATTTACTTTCTAGTCAGGCCGAGAATATGCTTAGATTATCTTCTGATCCTCGTAATGTTTCCCGAGTGGAAAACTTTGTAGAGCGAATAGCTCAGAAATATCAAATCGCTCCAGATCTTTATGGCAATATTCTTATCAGTTTAACTGAGGCTGTCAATAATGCTATCATCCACGGAAACGGAAATGATGAGTCAAAAACAGTAGAAGTTAATTTAAAAGAGGATATCAACTCCTTAGCTTTCCAAGTTAGGGATGAAGGCAGAGGGTTCGATTACGAAAACTTACCAGATCCAACTTCACCAGAAAATTTAACTCGAATTGGTGGTCGTGGTGTATTTTTAATGCATCAATTATCCGACCAAGTCGCTTTTCAAGACAACGGTAGCACCGTAGAAATGCGATTTGCATTAGACGAAGTTGGAAGAGGCTAATAAATAGCCTTTACAAACTATAACTTATTTACATCAATGGATTTTCCCGACTTCGCTGAACTCGACGAAGAGGCTGTATTATTTCACACGGTCGAAATTGACTTTGATTTGCCTAACAGTGAATTAGTTAATACGTGGATTAAAACAACTATTGCCAAAGAAGAAAAGGAATTATCTTCACTGAATTTTATTTTTTGTGACGATAAATATCTACATCAAATCAATGTCAAGTATCTAGACCATGATACCCTTACCGACGTTATCACCTTTCCTTACACAGAATTGCCTGCTCCTATTGAAGGAGATATCTACATCAGTATTGATCGCATCAAAGAAAATGCGGACAAATTCAATGTTGCTTTTTTAAAAGAATTAAAAAGAGTCATCATACATGGTGTTTTACACCTATGTGGTTATGGAGATAAAAGTGAAGCAGAACAAAAAGTCATGCG
>CALDTJ010000620.1 GCA_937924145.1 uncultured Saprospiraceae bacterium
ATTAACAGAATCAGATATCGCTGATATTACGATTGATAATGTGCTGAAAAGTGAACACAACGGAGTAACGCATATTTACTTTCGTCAAAGATACCAAGGTATTAAAATTCATAATGCGATCAGTACTTTGAATATCTTACCAAATGGAGAAGTGCTACAAGCTAATAATCGTTTCTTACCAAAGATTGCTACGTTAATCAATGCGACTCAGAGTCGAATTAATCCTGAAACGGCTATTCAAAAAGCAGCCTTACATTTAGAAATAAAAGAGGCTGTCAATTTGAATCAAAAGGAAAGTAAGGGTAGAAATAGTTTTGTTTATAAAAATACAAATATCTCTAATTCTGACATTCGAGTAACGCCTATTTACCAATTGATGGACGATGGAAAACTACATTTAGCTTGGGAGTTAGCGATAGATATGAAAGAAAAAGTAGACTTCTGGAATTTAAGAGTAGATGCTTTGACAGGAGAAGTTTTAAGTAAAAATAACTTTACGACTCACTGTACTTTCGGCATGCACAAGCATAATACAAATTGTGGATTTTTGGAAAGAGAAAGTAATACGGTCGAAGAAGTAACGACTGTAGCAGAGTCGATGCCAACCGTAGACGGTAGCTCTTATAATGTGTATGCCATTCCTTTAGAAAGTCCTGCTCACGGAAATCGTAGCATCGTCAATGAACCAGCAAACCCAACTGCATCGCCTTTTGGATGGCACGATACGAATGGTCAAGCTGGGCCAGAATATACGATCACCAGAGGGAATAATGCCCATGCTTATGCAGATGTAGACGATAATGATCGATCGAATGGAGATGAACCAGATGGTGGAGAGAATTTAACTTTCGATTTTCCAATCTTAGAAGATTTAAACCCTGATACGAATAGAGCAGCAGCTACGACGCAATTGTTCTATATGACAAATATGATGCACGACATCTTCCACAGCTACGGTTTTACAGAACAAGCAGGAAACTTTCAGGAAACAAATTATACTTTTCCTTCGGGGGATGGAGACTATGTAATGGCGGAGGCGCAAGATGGATATAATAATGCATTGAATGATGACAATGACTTTATAGGAAACGCTAATTTTTCAACCCCAGGAGATGGATTCAACGGAAGAATGCAGATGTATATTTGGGGTAGAGGCGGAGGAAGACTACTGAATGTAAATAGTCCTGCTGGGGTAGCAGGAGCTTATGAGGTGGCAACTGCTAGTTTTGGACCAGATGTGAATACATTGGAAGAACCAATTACAGGGCAGGTAGCCATAGTAAACGATGGATCTTTTTCGAGACCTACACTTGGTTGTGAGGAATTGGTCAACGCAGAAGAAGTGGCAGGCAAAATTGCTTTTGTTGATAGAGGTACTTGTTTTTTTACGGAAAAGGTATTGAATGCACAAAATGCTGGTGCAATAGCAGTAGTGATTTGTAATTTTGAGAATTCTTTTGTTCCGATGGGGGCTCCACCTAGCTATACAGGAAATATTACCATTCCTTCTTTAATGATTAAGCAAAATGACTGTCAAATACTGCGAACTTTGGTTAATGATGGTCTAGAAATCACGATTGCAAGTCCTCCTCCGACAGGCCCTGATTTTTTAGATGGAGATTTTGATAATGGAATCGTTGCTCACGAATACGGACACGGTATTTCTACCAGATTATCAGGAGGTCGTTCTAATTCAGGGTGTCTGGGGAATGACGAGCAAATGGGTGAGGGATGGAGCGATTTTTTTACTTTAGTCACTAGCGTAAAACCAGGAGACACAGGAAAGGAAGAGAGAGGTATTGGGACTTATGTACTACGTCAAGAAACCGATGCGCAAGGAATCAGAAGATTTCCTTACTCAACGGATATGACTATTTCCCCTTTCACTTATCGAGACATTATTGGAACCCTCGCTGTACACAGTGTAGGAGAAGTATGGACGGCAGTGCTGTGGGATTTATACTGGGCGATGTCTGAAGAATATGGTTGGAGTGAAGATTTATATGCTGGTCAAGCAGGAAATAATCAGGCCATACAATTGGTGATGGACGGTTTGAAAATTCAAGCTTGTAATCCGGGTTTAGTAGACGGTCGAGATGCGATTTTAGCTGCCGATAGAGTAAATAATCAAGGTGCAAATGAATGTCTAATTTGGGAAGTTTTTGCCCGAAGAGGTTTAGGTTTTAGTGCATCACAGAATGATGAAAGAGATAGAAATGATGCAATTGAGGCATTTGATTTGCCGCCAACATGTACTAAAGAGTTACTATTAACTAAATCGGCTAGTGAGCAAATTAATGCGGGAGGAGATATTGAATATACTTTGAATTTAGGAAATTATAAAGACGAAAGCGTTAGTAATATTGTTCTGACAGATAACCTACCAGAAGGCTTAACTTATAAAGAAGGATCTGCCTCAATGGCAGTTAATACAGAAGGGAGTGTTTTAAGGTTTGAGGTTGCTCAATTGGCAAGTGGCGAGGAAATGGAAGTTACTTATACTGCGACTTCAGCTACGGATAAATCTTCTGTTCGACAGTTTTTTGATGACTTAGAGAATGGTACTGATTCTTGGTTAATTTTGGATGGGGAAAATAGCAATCTATTTAGCTTACAAGATGTCTTTGTGAATAGTGGAGAAAATGCGTGGCACGTCAATAATCCAGAAGATGATAGTGAACAATTTTTGCAGTTGGATGAAGAAATTGAAGTAACGGGGAATCAGCCCGCATTGCGATTTTTTCACCAGTATAGTATTGATGAAGGAACTAGTGGTGGATTAGTAGAAATATCTACGGATGGAGGATTTAATTGGATAGATTTAGGCCCTCACTTTATCAAGAATGGCTATGTAGGACCATTGGCTTATACTACTTTTGCGACGCCTGATTTAGAAGTATTCTGGGGTAGAAGTGAAGAATTTATTAGTTCTGTTGTGGACTTAAGTGCATTTAGAGGAGAGCGAGTGACCGTTCGATTTAGATTTGGTAGTACTTCTTACGATAATGATAATGTACCAAATAAAACTTATGATGGATGGTTCATTGACGATATAGAATTTTTAGACTTATTCACTTACCAAAGTGAGGCTTGTGCAACTACCTCTGAAGGAGATAATGCATGTGCGATGGCAACTAACGGTGGCACAATTGTCGAAGTAGCTGGGTTAAATACAAGTGTGCGAGATTTAGAAGAATTAGGGTTACAATTTGGGGTATTCCCTAATCCAGCAGGAGATTATATCAATGTGAGTTTGAGTAATGAACAAGCCAACGAAGGAACGGTTGGTTTATTCAATATGAATGGACAAGAATTGATTCAACAAAGCATCAGAATCGATCAAGCGACTCAAATTATACCATTCAATGTGACAGATATTCCTAGTGGGTTTTATATTGTCAAAGTGCAGACGAATGAAGGGATTGCTGTTAAGAAAGTGATCTTGGAATAGTCAATAAAAAAACTCTTTGAGAAAAAGGTTGTTTGCATTAGTGAACAGCCTTTTTCTATTTTTAAAATATAATTTGATGAAAAATCTATTTCTCTTAATAGTAATATTTAGCTTATTGGTAGCGTGTAGTGAAAGTAATAACCAAAACAGTGCTTTGGCAGTCCTAAGTCCAACTTCAAAATCTACCAAAGCAACTAAGTCTGTCAAACTTGATGACTATTGGTATCAAGGAAAAGCTGAGATCAACAGTTACGACTTGCAACAGGCACGTTATAGTGATGTGCATCCAGGAGAGGCCGTCTTGGTATTTGTCACAGAAGATTTTTTGACAGATAAGCAAGTAAAAAATGATAATTACACCAATAAAAATTCTACCCCAATTTTAAAGAATAACTTTCTTAGAAAATTTACGACGGGTATTTACGACTATTCGATTATGACTTCTGTATTTACTCCGACAGAAATCAATAAATTTCCGAAAACACAGAAAGTAACGGTTTCTTCACAAGATTGGTGTGGACATAGTTTCATGCAAATTAATGCACAGAAGAATAAGTATAAGGTACAATTGCGATCCTATTTTGAAAGTGAGGGAGATGCAGATTTTACGATTGGCGGAGCAATATTAGAAGATGAGGTATTTAATAGGATTAGAATGAATCCCAAAGCCTTGCCTACTGGAAATACAACGATGATTCCTTCTGCTACGATTGCTCGTTTAATGCATTTAGATATGAAACCAATCAAAGCAATCATTACTCAAAAGGAATATAGTGGAACTGATTTTGAAGGTAGCAATTTAATGGCTTACGAAATTAACTATCCATCTTTAAAAAGGAAGTTATCCATCGTTTATCAAAATAAGGCACCTTATATTATTGAAGGTTGGACGGATAATTATACGGCAATATCTCGTCAACAAATGACGACTAAAGCCGTTCGAAAAAAGACAGTATTGAGTCCTTATTGGCAACAGAATAGGGCAAAAGATGTTAATTTGAGGGATGAATTAGATTTGAGTACGTTTAAATAATTTCAATGCACTTAGGAATAGACTATGGCGCTAAATTAGCAGGAACAACTGCTATTTGTTTTGAAAAAAACAATCAACTACACATTCTCCAAAGTGAAAAGAAAAAAGATGCAGATAAATTCGTTCAACAAGCTATTAATGAGCTGAAACCGACTGCCGTTTTTATAGATGCACCACTAAGTTTACCGCTGGCTTATTTTGGAGAAGGAGAAAACTATTTTTATCGAGATTGTGATAAACTATTAAAAGGAATGTCTCCGATGTTTTTAGGAGGATTGACAGCCAGAGCGATAAAA
>CALDTJ010000621.1 GCA_937924145.1 uncultured Saprospiraceae bacterium
TAAATCCCCAACTCCTCCAACTCCAACCCATAATCATACTGCAAATCCTCATGTAAAGTCCCAATAGCCTTGCGCATCATCGCAGTTTGTCGGTCATATATATTATCGACGACTCGATTGCGACGAATATGACTTGGTAAACCTTTCATTTTGAGGCAAAAGAACATCAACAATTCCACCTCTGTTTGTTTCTTTTTAGAATAGCGACAGTACTTTTTGATATTTCTTAAGATTTTACGGATCGTTTTTTTAGCGTAGAAGACTCGGTTGGTATTCATATCTTCGAACATCTCCTCGATTTCTTCTTTGATGTTTTTTATGTAGGAAGTTTCATCATCTACCTCGTAGAGTAAGTAGGTGAGCAGCTCTTTGTTTTCTTTTTTGAATTTGGCGAGTCGAAGGCATAGGTCAACTAATTCTTTTTCTGAGCGTGTATTAAGTTCTTTTTTGAGTTCACTAACAGTGGCAGCTTTCATAATGCTTGTTTTTTGTAAGACATGATTTTTTGCTCAAAATCTTCATAGGATAAAGTACCTGTTATGGTTTCTACTTTCTTACCGTCTTGGTCAAAAATATAAGAAGTTGGGACCACTCCTAACCAAGTTCTATCAAAAGTATTTATCAGCACCGACGGATCTTCATTGCTGATAATGTAATTGTCCATAGTCAAGTTCAATTCTTTCCAAAAAGGTTGTACTAGCGTGTCTGCTTTGGCTTTTCCTTCGATAGATAAAGCCATTATTTTTACATCTTGATTTTGATACTTTTGATGCAATTTTTCCAAAGCAGGTAATTCATAAACACATGGTTTGCACCACGTCGCCCATAAATTGACCAATACAATTTTACCTTTCTGTTCGGCTAATAAAGTTTTGAAATCGGCCTTTTCTAAAAGATTAGTAGGGGGAGTAATCTCTTGTTGAATGGTAGTTTTTTGTGTATTACTTACTTTGCTGGATTCGTTTTGACAGCTTAGGAGTGCAAATAAAAGCAAATAAAAAAGGTATTTGTAGTTAGTTGACATGTTTTTTTTTGTAAAAATACGATTTTCATTGTTTTTTAGTTGCTGCAATACAAATAGTACCCATAGTATATTCGACTATGGAGGCTATTATATCGGTTTTGTAAAGAGGATGTTATTCGTTATTCACGCAGTTCACTATAAATTTTTGCCGTTTTATCAAATTGTCCTTGTTCATTTGGATGTCTCTTATATTAGGCATCTCTCATAAATCTAGTTTGATGATGTAAATAATTAGCGCAATGTATTATACTATCACTTTTAGTGCTATTGAGATTGACTAATTGGTTGAGAAGAGTTGGTTGGGGAATGCTTAAAAGTCGAAAAGGGTAGCCGAAACGTTATTTTTTCCCGTACTTTGCAGTCTATGTTTTGGTTATCCACCAATGACTATTGACTTAATGATTAAGTACTAACTACTAATGACCAACGACAACTCTATAAGTCTCAATAAATTTATCAGTCAAACAGGTATCTGTTCTCGTCGGGAGGCGGATAAATGGATTGATGCAGGAAAGGTCAAAATTAACGGTGTCGTTGCTCAAAAAGGGAATAGAGTAGGGGAGAACGACCAAGTGACGGTCAATGGAAAACCTTTGAAGAATAAACCGAAACAAGTCTATATTGCCCTCCATAAGCCACCTGGTATCACCTGCACAACAGACCTAAAAGATCGAACGAATATTATTGATTTCATTAATTATCCGCAGCGGATTTTTCCCATAGGTCGATTAGATAAGCCTTCCACTGGTTTAATTTTATTGACCAATGATGGAGATATTGTCAATGATATTTTGAGAGTAGAAAACAACCACGAAAAAGAATACCTCGTCACCGTCAATCGCCCAATCACGCCACAATTTATCAAGCGTATGAGTAATGGCATTCCAATTTTAGGTACAAAAACTAAAAGATGTGTCGTCGAGCGTCGTGGAAAAATGGGCTTTAAAATTATTCTCACCCAAGGACTCAATCGCCAAATCCGTCGAATGTGCGAATTTTTAGATTATAAAGTCGTTACCCTAAAACGCGTCCGAATTATGAATATTCGTTTAGGAGATTTACGAGTTGGAAAGTGGCGGTATTTGACGGCAGAGGAGTTTAAATTATTATCGGCTAGTTTAAAAAAATAGATGTGTTGATAGTTTTCTATTACTGCTAAGAGATAAAATGCTATAGTGTGCTTTAAAAATTATAGCATGATCTTTTATCCTGAATAGATAATTATTAGTTTGTAATCTGACGCTCTAAACTTTGAGTTAGTCACAGTGAATAAATAACGTATGATTTATGTTAAGTAATGTGACGACCAAGGAGGATGGACTTTTTTACTTTAAGGGGTTTGACTTGCCCGATAGTACCGAAATCTTGATACAAGGCAATGTACACAATTCAAGAAAAAAGGAAAAGCGAAAAAAAGGGGTAACTGAAAGAGCTGGTAATAAAAACGTTCAATTTGAATTGTTGAATTTACACGAATTGGCTTTTAATGAAAACAGTACGCTGAATAACATTGATTTTACCCAAGAAACTGCCTCGAATTTTACCGAAGAAATTACTAAAATTCGTCAGGTGGATACTATTTACCATCAAAAAATCGATAAGCCTGACTATCGAACAACCCTATATTGGAATCCTTCAATGCGTTTAAATAAAGCAACTACTGTTTCTTTCGATTTTTATACGGGCGATAAATTAGCGGAATTTGTCATTTTCGTAGAAGGGCTGACGGAAGATGGGCAGCCGTTTATGGGGTCAACCACGTTTACAGTAAACAATGACCAGTATTAGTTTTTTTATGCTCACAACTCTTTTTTTTGCCCTTCCCTGCACAGCCTAACATTCATGATGGAATGATTTTCTCTTATATGGTCTCCTTTTTTAAATCATATCCTGCTTTAAAATCGCTACTGCACATTGAAAAATGGCAGTCCTGTTGCATCAATTATGATTTATAGATTAGCTTTATTACTTTTGCTATGCCCTCCTTATAAAAAAGCTACTACTCGAAAAAAAATGTAATTAGTATATAAAAGGCAAAACAGTATTAAGTATATGGATATAGCAATAGAGAACAGTTTTTTACAAGGAATAGCAGAAAATGACTACTCCGTTTTGCAAAAAATATATCAGACGTCATTGCCTGAGGTAACAAAGTATATCAAAAACAATTCAGGCGGTTTGGATGATGCCAAAGACGTTTTTCAAGAAGGTATCTTAGCCATTTATAACAAAATTAAAAAAGAGGAATTGGTGTTAACGACTACTTTCCATGCCTATTTATTCAGTGTTTGTAAAAATATCTGGTTGAAAAAATTGCGTAGTAAAAATAATAAAGTATTACCGCTCTCTACTACTTGGGGCTTAACAGAAGAAAACGAGTATGAGGAGTTGATGCTTAAAAGTCGAAAATGGAAGTTGTTCAATCAAAAATTTTCTGCCTTAGCTGAAGAATGTCGAAAAGTTTTGCAGATGCTCTTCAATGGACAATCAGGAAAAGAAATTGCAAGTGAAATGGGGTACACAGAAGATTACGCCAAACGTAAAAAATATAAATGTAAATTGAGCCTAATGGATTCTATTAGAAAAGATCCAGAATATAAATCATTAACAGCCTAATGGAATTCCCACAAGAAATAATTGAGTTAATCGAACAATACGTCAACGGGCAACTAAAGGCCGAATCATTGGAAAGGTTTGAAAAGCTAATCGAAGAAGACATTGTATTAGCTTCAGAAGTCGAATTCCAAAAAGAAATGCAGGCCTTCTTAACCGATTCCCCTGAAAATGAATTGCGGAAAAACTTGCAGATGTTGAGCGACCAAGTGGTCGAGCCGAAAAAAGACGATGAAAAAGCTTGGTTTTGGTGGCTATTTCCAGCGGAAGGAACAACCAATGTATTGGACTGGCTGTTAGGACATCCTGCTAGACATTTAGTGTGGCTAGCTCCACTTTTGTTGGTAGCTGGATGGTGGCTCCGGCCGTCGGATACCGCACTACCAGTACCTGTCCCTTATATTGCGGTACTGCCATTCTCAGATGCTCAGAAGGAACAAGCCTATTTTGGAGATGGCTTTGCAGAGGAAATATTACTCACATTATCGAAATTGCAAGACCTAAAAGTGGCAGGGCAAACTGCTTCTTTTTCTTTTAAAAATACAACTTCAACTATTGTTGAAATAGGCGATCAATTGGAGGTAACGCATGTATTAAAAGGAAGTGTCAGCAGACAGGATAAAACTATTCAAGTGACGGCGCAGTTAGTCAATGTAGAAAATGGTTATCAAGTTTGGTCAGATGAATATGAGGAGGCGTTAGTCGATGTTTTTGATATTCAAAATGAATTACTGCAAAATGTGGTGCAATCTCTTTTTGATAAATTATCGCCAGCACAAAAAGCTAAGATCATTTCGCCAACTCCACCGACGGGTGAGGTGTACGATTTGTTTTTAAGAGCCAAACACATTCACAAAAACCTCTATAAAAGTAGTTATAGTCCAACTGATTTTTTGGATAGCGAAAAATTATTCTTTCAAGCAATTGAATTAAACCCTAACTACGCACTCGCACATGCAGGATTAGCCGATTTATACGACTCTTATTGGGTGCAAAATGAACCTAAAGAAGAGGATGCCGATAGAGAAAAATATAAGCAAAGAATGATGCAAGCCGCTAAAACGGCACTACAACTGGCTCCCGAAAACGCCTATGTGAATCAAGTGAACGGTTATGTGCAGCATCACCTAAATGATCCAACGGCTGCTTATCAATATTTTTTAAAAAGTTATGAAATTAGCCCTAATAACCCAGAGTCTAGTATGGGCTTATCAAATTTATACTTGGGGTTAGGATTGCACGAAGATGCTTTGCTATTTGCAGAGCAAGCAATGGCGATAGACCCATTGTTTAGGTCTGCTTGGGCAATGCAAATTTATGCCAATTTCTATTTGAGTCGCTGGGAAAAAACAGTGGATATTTGTGAATCATTTTTAGAAATAGATCCTAATGATCAGACTGCTTTGGAATACCTCTTTCGTGCTTATTTTTTGTTAAATCAAAAAGAGAAAGCGCTGAACGTTCTACCAAAAATTACGAATGTCGAAACGCTCGGGTTAGATTTAGAGATAGCACTGTTGCAAGCTGATTCTAGTTATATTCAGAATAGTTTAATGGAGCATAACCCAAATCTTGCCTTTGCAGTTTATACGTATCAGGGCGCAAAAGACAAAGCCGCCATAGCCTACCAACAAGCTACTAATGACTACTTAAAAGATGCTTCATCCAAATCTGTGAAAGAAGGTAGCTATTATCTAGATCACATCAATAATCCAAGATTAACCGAATTTCAAACACAGGATTGGTTTCAAGCGATGTTAGCATTTGAAAAGAGACAATATGATTTTTTAGCGGAAAGTTATCCAAGAGCTAGTGAGATTTTAGAGCGTTGATAGGGTTGGGCTAGCAGTCTTTTAAGTAAATAAATTTGAAAGAATTTATTTACTTAAAACTACTAACCTAACTTTTCGACCTCCTCAATTAAGTTAGGTTAGCTATTTTTCAAAACTTAATCCGTGTGGATTAAATTTCGAAAAAGATAGCTAACCCAACGATGATTTGCACCTTCAATAAATTTGGGATTACTCTGGTCAAAATGATTTATAAAACAGTTTTTTAGTTTCTAAAAAGATTTGACTGTCAAATTTATCAAATTCTTACTGACTTTAATTAATTGATTATCAATTAGTTGTGATTTTAATAGAATTTATTTTCAAAAAAAGTAAAAATTAGAGGTCACTTTTCCTTACCTCAGGGAATGTAGTAGTGAGAACATCCTTTCTAAAAACTAAAACAAAAATTTAAAAGCATTAATCAGTCGTATGGATAAAAATTTACTGCTATATTTTACAGAATATTCGTTGCAAAGCATTACTAAGTAATGCGGATTGATTAATCGAGTAAAATTTTTAGCTTGAATTTTTTCGATAGTTTTTGCTAAAAAATCAATGCATAGCACCGCTATGGATTTATTTTTTAGTGAAAAATAGCGGAAAAAGGCTGCTATAAAATTACTCTATTAATTGAGCTGCATTACTAATGGACAAGTAATACTTTAGTTATGTTGTCGTTTATTGAAAAAGGATTTCGACAACATAACGCTGCAACATTTGCTAACAGTAAATGATAAATCAATGATTAAATTTTAATTTTTTTGCTAATAATTAGTCACAGCTGAATAGTCTCTCCAAAGACAACCCCGTTAAAATCAGCTGCTAAAAAATCTCTTTTAAATAAAATAAGTCGGTCAAGCCGAGCCTGTCAGCTACGATAAAAAGTAGAGGAAGTGCTTAAATCTATAAGTCATTCCTATGCCTAACTCGTAACGCGCAACTCGCAACCCGACCTAAGACTTTTCCGCCGATTGTGTAACGAGTCGCTCTCGCTACACCCTGTCGGGCTATTGCTAAACTCAAGACATCAGGTGCACATGATGATTTGGGGACGGAAAAAATGCTCGTCTTGCCCTTGGGCGAGGGGAGACACCTATACATTTTTTCTAATCCATCCCTTTCTGACCGATTTAGGTGAAAAGGGGCAAAAAACTCCAATTATTATGTTAAACCCAATTTCTTTTTTAGTTAGTGTAAATAACATTGAAAATGCAGATACACTTGGTAGTGCGGAAGTTAAATTTCCTAAGATTATTACTTTAGACGAAATTGTAGTCTAACTACATAAGAGGTCGTTCCTAAAAATAGGGCGACCTCATTTTTTTAATTTTATAATTCTTTCTATTTGCCTTTTAATCCAATTTAGAGCTTGAATATTATTTTCATTTTCAAGTAGTTTTTCTACTTTATTGACTTCAAAGTTAGTCTCAGTATAATGTTTTGCCAATGATCTAGTTACCTGAACAAACCTTAAATAACTTTTTTTCAATAATTCTGAACGAAATTTTTCTCGAACTATCCATTTTTCAAAAGTATCTAAGTAATTGAACAGATAAAACTGATAAGAATCGTCTAAAAGATATAAATCAAAATAGACCTGAACATTTAGTAGTTTGGAAATCAGTTTGAAGTATATTTCTTTGAAAGTATGAGTTAGTAAAATATCAAGACATTTCTTATGATTTTCTTGATAGTAAGCGGTGTGTGCTTTTGCCCACTGAATGCCATCTAATTGGAGCTGTCCGTCTAGATTTTCTGAATAATGACTAATGAATTGCTTTGTGTAAAGAAAATCTCCTTTGTAATTACTAGCAGAAATTATAGCCACATAAAAATTATGTGGTAATTTTCCTCTATCGATTAAAATACCTGTTTGTAAACCTAATTTATAAATAGGAAGTGTTTCTGTAATATCAATTTGCTTTTTTCTAATCAATAATACAGTATCATTCATCAAGGACATCAAATGAATTTTCTGCTCTTTTTCATTCAATTCATTATATCGTTTTAAAAAAAAAATTCTTAGTTTGAAGTACTGATTTAATAAAGTTTCGTCCTTGTAAGCAAATCGCATTTTATAAAGTTTAATGGAAAGATTTTCAATTCCCTCACTAAATTTTGACCATGTTTTTAATTCTTTTTTGATTAGGAAATTTTCATCTTTGTACATTCTATTTCGAAAAATCTTTTCTGTAATAATCGCTGCTTTTTCCAATAAAAAAACCAAATCTAACTGTTCCCCCATTTTAACAATCGTCTGCCCACCAGGCTGCATTCGTGGATTCTGATTGGGATGGTGATAAATCCGTCGATTGAGCTGCAATAAACCCAAATGATCTTCCCAATCTTTGATGTCCTTCTCCTCTAAGCGTTCCACCTCCTTATTAATATCTCGAAAAAACCAATCTTCCAAATGTCGATTTTGTAGCTCTTGGGTCAGTAGGTCTTTTTGTAAATTTTGATTATTCGCCAAACTATTAAAAACCATAAATCGCTCGGCGGCTAGATACCCTTCCGACAATAGGTTATTCATTCGGCGGTCGCTGTATTTTCCTTTGGGTAAGATTTGTTGGAACAATTTGGGCTTAGTCAATTTTGGATAGTCAAAACTAGGATGGTGTTTTTGTACTTTTTCTAAGAGTCGAATCAGGTTCTTATTGCTATTAGCCCACGGCGATTTTAGCCATAATTCAAAAGATTTTAGCTCTGTTGAGCTAAAAGTTTGGATAATTTGAAAAAATTTACTGTCAAATAGACTCATATTTTTGTGGTAGTCAGTTTTTAATAAAAATAAGAGTATTAATTAGTTATGACAAATTTTTTATAAAAAAATATTTTTTTTTTGTGGTAAATGGCTTAAAATGTCTTTGGCACTATGGACTTATTTTTGGCATCTTTGAGGCATTAGAAATATAACCCCAAAAAAATGGTCATTAAAGAAGAATCCACCTTAAGACCTCCAATTAATTCTGCCAGTATGTTCGGTTCTAAAAAATGGTTAGATCGGTTAAATTCATTTATTGAAGAAAACCTAGATGACCCTTCTTTGGATAATGAGCGACTGGCAGTTGCATTGGATATTAGCGAAAGACACCTTTTTCGAAAGGTCAGAGCATTAACCAACCTGCCGCCTCAGCGCTACCTCAGCCAGTACCGTTTAAATCGAGCGATGAAATACTTGACAGAAGGTAAATACAAAACGGTCAAGGAAACTTGTTATGCAGTAGGCTTTAGAAATACTAGTTACTTTATTCGCCAGTTTGAAAGGGCTTATGGCAAGCGGCCCTTACGTGTTCTACAAGAATCGGGTTGGCGGTAACTAAGCATATTCTAAACACGCTACTCTTCAGAAAAATTTACGCTCTAAACTTTTCTGAAAGATTATCATCTGAGCAAAGAAAAATTACATTGAGTTTATCTCTAGGAGTAGGATGTTTGTCACCCTGCTCCTAGTTTTTGCTACTTTATTAGACTTGTTACCCTTTAAACCGACCCGCAAAGTGGATGGGGGGCTATCTAAATTTCATCTGGTCATTTTCAAAGGGTAACAAGTCTATTTTCAATTCGACATAGATACCTCTTCTAACTCCACTCCATTTTGCGATTTGACACTATAAATTTCAAAGTCTGCCGAATAGTTGCCTTCTAATAGATTTCTCTTAGTCCATATTGTTACTGCCCATACCTGAACGTTTTAGGGGGGAATATTTCGATAGACTGTTCAGATGCTGATGCCATGTTTTTTAGCTAGTGGTTTGTAAACAAAATCTAAGCTAATAATTGATTGCAAAAATCACGAAGTGGCTAAGTATGACTCTAATTAAATTCAGGATCTGCGTTAAGATTTTCTTTTTATAGTAAAATTCGATGATACCTTAAAAAGACGATGGCGAAGGGTAATATTACCCTCCGCCACCGAATTGATTTTATAAAATTTATAAATCTAAGAAGCTGTTTTTACTCAGAATTTGGAGGAGGAATTTGGGGAAATGGGCTAGTTGATGATTGCTAGTTGCGAGCGTAACTAGCAACCAGCAACTAGCCTACCACCCAATCCCATAATCTTCGCCAAAATTACTAGCACCGCCCCACATAGAGCCATTTTTACGATCAAAGTAAATAGCATTAATCGGCCCAGAAGTACGGGAGTTATACTCTAATTTATACCCCATTTCCTTTAAGTTTTTACGAGTCCAAGGTGGCGTATTTTCGTTGACAAGCATGACGCCTGGTTTATTTTCGTGTTGCCCGAACGAACCTCTTAGCTGAAAACTATTCATATTAGCGGCCTCGACTGCCTCTTGTACATTCATGCCAAATTCAACCATATTTAAGAAAAATTGTAGTTGATTTTGGTCTTGACTGTCACCGCCTTGCACGGCAAAAGAAATGTAAGGCTTACCATCTTTTAAAGCCATCGAAGGCGTCAGAGTTGCTCTTGGTCGTTTACCAGGTTCTATCACATTATAAGGATTTTCACTAGCATCTAAGACAAAACTTTGCGCTCGTTGACTCATGCCCACACCTGTATTTCCTGCAATAACGGCTGGTACCCAACCACCACTTGGTGTAATCGAGACCACCCAACCATCTTTGTCCGCAGCTTGGATAGAAGTGGTTCCCATATAAAAGTCTTCTCCCTGTGGGAACTCTTCATTTTCATTAAACTTAGGACTAGGTGCGGCAGAAACGGAACCACCCCAATTTTTTAGTAAGTCTTGAAATGGATTGATTTTTACACCATCTTCATAAGGGTAAGGATCGCCAGGCATGGTAGCCGCATCGTTTTTCTCCCAATTAATTTCTTCAAATCTTTTCTTTGCATACGCTTTTGATAATAAGCCTTTCATCGGTTCTTTTGGCTCAAAATATGGATCTCCGTAGTAAAAATCTCTATCTGCAAAAGTCATATTCATCACTTGATACAAACCATGCAAATATTTGGAAGTATTATAATCCATACATTCCATGTCAAAATTTTCGACTATATTTAAGGCTTGCAACATGACAGGTCCTTGTACCCATGAAGTCAATTTGTATACATCAATTCCTTTGTAATTGACCTTTTCTGGCTCTTCGATGTAGACTTTCCAATTAGCTAAGTCTTCTTTGGTAATCAAGCCTTCTTGTTCTTGACACCCTCGGACGAATTCGTCGGCAATATCTCCTTTATAAAAACGATCATAAGCAGCATAAATAGCTGCTTTGCGAGATTTGCCCATCGTCAAAGCAATATCTTCAGCCTCTACTAATTTTTGTAAAGTATTTAATAAATCTAATTGCTTGAAAATTTCGCCAGCATACGGCGCCTCCCGTTCTTCTCCTAAATGAGTTAAATAAACCTTTTTTGAATAAGGCCATGCTTTGATTTTCTCCTTATGTCGCTCCATGAGATCTGCCGTTTGCCCTTCAATTGGGTAGCCTGCAGCCATTTCCATTGCAGGTGCTAGGACTTCTTTCAAACTCATGGTGCCATATTCTGCCAACATGGTCATCAATCCGCCAGGCGTACCAGGTGTCACGGCTGCCAATGGACCATATTGCGGTGGATATTTTAAATCTTTGCTTTTATAAAATTCAGGAGTTGCACCTGTTGGGGCAACACCTAAGGCATTGATACCGATGACTTTTCCAGTATTTGGATTGTAAATTAAGGCTTGCGTTTCACCACCCCAACTTAGGACGTCCCACATCGTGGCAGTGGCTGCTAACATTCCACAAGCCGCATCGACGGCGTTGCCACCTTTGTTGAAAATCGTGGCACCTGCTGTTGCGCCTAATGGCTTACCTGTAATAGCCAACCAATGTTTGGCATGAATAGCAGGTTTTTGGGTGCGCTGAGCCGTTAAAAATAGAGGGAAAACTAGGAATAAGAAAAGTAGATACTTTTTCATACTTGTTGATTTACTTTAGTTAAGGACTGCTAAAGTAATCAAATTCTGTAAAAATTCAGCAACATAACTAATTAGACTTAATTTTTACCATTTAGATATTTAAGTGCATTTAAGTCGTGTTCTAAATGAACTTAAATGTCTAAATGGTAGAAAATATGAGTGGTAAATCTAGTTGGTGAATAGTTACCAAATTCTTCTTATTTCCCATCTTGTAAATATTCTTTCACTTTGTAGGTTTTTAAAGCTCCTTGTATTTGTTCTTCCTCTGTAGTTTTCTCTGGATACATTATGTAGCTTGGTGCTAAAATAGGAGCAGTTTTTAAGACCTTTACTTTTAGTAATGCTTGTACAGGAAAATTAGGTCCTGCAATTTTTAGAATCTTAGCGGCTTGCTTTTCAAAGTGTAGCTCACTCTTTTTTATTATTTCGGCTTGACCGATTAATTTATACCCTTTTTGAATAAAAATATCTACAAAGCTGATGCAGACATTTGGAGTAGCTTTGATGTTTCTAACGCTTTTAGGAGAGGCTATATGTGCGATACCAAGATGTTCCTCATCCAAATAAGTGAAAATCTCTTTTGGAGAGACATTGGGAATACCATCTTTAGAAACGGTGGCTAGCCAGCATAGAACGGATTGGTCGATGTATTTTTTGATGTCGGGAGTGAGCATGATTTTAGGATTTTACTGGTTATTAAGGAATGGTTTGATATAAGTTTTTTTACAACAGTATTGCATTAATAATAATTTAATAATTCAAAACATTGAGCATCTTTTATTTAGTCATAAGCATTCTAGCTCTTATTTGGATCAATTATTTCAAATGTTGTTGCTTAAAAGTAGAAGGATTTTCGCCCGTCACTTTCTTAAATATCCGATTAAAATAAGACAAGCTTTCAAATCCGCAGGAAAAGCAAGCCTCACTTACATTCTTATCCATTAATAATAATCGCTTGGCTTGACTAATGCGATATTGATTCAAAAAATCTATAAATGTATTACCTGTTGCCTTTTTAAAATATCTACAGAATGCCTCTTTTCCTAAATTGCATAATTGAGCGATTTCGATTAGGCTAATTTTTCTTTGATAATGCTGGTCGATGTAGGCATAAATCTGCCGAATTCGTTCTTGTTCTTTTTGGCTGTATTGATTCAGATAAGGTTGATCGTGGAGTAAAGTGAATTCTTCGCTTTCTGCTAATGATTGGAAAATATGTAGAGCCTCGACAAATTGTGCAAAAGGCGATAAATGCTGAAAATGAATTAATCGTTTGCCAATCTTTTCTTTAGTCGCCCCATGAAAGGCAATACCGTATTGAGATTTTTCAAATAGCCTGTTGATGTTATTTAATTCTGGTAACTGAGCAAAAGTCTGTTGCTTAAAATCGGGATGAATTTGTAAGACGACTTTCTCACAATCTGTTTTGACCCCATAATCAAAATTTAAATGTGGGATATTAGAACCTATCAATACTAAATCACTGCTTTTGTATTGAGAAATATGTTCGCCGACATGCCTCGTGCCATCTGCATTTTCAATGTATACCAATTCGTATTCTGGATGAAAATGCCAGTAGAATAGATCGTTTAACTTAGGATTTAGGAGCAGGCGGAAGGAGCTGTTTTTATCAGGGCTTATATTTTCTAGTTGTATCTTCATTTTTTATGTTAATAGTTCTTTGGGGTTCAAGTATCTAGATGTTGAAAATTTACCACATAGGTCACATAGTAAGGCATATAGGACACATAGTTTTTCGAGCAGTAGTTTTGACAATTTCGAGCGGTAGCATTCTGCTGAGCTAGATGCTACTCAAATTTTATTTTTTAGTCAAAGTCTAACTTAGCAATTCGCACTACCGCTCGGTCAACATCTAATAAAGCAAACTATGTGCTCTATGTGAAAAAACTATGTGACTATGTGGTGAAAAAACAAAACATTTCAATTAAATTACCAAAAATAGCCCATTAAGCAATGGTATTAGTCAATATCCTACAAATAAATGTCAATATCAAGATAGAAAGTAATTTGCCATTACCTATATCTTTGCCTCATATATTTCTTGTTTAAAATTTTTGAATACTATAAATTCTGAAAATATGGAAAATACAAATAAAACCATGGCGCAGACGATGATTCCCAATAATGCGCATAAAGACATACCGGGTAATCCGTCCACTGCAAAGAGCAGTAAAAAGAAATTAGCAGATCGAAATATAGGAGATCCACTCCGAGTATTAACCGAAGAAGACTGGGCATTTTGGAAGTATAATGGCTACATTGTGGTCAAAAATGCAGTACCGAGAGAACAGGCTTTGGCTACGGCTAATTTCTTATGGGAATTTGAAGACAAGGAGGCCAACGACCAAGAAACTTGGTACACCAAAGCAAGAGCAGAAATGAAGATGAAAGAACTGGCAGGAACAGGCATGGTAGAAGTCTATAACAATCAACATCTTTGGAATAATCGGCAGGTACAAAAAGTCTATGATACCTTCGTCGATCTTTGGGGAACGGAGAAATTATGGGTGACGATTGATCGAGCGAATTTGAATTTTCCTATCCGTCCAGGTTTTGAATATAAGTCCTTCATTCATTGGGATTATGATCCAGAAACTAAGCCTCAGAATGTGCAAGGTGTCTTAGCACTAGATGACCAAATGGACGAAAATATGGGCGGTTTTCAATGTATTCCATGGTTATTCAGAAACTATGAAGAATGGAAACAAACCCAACCTGCGGATAGAAATAATTTCCGCCCTGATGTGAGTGGATTGGAAGATAAGATTGTGAAAGTACCTTTGGAGGCAGGCGATTTGGTCATTTGGGATTCTCGACAACCGCATGGTATTCGGGGTAATTATTCTAAAGATAAAGTGAGAGTGGCGCAGTATATTTCGATGATGCCAGCGGAAGAAGATAATACCGCTTTAAAAGAATGGAGAGTCAACTCTTGGAAAAACAGAATTGCACCAGAAGGGTATGCGTTCCCTGGTGATCCACGGAATTGGGAACAGACCAAGTATGAGACTGCGGTGTTGACGGAATTGGGGGAGAAATTGTTGGGGGCTAAGCGTTGGTAGGATAATGATGTTTAGGAAAAGAATCAGTATTTGATTAAAAATTATATACAGATAAGACTGCTGAATTTATTTGTTTAAGAAAAACTTTATTTTTGTTAGCGTTTGGTTTAATGAAATTTATAGAGTAGATTACTTTAAATTACTTCTCGTAAGTTAAGTGCATCTTTGTGATTTTATTTTAACTACAAACTTTTAAAAGTAAACCCTAATAAAGGAATAATTTTTTTACTGAAAAAATGATAACTTATATTAAGATAAATGGTTTTAAATCATTTCATGATTTTGAAATGGAATTTACTCCTTTGACAGTAATTGCAGGGGTTAATGCGTCTGGAAAAAGTAATTTATTTGATGCCTTATCCCTTCTGTCGCGTTTAGCTACTACGGATTTGAAAAACGCTTTTAATGAACAGAGGGGAAACCCTAGTGAATTATTTACGCTGTATGGTGATAATTATGCTACTGAAATGAATTTTGCAGTAGAAATGCTAGTAAATCCTAAAATAAAAGATAATTGGGGAGGGAATACACAGTTAAAATATACTCGTTTAAGATATGAATTGAAAATTAAACGAATTGAAAACGAATTAGGTGTTGAGGATTTAGTGGTTGACTTTGAAAGGTTGATAACTATTAAACATAAAGAAGATAAGTGGATTACATCCAAAATAGAAAAAAATTATATAGAGAATTGGAGACCTAAGGTAAAGAGAGGAAGAAGGGGACAGCCTTATATTTATACGGAATATGTAGATAAAGTTCCAAGAATAATTGTTCCCCAAGACGGTACATCAGGTGGAAATAAAAAGACTTTTCCAGCATCTTATGCTCGCCAAACAGTATTAAGTAGTATTAACTCTGTTGATTTTCCACATGTTTTTGCAGCTAAAATGGAAATGCAAAGTTGGAATTTTTTACAGTTAAACCCTAATGATTTAAGAGAACCAACAAGGCAAGAACCAGGCATCCAAGACACAATTACTCCTAGTGGTAAGAATTTAGCAGCTGCTTTGTATAGGATAGTTAAGGATGATAATTATAATCTGGTTGCAATTTCTAGAAAGTTAAATAGTTTTCTACCTCATTTTACAGAAGTTGAAGTAAAAGACGATAAAGCAAATAGGCAATTTATTATTAGCCTCAAAAGTGAAGATGGTAAACATTTTTCCTCTCGTGTTTTATCAGAAGGAACATTAAGGTTATTAGCTTTGTGTGTACTTGAATTTGATGATAAGCATGCAGGTTTAATTTGTTTTGAAGAACCAGAAAATGGCATTCATCCTTTTAGAATAAAGGCGATGGCAGAATTATTAAAAGACTTAAGTGCTGATTTTTCGGACCCTAGAACATTATTGCGTCAAATAATCGTAAATACTCATTCGCCAGTATTGGTAAGTGAACTGATTAAATGGGAAACCAATGCTAATATTAGTGTTGGTTTATCACATTTGAAAACTTCTATTATTACTATATTAGAAAAAAGAATAAAAATTAGAACTACAGATATAGAGTTTGCATCTTCTTCTGTTGGACAATTATCTATCCCCATAGAAGAATTTAAACGTAAACTAACGTTACATGAGGTTAAAAAATATCTAGAAATAGCAGATACACAAGATGCTCAAAACACATTGAAAGCTTGGCGCTATGATTAAACAATTAATTATAGGTTTTTGTACTGAAGGAACAACAGATAATCGATTTTTAGAAAGTATAATTCAGCGCACATTTGAAGATGTTGCATTTGATTGTACTGGGCAGATTGATATATTACCTATTCAATTACTTGATAAGGAAACTAGTCCATTTGTAGAGTTAGTTCAAAGCTATGCAACAAAAGCAAATGATTTGGGCGTAATGGTTTTATGTATTCATACTGATGCTGATGCAGCTACAGACATAAACTGCTTTACTAATAAAATTAACCCTGCTTTTGATAATGTAGCTAGTTTGGAAAGTGATAATATTTGTAAAAAGCTAGTTGCTATTGTGCCAGTTCAAATGACAGAATCTTGGATGCTAGCAGAAAAAGAGTTATTAAAAAGAGAACTAGGAACGTCTAAAACAGATGCTGAACTTAACATTAATCGAAACCCAGAAAGCATTACTAACCCTAAACAAGTAATCGAAGACGCTATACGAGTAGTAGTTAGTGAGGTAACGAAAAGAAGAAGAAACCAATTGAAAATAGGACAGCTTTATCTTCCTATTGGACAAAAAATTGAATTATCTTCTCTAAAGACTTTACATTCCTATAATAAGTTTAGAGATTCCGTAAAACAAGTGTTTATTGACCTGGGTTATTTACAACCTTAACCCAAAGAAATACTTCTATAATTTTCAGTTAGTCTAATATTGAAATCTTACCAAAATAGATTGCTTGCTGTTTATAAGCTTACATCTTTCATAACTAATATTTGTTATTTAAAGAATATTTGTAACTATTTACCAACTAGATTTACCACTCATATTTTCTACCATATAGTAGGTAAGTTCATTTAGAACACGACTTAAATGCACTTAAATAGTACCTAAATGGTAAAAATTAAGTCTAATTAGTTATGTTGCTGAATTGTTACAAATATTTTTTTACTAAAACGGTATTGTTAAAGGTAGAAGTTGCTGCATTGAATTAAAGTACTTGATTTGATTATTTCTTTTTTGAAGATACATTTTAATTATAAATATTAATGAACCTAAACCTAAAAAACAAAACAGTTTTCATAACAGGCTCGACTAGCGGAATCGGCTACGCAACTGCCAAATTATTCCTAAAAGAAGGAGCATCTGTCATTCTCAACGGACGTTCTCAACAAAGTGTGGATAACTCGCTAGACCTGTTGATAACTGAGTTTCCGAATGCCAATATTAGCGGAATCCCAACCGATTTTTCCAAAAAAGAAGAGATTACCAGATTATTAAAATACTTACCACCAATAGATATTCTAGTAAATAATGTCGGTATTTATAAAGGCACTTCTTTCTTTGAAATGCCCGACGAAGAATGGACGGAACAGTTCGAAGTCAATGTCATGAGTGGTGTGCGCTTATCTCGCCAATTATTACCAAAAATGATTGCTAAAAATTGGGGACGAATCATCTTTATTTCTAGCGAATGTGCGACTTTAGTCCCCGAAGATTTGATTGCTTATAGTACGACTAAAACTGCAATGTTGGCAGTATCAAGAGGCTTGGCACAATTGACCAAAGGAACAGCCGTAACTGTGAATACCATTATTCCAGGGTCTACTTTATCAGAAGGGGCAGAGTCGTTTTTGGCGGATGTCGCTGAAAAAGAAGGGAAGACGGTGGAACAAGTAGAAAAAGAATTTTTTGTGAATGTACGTACTTCGTCTTTGTTACAGCGTTTTGCCTCAGTAGAGGAAGTAGCTAATACTATTGTGTATTTATCTAGCCCTTTAGCCGCAGCGACGAATGGTGCTGCTATAAAAGTGGATGGGGGTAGTATGGGGGGGATTATTTGAATCGAAATAACTCCAGAAAATGAGACCAACTTAATTGTGAAGACAGTGTCGTCACAATCTCCAAATCTTCAAAAATAGCAGAAAATCGTTGTTTTACTTTGATAAGAAGTGTATCAACAAGAATAACTAATTTTCTGTATTTTCCTATTAATTTTCTATACTATTTTACCTTAATCCTCCAATCTATTCCCTATCATTGTTGGTCAATATTAATAAATCCACCAAATCTGACCGACATGTTGAAAAAAACAACCTTACTATTGGTAGCCCTGTTGACTATTCTAGGCACTGCTACTGCCCAATCTTCCGAAAGCTACTTCACTGATTTTCCTACGTTAACACCCGATGGTTCAACCATCATTTTTAGCTATGAAAGTGATCTTTGGCGAATGCCTGTATCAGGTGGCTTGGCAACTAAGATTACTTCGATGGATGGAAATGAGACCTTGGCTAAGGTTTCTCCCGATGGTCAATGGCTAACATTTACAGGAACTCCTTACGGAAATGCGGATGTGTTTATTATGCCTTTAGCTGGTGGTGAAATTCGCCAATTGACTTATCATCAATCGACCGATAGAGTGAGTAGCTGGTCATGGGATAACTCGATGATTTATTTTACTTCAGATCGAGAAAATCGAATGAGTACCTATGCTATTGCTCCGAGTGGAGGAACGCCAAAACGCTTGTTTCCACACTATTTTAATAATATTCACAATCTAGTGGCACATCCACAGACAGGAGAACTATTTTTCAATGAAACTTGGGAAAGTGATTTTTTTGCGAATCGAAAACGCTATAAAGGCGCATATAATCCCGATATAAAATCCTATAATCCAAGTACTAAAGAATTTAAAAAATATACTGATTATGATGGAAAAGATTTTATGGTCACCATTGATAAAAACGGCAATACCTATTTCCTTTCGGATGAATTGAATGGAGAATATAACCTCTATACTTTTGAAAACGGTATCAAAAAAAATCTGACCCAATTTGAAAATGCCATTCATCGACCCTTTGTAAATGCGGATGGAGGAAAAGTGATTTTTCAAAAAGAATATCAACTTTTCATCTACGATGTGGCGAGTGGTCAGACGAATAAAGTACCTGTATCCGTAGCTAGAAATAATACTTTGGAAAAGACCAAAGATTTTCAAGTATCTGGAAATATTTCCGCTTTTAGCGTTTCGCCTGATGGCAAAAAAATGGCTTTTGTGTCCAGAGGTGAGTTATTTGTGAGTGACATCAAAGGTAAATTCCCTAAGCAATTGAAAACGGCAGCGGACGGTCGAGTGATGGAAGTGGAATGGTTAAAAGATAATAAAACACTTATTTTTAATCAAACTGTTGGTGGCTATCAAAATTGGTTTAAAATTGATGCGGCGGGCAAAACAGGGGAAAAGCAACTGACGAATGATGCCGAGGATAATCGTCTATTAAGTTTGAATAGTGATCGCTCTAAAGCCATTTATTTGAGCGGTCGAGAAGAGGTTCGAATGATGGATTTAGAAACTTTAGAAAGTACGCTTTTATTTAAAGATGAATTGTGGGGCTTGTATAATGCTTTTCCAACTTGGTCGCCTGACGACAAACATATTGCATTGAATGTGATGCGAAATTTTGAAACGGAGATTGTGATTTATAATGTAGAAACTAAAGAAAAGACTAATTTATCAAATACGGCAGTGAGTGAAAATAGTCCATTTTGGTCGGCTGATGGAAAATATTTATACTTCCATTCTAATTTGACCAAGCCTTCCTATCCTTATGGTTTGCAAAATCCTGACCTTTTCAAAATGCCTTTAGAAAAATTCGATTCCCCTTTTAAATCGGATAAATTTGATGAGCTATTTGCAGAAGAGGAGGAAGAGGATAAAGAAGAATCTGACGAGGACGAAAAGGAAGAAGAAGCGGAAAAAGTAGTTGTGACGATTGATAAAGAGCGAATTATGGAAAGAACGGAGCGAATAGGTTCGGCTTTTGGCTCTCAATATGGTATGATTGCAGTGGAAAATGAAGACAAAGAAATTGTGCTATTTGCCTCTAATCATGATGAGGGAAAATTTGCTTTATACAAATGGGAAAAAGAACCTTTCAAAGATGCAGAAACGAAAAAAATAGAAGGTACAGAAGGCGGAAATTATTATTTCAGTTGGGCAGATGATAAATATTACGTACTGAATGGTGGCAATATCCACGAATTAAAAGTAGGGGATAATAAGGTCGAAAAAATTGATATTTCTCTAAAATTCCGACGGCAATTGCAAGCGGAATTTGAGCAAATGTTTTACGAAACTTGGGCTGGTTTGGAAACCAATTTTTATGATGAAAATTTTCATGGAGAAAACTGGCCTGCACTTCGAGATGAATACGCCAAATTTTTACCTCACCTTAATAATCGAGCAGATTTACGCCTATTATTAAATGATTTATTGGGTGAATTGAATACCTCTCATTTTGGATTTCGTTCTTCGGGCAAAGAGGAAGGCACTTATTATGGTACTTCAACAATGGCAACGGGTATTCTTTTTGATACTGAAAACCCTTATCGTGTTAAACGAATTATTGCTAGAAGTCCTGCTGATCGAAAAGGAAAGGATATTAAAGTGGGGGATGAATTAATTGCCGTGAATGGACAGGTAATTGATAAACAAAACAATAGAGAAAGCTATTTTGCTGAACCTTCGAGAGACGAAGAATTAACCCTTACTTTTCTGAGAGTTGGAAATAAAGTAGAGGTTAAATTGCACCCGATTAATTACTTTGCTCAAAGGAATTTATTATATAATGAATGGATGCAAGAGCGACAAGAAATAGTGGATGCTAAGAGTCATAAAAATATAGCTTACGTCCACATGAAAAATATGGGAGGAGGTGAGTTACAGCGATTCTTAAAAGAAATGGTTTCCGAAGGTCAACAACGGGATGGATTGATTTTAGACTTGCGTTATAATACAGGCGGAAATGTCCACGATGAAGTCCTACAGTTTTTATCCCAAAAACCGTATTTGCAATGGAAATATCGAGAAGGTGCGTTGACCCCACAGCCTAATTTTAATCCTGCGGCTAAACCAATTGTTTTATTAATCAACGAACAAAGTTTAAGTGATGCAGAAATGACGGCGACAGGTTTTAAGGCATTAGGTTTAGGAACGATCATGGGGACAGAGACTTATCGATGGATTATTTTTACGAGTGGTAAAGGCTTAGTCGATGGTTCTTTCTACCGTTTGCCTTCTTGGGGTTGTTATACTTTGGATGGTCAAAATATTGAAAAAACGGGCGTTGCTCCCGATGTTTTTATTCAAAATACCTTTAAAGATCGAGTGGAGGGGAATGATCCACAGTTGGATAAAGCGATTGAATTGGTGTTGAGTCAATTGAAAAATTAGAGCAAAGAAAGGATGAATCTTTAAAACAGATTCATCCTCAACTTAATATAGCGCCTATTACTATTAATTATAAATCTTGCTTAATTTTTCTCAATTCTTATTGACTGTACAATCGTATAGTTATTAACCTGATATTTTCAGTTTTGTGCAAACCCACTACAAAAAGTACTACTATTCCATTAAGCCAATAGGAGTAGTTATTGATTAATAATCATTTGTACTACAAAGATGCAGGCAAACAAAGAGCAATTGGTTACAAGAAATTCTCTTTTGATTGTACTTTTGATTTTTTTTGAAATGCTTATTTTTTTGATTTTTTTATAACGGTTTGATGAACAACTACTTAAGGTGAGATTTTCGGTAATCTGCTGGTGATAGAGTAGTGTGATGTTTGAAAAAAGAAGAGAAATGATTTGGTTCTTGAAAGCCTAATTCGTAGCCAATTTCTTTAATATTGACATCTGTTTTTAGGAGCATTTTGGCTGTATTGATTAACTCTTGCCTGATTAGTTGCCCTAAGGTTATATTCAATTTGTCTTTTACTTTTTTTGATAGGGTCTTGATCGATAGATTCATTTTATTGGCATAGAAATCTGTTGTTCTTTGTTCCTTATGGTGAGTAGCTAATACCTCATATAGTTCTGGTAAAAAAGAGTCTCGTTTTTCATATTCAAATTCTTTTCTAAATTTATTTGGACTAGTGCCTTCGATCTTACTAAAGGTACGGTGGAAGTAGGCTGGATCTTTGAATCCAAACTCATAAGCGATTTCTTTTACACTTTTGTCGGTAAAGGCGATTTCTTTTTTACTCTCTAAAAATCTTTTATGACCTAGTAATGATTTGACGGATAGCCCTACCTTATTTTTAAATAATGCTTGCGCCTCATAGCCTCGAAAACCTATAAGTTTAGAGATCTTATCATTGGAGAGGTGATTTTTATATTTTTGGTCAATAACATCTTTGATATTAAAAATAACGTGATACTCTTCTTGATTGGCATGAAATGGATTTTGCCAATACCATTGTTTGGAAGATATATCAATAATATCACTAGACCTTTGAGAAAAAACGGAGTTATTTAGATATTGTTGACAGGTTGTACATTCCGTAAAATTAATATAGCCCAGAGCTACCAAATGCTTAAATAAAACCCGTACTTCTTTATTGCGAAAGACTTCTTCTTCTTTAAATTCGACTTTTCTTGCTACAAAGTTTTCTGATAAAAATTTTATATACTGTCCTGTCTCTAAAAAAATGAGTTTATCCTTCCAATTATGATATTTCTTAAAGTCTACTTCTATACTACCAGTACCCTCTAGAATATGGAACATGGTGTATTTTTCAATTAAGTAGATTTTATTTAATTCTGGATATAACTTAGTGACCATTTTCTATTGAATAGTTATAAATCGTATTATTTGTAATGCTCAACTTCATTTGTTCAATCATTACTAATCAAGAACAAATTAAAGAATTTATAGGTTCATATTCTATTGGCTATTATTGCCGAGAATGATGCGGATGGTGTGGTTAGGTTATTTAATTAGAAGGTATTTAGATTTGTTAGATTTTCGGAAACCTGACAAACCTTTTCCTAGATACAACTCCTACTGCAATTGACGTTTGGCGTCTTTAATTCTTCCATAAGATTGCTCGATTCTACTTCGAGAGATCGTACCATTTTCCACCATTTTTGAAATAAGGTCAATCGCTTTAGTCGGTATCTGCTCATCATATTTTAAATTATTACCAAAAACTAAAACATCCACACCCGCAAGGATTGACTTTTCTAAAAGCGTTTCAAAACCAAAATGATCATTCACCGCTTGCATTTGCATATCGTCGGAAAAAACCACTCCTTGAAAACTTAATTTTTCTCGGAGAATACCCGTAATAATTTTTTGAGAAAGGGTCGCTGGAAAATCAGGATCTAAATTTTGATTCGCTACGTGAGCGGTCATAATCGCTACATTTTTATCTAACTTTCCTAGTTTTTCAAAAGGAATCAGTTCGCTTTCTTGCCAATACTTCGTAACATCGGTTACGCCATAATGTGAGTCAGACTGTGCGCTACCATGACCAGGAAAATGCTTTAGGGTAGATAAAATGCCTTTAGCAGCTTGTTCTTCTATTAAGATACTCGCATGTTTGACGACCATTTCGGGATCAGCCGAATAACTGCGTTCTATATTTCCAATGGCAGGACTAGTTGGGTTATAATTCACATCGACCGCAGGGGCGAAATTGACATTAAAGCCTAGCTCTTTACAAACGGTGGCAATACGATTGCCATAGTATCGAGTAGAATCCATATTGTCCATATCCCCTAAATATTGAGCAGAAACAGAACTTGGAAAACCATACTTCGGCTTTAGTCTATTTACTCGCCCACCTTCTTGATCTACTGCCATAAAGAGTGGAGTAGGGGCTAGTTTTTGTAAACCGTCGATCAAGCCTTTTACTTGTTCTGGCGATTGAATATTTCGATGGTATTCTTTTTTGACGACATCATAATCAAATAGTACGATGCCACCAATTTTTCCATCTTTGATTTGTTGTTGAAATTGAGGACTAACTTCTTCTATTGCCATCCCTCTAGTGCCGACCATAATCATTTGGCCGATCATCTTTTCTAGTTCACTATCTTGTTGAGGAATTGAGGGTGTATTTTTTTGAGCGGTTGGTTCACTGCAAGCCAATAATAGACCAAAACACATCAGGTAAGAGAAAAAGTACTTCATTTTAAGGATTTTAGTTTTGGCTAAACTACTACTTTTTCTATTAATCATTACTTGTCCCGTATTTTTATCGAAAAAAGATTTAAAAAGGCAGAAAAGGAGAGCTTTTGTGCCTTTTGCGGTATAGAAAAGTTAGATAAACTTGTCTAATGTAGACAGAGTGCTAAAGTTCCCATTAGGTTTTATTTTTAAATAAGAGCTGTACGAAGTTTTGAAATTTGAAGAGACTTCTCTAAAAATGAGAAAGAATTGACCATTTTAGAGGAGTTTTCTCAAATTTACGGGTGATTTTTAGAGAAACGCTTTAATTTTTGCTTTTACTCAGTCCTAACCCGCAATTAAAATAGCCTGCCCCATGGGCTCCTCTAAAAACTTCGTACACGCCTTTTTTAAAATAATTAATACTTTTTGTTGAAAATTAAGTAAATTTTACTCATTTTTGTATTAATAAATTTACGGACTTAGAAGTTAAATTGGAATTCAGAAAATAAGTGGTGATTTATTTTTTGTCTGTCAATTTAACTTCTCATTATCACAAACATAATGGCATTAAGAGACGGATTTCCACCCGAAGGACTAGAATATGTCGGTGGTGAAAGTGACGGGTTTGAATATAAGACAGTTTTTTCAGGCATGAACCTGAAATATAGCTACGATATGATCAAAGCTTTTTTAATAGAAGAAGGCTATGAGGATGTTCCTATTCCAAAAACGGAGGAAGAATTAAATTTATTTAGACTGCCCACTCGCAATCGACAGATTTTACTATTTGAAGATAATGGCTACGCTCATTTCCCAGTAAAAATACTATTCCCCGTAGACGGTAGAAATAAGCGTAAGCTAATTTTGTCAATTTATAATGAAGAGGCGGAAGATGCACTTTTGCGTTTTCATCGTAAAGGAAAGTATCAGACCGATATATTTGGGCAGGTTATTTAGTTACTGGTTGCTGGTTACTAGTTCTGCTCGAAACCAGCAACTAGCAACCAGCAACTAGTCAACCAGCAACCAGCAACTAGTCAACCAGTCTAGTCAACTTCCGAATATTAATATCATCTACCGCACGTCTCATTTGTCGCTCAGACACGCCTTCTCCTTTGATGGTAATAATAAATCGATCATCTACTAAAAGACTGGTTTCGCCTTTTTCTCTTCGTTCATTGTATTTTTCTAAGGCAGGATGCCCGTCAATTTCAGTTGTTCTTTCGTAACCATCTCTCGTTTCTTTATCTACTTCAAATTCAGACCATTTAGCCATTTTTTTGACTAATTTGCCTACACCTGCTACATCTACAATGGTCACTTCAAAGGCAGCATCATCTTCTTGATAGGTCGCCTCGACGGTTGAAATTTTAATCCCTAGAATACCAGTAGTTTGTCCTTCACTCTCTTCAAAATCTACTCCTGCTAAACTTCTTGGCAAGGCTTTTTTCATGTCTCTAAAGCTTACAGGATCTTTACTTTCAATATTGTGCTTTTTCTTTAGTCCCTCTAAGGCATCTCCTAAATTGTCAAAAGCATTACTAATATCGTCTTTAGCTTTGGCTAAGTCTTCTTCGATTTCATCTTGTACTTCTTCTTTCTTACGTTCTGCTTTCTGTTCTTCAGTTTCCAGATTGACACAACTGGTCATAGCATAAGCGGAAAAAATTGTAAACATAAAAACAAATAAATTCTTCATTAAAGATTGGTGGTTTTGGTGAATTAAATAAATACAGAACGAAGGTAGGTGCTAAAGCATTGTGGTGCTAAGAAAATCCGATAAACCTAGTAGAATTATCGAAATGTGGAGATTTTTGACCTTTTTACTACCTTTTTAGCTCTGAAAATGAATGCACCGCAGTACTGTCACAAAAGACTAAAAATAAAAGATTAAGAAAATTTCAAATGTTTTTTCGTGCTAATATGTTTTTGGCACACATTTTGAAAAGATATATGTATTGAGTTTTGGTTAAAAGATTGTTTAGGCCCACTTCGAGTGGGCTTTTTTTATTTTAAGGTCTTCCATTTTTCTACCTTCCCTTTAATTTATATTCATTCCTTTTCAATTATATTCATTTAAAGAACGTCACAAATATTTTCTTTTTTTGTTAAAAGATATTCAGTTTCGTTCACATCCAATTCGACGTGAAGTAGTACTCTCAATCGACTTTCTACACACACTCAAATTACAGTGTTTTGCTTTGTAAACTGAAAAAAAATGTAGGATAGAATACTTAGTAACGGCAAAACAATAACTCCGCCACCCGCCCGACTGCGTCAGCGGGCTGGTTTGGACGGTTTCTTTTGCCCTCATTTTCTACCAAAAATTATTTCCGTAGCCCTGCTATGAAAAGAATTTTTGGCAAAAACTGAG
>CALDTJ010000622.1 GCA_937924145.1 uncultured Saprospiraceae bacterium
GGGATGGATGATATGACGACCTCTTTGCCAGTTCTCAGCCAGACATTTCGCATTTTTCCAAACCCAGCACAAAATTGGCTACAATTGGAAATACCCTATAATGCAATAAGTAATGTCCGAGTTTACTCTATTACAGGAGAAGAACTTTTTAGTAGAAAAGTTGACTTGAAGGATTCTCTTGATCGAATCAATGTACAGCATTTTAAAGTGGGTGTTTATTTCTTAGAAATTCAGTCAAAAGAAGGGATGATTTTTAGGGAGAAGTTTATTAAGGCAAAATAAATTAATAAAGTGGTCATTTTGAGGAAATATTTTTTTCCTAGACAAGGCATGAGAGGCGTAAGCTTTGAACCCGAAGGGACGGGAGGCTTACAGACATAGCACAGCTATGGCGAGCATTTTCAACAAGAACAAACGCTGTTTGTGACCCGCTTGCGGATGGGATGCTAGGTAAAAAAGATGAACTCATAAATGGCTAATTAATTATTTTACTTTGCCTAAGGGATAGAGCTGTAGGTTAAATCCAAGCACTTACTCAAATCATAAAAATGCACAATGGAGTTTCAAATCTATTGTGCATTTTTTTGTGTTAAATTCTAATAATTAGGTTTTAAAACCTAAATTTACATCAAACAATTCAAAAAATGCTACAAAAAATCTTACCAACTACGATTGATAATAACTACAAAGGCAACAAAATAGCTCTTTGGTTTTTCTATTTGATTACAGCGGTGACCGTCGTAAGAAGTCTAATTCATATTTTTAAGCATGATGGTGGGGCACAAAGTATTGCTACGATTCCATTAGATACTTTTACGGAAGGTGGTGCAGCGGTGGTTATTCTAATTTTTGCTTATTGGGGCTTGTCTCAATTGATGTTTGGTATTATTCAAATGATTGTGGCTATTCGATATAAATCGTTGATTCCTTTTATGTACTTGATGCTGTTTTTGGAATGGGCATCACGGTTTTTACTGTCTATTTATAAACCTATTGAAACGGTAGGGCAGGCACCTGGGGGTGTTGGAAATATGGTTTTGCCAATTGTTTGTGCCTTGATGTTTTTGTTGTCGATAAAAGAACAAAATAAATCATAAGAAAGGCTTAAAGAAACCTTCTTCAAATCATCGAAAGAGTTTAGTTTTGCAATTACTCACATCTAATCTTAGGTTCATTTCGGCTAATGAAAATAATACCCTATTATTCTATTTTTTAAATCAATAAATCGGACATAAAGTGAGCAGGTATTCGACAACAATTTGCCAAACATCAAGCAAAGTGTTTGTATTTGTTGCATTGTGAATATCCCGATGTTAAAATTGTAAAAAAATCAAAAGAAAAATATGGACACCATTGACCAATAAATTATTCAATTCTTGCAGATTAACGGAACGGTTACTATGCAAAAGTCAAGAAAAATACTTCTTGAAAGATTCAGTATGATAATAAAAGTATTTAAATATGTTAGATGTTGCTGTCATTAGTGAAGGACTTAGTACTACTAGCCACTTTATATCAGAGAAGGTATCAACAATACTCCAAAAATTGGGCTATCGGGTAGAGGTCATTTCAATTGGCAAAAAAGTATGGAGAACCCTATATGAAGATATCATTGTCGATAAAAATGATTTTTCTATTGTTCGCCAACATCAAAAAATAAACTTTGATTGTGCTTATATTTATGGCGAAGGAGCAAGCACTAAAGGTTGGATACAGGGCTATCTCTCATTATTGGGCATTCCATATATTTCTTCTTCTCCTTTGACTACTTTGTTAGCAACGAATAAATTTTTTTGTAAAAATTACTTAAGTACAATTAAGATAGTTAGTCCAAAAGGAATTAAGGTAGGAAATAAAACGAAGAACTATACCAAGCATATAATTGAAAATATCGGTTTTCCATGTATCGTAAAACCTAATATTGGAACAGATAGTTATTTGATTGAGAAAGTTGATGATTTAGCTAGTTTAGAGAAAGCCATTAATACTATTTTAGATGCAGGTCAAGAGGCGATAATTGAGGAGTTTATTGAAGGTCGAGATATAACTTGCGGTGTTATTCCTGATAAAAATGGAATCCTACCAACCCCTATTACTGAAATTATTGTTCCAGAAGGTGAATTTTACAGCTATGATGTTAAATTGAAACGTCGCAGTAAAAAACGAACTCCAGCAAGGCTGTCGAAACAACAAAAACAACAATGTCAGGAATTGACCCTTAAAATATATCAAGCTTTGGAGTGTGAAGGTTTTATTAGAGTTGACTATGTTTTAAAAGAAGGAATTTTTTATTTTTTAGAGGTGAATATTACTCCTGGATTATCCGATAGAAGTAATCTTCCTTTACAATTAAAAGCGATGAAACAGAATTTAGAAACTGTTTTTTTGAATATGATCGAATCAAAAATGATCGATACCAAAACATCACATGCATTGTGCCAATCCTCCGCATTGTCAGCAACTAATTGATCAATTTGGTGAACTAACAATTGCCCTTGTTCTTTGGGCATTTTATTTTTTTTCTAAAAAATATACTACTTATGAAGGGGTGGATAATTGCCAACAAAATGTATCATGCTAGAATTTTGGAAAGAGGACTTAATGTAGTAGATAAAAATATGATGTACGAGAATCCTGTTAGAGAACTATATCAAGAGGGTTTAAAAAGAGGAATAGAGGTAGAAGTATTATTATCACAAGAAGTTAACTTCTCTTTGACTGAAAAAGGAGCATTTTGTTTTTTTGTTAAAGGAGAAAAAAGAGCGATTCCAGATTTTGTTATTCCTAGAACTGGTTCTAGAACAGATAGTGCAGCCATTGCTTTATACAGACAATTAGAATTAATAGGTGTTCCTATGATTAACCATGCGGATGGTATCATAGCCGCATTTGACAAATTTTCTACTGCTCAACTATTAGCCAAACACCAGTTACCAATTCCTAAAACACTATTTGTTGCTGAAAAAATTAATTTAGATATCATAGAAAGAGAATTCTCCTTTCCTTTAATTGTTAAAACTTGGCCTTCTAGTAATGGAGATGGTGTTTTCTTGGCACTAGATAAGTATAATTTGGAGGATATTATTTCAACAATTGGTAGAATTGCATCAAATGTTAATGTACTTATTCAAGAGTACATTAGTCACAGTAGAGGAAGAGATATTCGGGTCTATGTTTTGGGAGGTAAGGTAATAGCTATGCTAGAAAGAAGTGCTGCAGATGGTGGTTACAAATCTAATTATGGAAGGGGAGGAACATTGAAAAAAATTGATAGGATTCCCGAGGTAGAAGAATTAGCGATCCGAGCATCTACTGCATTAAATTTGGAATGTTCAGGAGTAGATATTTTATATGATATTGATAGCTATAAAATTTGTGAGGTTAATTCTGCCCCAGGTTTTTCTCTTGTAACAGGTATTGGACTTAATCCAGCAGCTATCTTATATGATTATTTATTTGAAAAAAATAAAGAGTTGTGTATATAAACAACAAAATATAATAACTATGAATGGATGGATTATTACCAGCAAAATAGGTTATTCTAGAATTTTAAAGGAAGGACTTCACGTAAGTGATAAAAATATGCTGTATGAGTCAGCTAGTAGAAAGTTATATCAGGAAGGCCTAAAAAGAGGACTAGATGTAGAAGTATTAATTCCTCAAGAAATCAATTTTTCTGTGACTACAAGCGGGAGGTATCGTTTTTTTGTTAAAGGAAAAGAAAGTAAAACTCCCGATTTCGTTATTCCTAGAACTGGTTCAGGAACAGATAACACAGCTGTCGCTTTATATAGACAATTGGAGTTAATAGGTGTCCCTATGATTAATCATGCAGATGGCATCATAGCAGCATTGGATAAATTTTTTTCGGCCCAACTACTCGTAAAACATAAATTACCAATTCCTAAAACGCTATTTGTTGCTGAAAAAGTTAATCTAGATATTATAAAAAAGGAGTTTTCTTTTCCTTTAATAGTTAAAATTTGGCCAGCTAGTAACGGCGAAGGGGTTTTTCTAGCATTGGACGAATATAATCTAGAGGATATTATTTCGACAATTGGCAGAATTACTTCGACTGTTAATATACTTATTCAAGACTACATCAGTCATAGTAGAGGAAGAGATATTCGTGTATTTGTTTTAGGAGGTAAGGCAGTAGTAATGATAGAAAGAAGTGCGCTAGATGGAGGCTATAAGTCTAATTATGGAAGAGGAGGAACATTTAAAAAAATTAATAAAATCCCTGAAGTAGAAACAATAGCGATTCGAGCAGCGAAGGCACTAAATTTGGAATGTGCGGGTGTTGATATACTATATGATATGGATGGTTATAAAGTTTGTGAAGTTAATTCAGCTCCAGGTTTTTTTACTTTGGAAGGTGTTGGATTTGATCCAGCGGCAATTTTATATGAATATGTACTGAATAAGAGCTAATAAAACGAGACCGTTCATTTTAGTGCCTTATGCATAGATTACAACGTTCAGAGATTCCTAAAACTAAAGAAAATCCGAAAGTAGATACCTTTAGAGATATTGCTAAGTATTGGCTGAAAGGAGTGCCTGATATGTTTCAAGCATGGATATTATTTTGTTTGCAGCATACCAAAAAATTTATTGGTGCTATTATGCAGCAGTCTACTGAAAATCAATTAACTAAAGCAGAAATGGCGGCTTATGATGTCACAAGAAATTACTTCACTAAAAATCCACCATCCAACGGAATATAATTACCTGTCATAAAACTTCCTGCATGTGAGCAAAGGTAAATGACCAAACCTGCAATGTCCTCAGGTCGCCCAACTCTACCAATTGGCACACTTTTATTCATCATATCTTCATCATAATGAGCCGTCATTTTGCTCGGAAATAATCCAGGGGCAATTGCATTCACCAAAATATGTTCTTTGACTAAATCACTTGCTAGATTTCTAGTCAATTGTGCAACTGCTGCTTTACTTGGTCCATAAGCATAGGCATTAATAGATCCCGCATCCACTGCGGCTACAGAACTAATATTAATGATTCGACTCGGTTGCGCTTCACTTGCAGCGGCACGAATTAAAGGCAATAAACTCTGAGTTAAAAAGAAGACAGACTTTACATTTAAATCCATTACCTTATCCCATGCTTTTTCAGGATATTGCCCGAGCGGTGCGCCCCAAGTTGCTCCAGAATTATTGACGAGAATATCTAATTGTTTTTCTCTTTCGCTGATTTGCTCAGCAAGTCTGTCTGTATTTTCAACCTTTGATAAGTCCATTGGCAAGGCAATACATTCTCCAAATTCACTCATCCTTAAAGCAAAATCACTACAGGCTTCTGCCGAACGCGAACTGATATAGACCTTTACACCAGATTCGACTAATCCTTGAGTGATCATAGCACCAATACCTTTTGCGCCACCAGTAACCAAGGCTACTTTACCTTTTAAATTGAAGAGATTTTCTATCATAATTTAGTTTTTGTGTCCCTAATGAATCGCTAAATCTACTATTTTATTAGCGAAATTTTAGTAGATATCTTTAATTAATAGTAATTTTTTTTACTTTGTATTTTTCTTATAATTATTCATTTTTTGAGTGTCTAATTTTTAACTATAGAAAACTAATCTATTCTTTATTTTACAAATTATGATAGCGTTGAATAGTAACTCCTCCCCAATTTTTAAAACCAAGTTATTTTTATACTTATTTTTATTAATATCTTTCAATATGACTGCTCAAGTAATTGTCTCAAACGACATAGACTATCTGCCGAATGAAGTTTACGAAAATGATAAGGATTTATTAGATATTTATATGCCAGAAGGAAGGACCAATGTGCCTGTAATTGTCTATTTTCACGGTGGGGCACTTTTGAAAGGCGAAAAAGAGCATGGCAAAGAAATCGGCTATAGAATGGCCAAAAAAGGAATTGGTTTTGTGAGTGCTAATTATAGACTTTCGCCCGCTTTCCAACATCCTGCTCATGTAGAAGATGCCGCCGCTGCAACCAATTGGGTATTTGCCAACATTAAGGAATATGGAGGTAATCCCAATCAGGTATATTTGGCAGGACATTCTTCGGGGGCTTATCTTGCCGCTTTATTGGCCTTAGATACTACTTACGAACAAATAAATTCGGAGATCATTGGTTCTATTTTAATCAGCCCATTTTTATATGTAGAAGAAACCGCTAAAGATAGAATCGCACAAAATGATATTTATAAGACTATTTGGGGAGCGATGCCCGAAGAGTGGGCAAATGCCTCGGTGACTCCACATATTAAGGCTAGTAACCCTTATATGTTATTAATTTATGCGGACGGAGATGCTGATTGGCGGAAAGATCAAAATAATCGATTTGCCAAAGCGATGAAACAAATAGGAAATAAAAAGATTTCGGTAAAAGAAGTACCCAATCGGGACCATACAACTCTTATTAGCAAAATTTCGGAGGAAGATGATAAAATCGTTCGGTCGATTATGAATTTTATATTTTCCTTCTAAACCACCTTTATTTGCCGAACAAAGATATAAGCATTTTAATCAATAAATAATCGCAAGCATGCAAGAATTGTATACAGAAGAACATAAGATGTTCAGAGAGTCCGTTAGAACCTTTTTGAAGCAAGAAGCTGCCCCTCATTATGAGATATGGGAGCAAAAAGGAATTGTTGATCGGGAAATTTGGCATAAAGCTGCTGAATTAGGCATTTTAGCTACGGATATCCCAGAAGAATATGGTGGTTTGGGCTTAAATGATTTCCGTTATAGTGCCATCATCACGGAAGAATTAGCAGCTGCGAATATGCCATCTTTAGGGTTTTCTACTCAAAACGACATTGTCGTACCGTATTTGAACACCTATTGTACCGAAGAACAGAAGCAAAAATATCTCCCTAAAATGGCAGCGGGAGAGTGGATTGGTGCTTTAGGTATGACCGACCCCGCAGCAGGTAGTGACTTGAAAAGTATTCAAACATTTGCCGAGAAGAAGGACGACCATTATTTACTAAATGGTTCTAAGACTTTTATTAGTAATGGAATCCATGCCGATGTGATCGTGACTTTTGTAAAAACTAGCCGAGCGGAAAGTAGTAAAAGTTATACCTTATTTGTCATAGAAAAAGGAATGGAAGGATTCACAACTGGAAAGAATCTCGATAAGATCGGATTGCATGCTCAAGATACTGCTGAGTTGTTTTTTGATAATGTGAAAATACCTTTTGAGAATGTTTTAGGAGAAGAAAATCGTGGTTTTTATTACCTAATGCACAATTTACCACAAGAAAGATTAGGTATCGCAGTTGGTGCAATTGCTAGTGCGGAGGCTATTTTAGAAGAAACGATTCAGTATTGTAAAGATCGGAAAGCATTTGGTCAGTCTATTGGTCGATTTCAAAATTCTCGATTCAAATTAGCAGAGATGAAAACGGAATGTACGATTGCTCGAAATTTTGTAGATACTTGTATTTATGAATTGACTCAGAAAAAATTGACTGCCGAAAAAGCTGCTATGGCAAAATATTGGGTGACTGATTTGCAAAACAAAGTATTAGATCAATGCTTGCAATTACATGGTGGGTACGGATTCATCAACGAATATAATGTGGCAAAAGCATGGAGAGATGCCAGAGTTACTCGTATTTATGGTGGTTCTAATGAAATTATGAAAGAGATTATTGGCCGAAGTATGGGCTTTTAATGAACGATAAAATTTAGAACTACTTTTAGAACTTTTATTCCTTTTGTAAATTAACCCTACTACTTTTTGAAATTGTCAGAAATGAGTAAATGAATAGATGATTAAATGACAAAATTTAGGGTAAACTTAAAATATGGTACATTTTTTCCCAAATTTGGACCAGAATTAGTCATTTAATCATTTTGATATAATTAATTTTTGTAGGCGCAAAGTATTCCTTTCGAAGAAGATGTTTAAAATCACGATAAAACGAATGACAAAAGAAGCAACAATCAATCGCCTTAATAAATATCGAACTCAATTTTTGACTGATATGGGCTGCACTATTTTAGATGTCGATACTGAAAAGGGTATTTGTGAAATGGAGTTTAATATGAGCAAACGCTACTGCCATAGTGTGGATATTATTCAAGGTGGTTTCGTGACAGCAATGCTGGATGCAGTGACTTCACATGTAGTTTTTGCAGTCAGAGAACAGCTAATTGCGCTTTCTACTCTAGAATTAAAAGTTACCTTCTTCGAAGCCAGTCGAGCAGGAAAACTAAAGGCTATCGGTAGAGTGGATCGGATGGGGCGAAGTATTGCTTTCTTAAGTGGTGATTTATATAACGCTGAAGGGCAACGAACAGCAAGTATAACTTCTACTGCAAAAATCTCTTTGAGAAAGTAACTATTTATAAGGATAATCGAAAAAAGAGAGGCTATTTAGATGATTTAAGATTAGACGAGTTTCACGTAAAAAAAATTAATAAATATGAATAAAATTTTAAAAACATAATATATAGGCGTGAATCTTGTATAAGCAATAAACGATAACTGTTTAAGGTGTAGGTTATATTTTTCCTACTCCCTTAACTAAATACGCATATTAAGATAGCTATTAGTTATGAAGCTGACAAAATATAATATTCTTTAATATGTATCAATTATTTTTTGTAAATTGAGAATCAGCAAATGCAATTAATTAAATGAAAATTTAATTAACAAAAACCATGAACCGATTAACTTACCATAATTGTGTATTGTTTGTACTTTGTTGCATATTGTCTCCCTTTGAGGCATTTGCCAACACTTCTACCTCTTCCCTAAATTCCATTCCATCCTTAGGACAAGCTGCTATTATAGATACCACTATATGTGAAGGTAATTGTGTAGTTTTTGATAATATTTCCTATTGTGAGGAAGGGACATTTACTTTAAGCAATAATGACATTTTAATACTTAATTTATTACCAGTAGTTCAACAAACTAGTGCAACTATTTGTGCAGGAGAAACTTATCCTGGTCAAGACTGGTCAACTTCAGGAAGGTATAGTTATCAGGCATCTGTAGGAGCTTGTGATATTACTGTTTGGGTGGATTTAGAAGTAGCAGAACATAAAGAGACTTTTATTAATGAAGATATCAAATATGGAGACTGTTACGACTTTGGTCCCAATAGCCTTTGTCAGACAGGTTCTTATGAATTGAGGTATGTTTCAGCAGAGGGTTGTGATAGTACGGTTTATATAGATCTAATTGTAGAAGAATTAATAGTCGATACTTTGCCAACTGTAAGGGTTTGTGCAGGTGAATCTTATCGGCCAGTTGGCTTTGATACCACTTTGACTAAGAGCGGAGTGTATCAATTTTATGGAGAAACTAGTGATGGAAGACCTAATTTGACAATCTTGAATTTTCAAGTGAAAAGCCCAATTGTTACGGACGTAGAGCGAGTCGGTTGTGAAGGAACTCCATTGGTACACAATGGTCAAATATTAGATGAATCTAGGGTCTATGAATTCAATTATACTTCCGCTGATGGTTGTGATAGCTTGGTTCGGTTAAATTTAACAATAGGCGCGAGGACCACTACTGTTTTAAATGAAACGATTGCCGATGATGCGTTTTTGCTCATTGGAAATAATGCTGTAAACCTAGAAGGAAGCTATGAATTTGTATTCACTTCAGCCATAGGATGTGATAGTATTGTACAATTAAATCTATCGGTAGAAGGCACTCCTGATTCTGTTGATTTTATTGATTTAGAATTGGAAGAAGATGTATGTTCTGGAGAAGTTACTCGATTTGTTTGTATAGAAGATTTACCATTCCAGCTTGGTGAAAATACCTTTTACCAAGGTGGGGTATTTCAACTCAGTTATCCCGCACCTGTTGGCTGTGCCGAAGAGTTTACTTTTAATTTGACGGTACGAAATACTGTTTTCAGTTTGAGAGAAAGTATTTGTGAAGGTACTAGTTACCTACTGAATAATGTGGAATATACCGAGCCAGGTTTATACACAGATACTTTATTTGGGGTATCCAGAAATAATTGTGATAGTATTATTTACTTAAACCTTTCGGTAGTACAACCTAAAGATACTACTGTTTCTAAGTTAATTTGTTGGGGCGAACCTTTCATCATTAATAATCGATTTATAACGGAATCAGGTACTTATACCGAGATATTTCGGTCTAGTGCAGGCTGCGATAGTGTCGTTACAACTAATTTGACCGTAGAGGGCGGGCCAAATTTAGAGGTGCAACAGGTGAAATTATGTGCAGGCGAAAGTTATTCGGATGACATTGGGAATAAAGTATTTGTGAGTGGATTGTATAATTTTAAATTCCTCTCAGAAGCTGGCTGTGATAGCATAGTTACCTTAAATTTATCGATTCCCGACACAGTTCGTTCCGAAGTGGATACCTTCTTTTGTGAAGGCGAAAATTATGCACTAGAAAATTTTGCAGTTACTCAAGCAGGAACTTACCGAGAAGTATTCAAAAATGTAGAAGGTTGTGATAGTGTTGTTCAGTACACTTTAGCTACGCTGGATTGTGAGATAAGTACAGTGCAAAATGCCGATACGATTATTTGTGGTGGTAACACAGGAGAGTTTTCCTTTATGTTGATAAAAGGTCAAGCACCATTTTCTTATGAATGGGAATCCGTTGATGGGAAATGGAATGGGCAAGGAGAAAATTTAAATTTGCAAGAAGAAATTACAGAGGAAGGATTACCTAGTGGTGTATATGAAATCACTGTGACAGATATAAATGACCAAAAAGCGGTCTTAGCAGTAGAAATATTTAGACCAGAAATAATTACGGCGGAATGGAAAGTGCCAGATTTAACTGGAGCTAACCACCTTGCTTGCCAAGGCGATGCATCCGCTTTTTTAGAAATAAATCCATCTGGAGGTTTGCCCCCTTATCTGTATGAATGGAGTACTGGTGCAACCAATACTAATCGAATAGAGAATCTAGCTGAAGGTATTTATACGGTCACTATTACAGACGATTTTAATTGTCCTTATGTTTCTACTTATCAAATAACAGCGCCGCCAACTTTCAGTTTTAATGCCATTGGTGAAAATCCATTTTGCGATGATTTATCATCGGGACTGATTAATATTTCTACTGTTGAAGGCGGGATTGAACCTTATGAATTTCAATTGGAAGGATTCACGCGTTTTACTGATGATATAAATTTTCAGAATCTAAGAGCTGGAGATTATAAAGTGGTGGTAAAGGACATCAATAATTGTCAAAAAGATACAACGATAACTATCGTTGCTCCAGAAATAATTGCTCTAAGTCTCGAAACAGATATGTTGATAAATTTAGGGGATAGTTATGATTTATCTGTCGTTAGTTCTAGTGAACCTCAGACCATTGTTTGGGAAGAAATGGAAGGTTTGTCCTGCAATGACTGTTTAGATGTGACCCTCAGTCCAGTTCGAACAAGTACCTATCACTTGACGGTCATTTCGAAAGATGATTGTGAGACGAATGCCCAAGTAAATGTCAGAGTATCCAAAGATCGCTATATGTTTATACCTAATTCATTTAGCCCTAATTTGGATGGGATAAATGATGGATTTACGGTATTTGGTGGTCCCTCGATAGCTAATGTGGATTTTTTACAAGTTTTTTCCCGTTGGGGAGAACTCCTTTTTGAAACCAATGATTTAGCCGTAAATAATGAATTTAATGGTTGGGATGGTCATTATAATGGGCAAAAAATGCCTCCTGGTGTCTATATTTGGAGGACAAAAATTACTTTTATTGATGGCGAGTCCAAGGTTTATACAGGAGATGTTTTATTAGCGGAGTAGCATGATTTAAGGTTTTTTCGAAAATTTGACCTATCCAATCCTTTGAAAATTCTACTAGTGCTATCTTTTTACTATATACAGCAAAAAGAAAGAGGTACTTACAAAGCACCGCTTTCTATGGTACTCGCAGAAAGCGGTGCTTTGTAAGCACCTCTTTCTTTAAGTCAAAAAACAATGACCCAAAGTTTTCGCCATAGTGCCTGAAAATTAAATAGAAATTAAAAATACCTTACCCTTTTTCCTTTGCCCAAACATTCAAAATCATAGCGGATACAATTAGAAAAATACCTAATAAGCCTAAAAGAGTATAACCTTCCCCAAACCATAACCAACCAACGATTAAGGCAAAGACTGCTTCAATATATTTCATTGGAGCAACTGTGCCAATCGGTGCCAATTGATACGCCTTGGTCATAAATAACTGCCCAAAAAAGCCA
>CALDTJ010000623.1 GCA_937924145.1 uncultured Saprospiraceae bacterium
TTGAACGCCTAATTCTTTTAATTGGGCATACAATAAGGGGATATCGTCTATTCGTAATACTGTCATTTCTCGCTTTTTTTTTCAAAGAAAACAGTTTTTTCTATTTTTATTTTCTAGTTCTGAAATCAGCGAAATCCAAGTAGTAAGGCTGAATAAAGAAAAAATCCGTGTTAATTAACGCTACTGTTTTTTAACACGGATTTTTTTTAACACAGCTCTAGATGTTGACAAACTTTAAAATCCATTTAAAATCCGTTTTATTCAGCTAACCAGCCCGACTGCGTTATGCGGGCGAGTCCGTACAACCTATTTAGTGCATTGTTAAATAAAGTCGTCGCTAAATATGGGAAAAATGACTTTGATTATTTTCGACCAATTCCCTAAAAGTTGTCTCAATAATGCTTAGGTTTTCCTAAAAATGCCTCATCTTTGGGATAAATCTTCAAACAATGACGAATCAATACTTTTTTTTCATTTTTATAATGGTTGTTACTTTTGGATGTAGCGACCCAACTCCACAAAATAATACGATGCCACCTAAATCACTTCCTACTTTTGACTGGCAAGGTCATAGAGGCGCCCGAGGTTTGTTACCAGAAAATACAGTTCCTGCTTTTATGAAAGCGCTAGAATTGAATATGCGTACCTTGGAAATGGATGCTGCTATTTCACAAGATGGACAAGTCATTATTTCTCATGAGCCTTGGTTTTCTCATGAAATTTCAACCACCCCTGATGGAGAAGCAGTGACAGATGAAATGGAGAAAAATTATTTGATTCATCAAATGTCCACGAAGGATTTACAAGCGTTCGATGTTGGAAGTAGAGGCAATGAACGATTTCCGCAACAGCAAAAAATGAAAATTCATAAACCAACACTTGCTGAAGTCGTTGCAGCCGTGAATGAATATTGCAAAGCCAATAATCAAGAAATCCCTTATTATAATATAGAAATCAAAAGTAGACCAGAATGGGACGTCAAATTAGCGCCTATCCCTGCAAAATTTGCAAAAATCTTATTGGACGAAATCAACCGCCTAGGGATTCATAATAAGGCTTGCATCCAATCTTTTGACGCACGTAGCTTATTGGCGGTCAATGAATTAGACAAAAAAATTATGACTGCTTATTTGATTGAAAATATCAATCCTTTTGCAGAAAATATGGAAAAATTAGATTTTATTCCTACGATTTATAGTCCTTATTTTCAATTAGTCACAGATACTTTAGTGGAGCAGGTACATACAAAAGGGATGGATTTGATTCCTTGGACGGTTAATGAAGTGGAAGATATGAAACGGTTGCAAAAATTGGGCGTGGACGGTATTATTACGGATTATCCTAACTTGGTTTCTGGATTGTAGTTTACTTAATTTTTTTCACCACATAGCCACATGGAACTGAAGTTCAAATTAGACGCTGATTACCACATAGTCACATAGTAAAAGCACATAGTTCACAATAGTTCTCATAACTAGATGTTGACCGAGCAGTAGCATTTTTTCATAGTTAGATATTGACAAAAACTAAGTTTTGTCAAAGTCTAGCCTGCCCGAATGCTCAGGCGGGCGGGCTTAGCAAAATGCTAACGCTTGTGTCAACATCTAGCTTAGCAAACTATGTGCTCTATGTGAAAAAACTATGTGAGTATGTGGTAATCCTAATATAGTTTTGAACTACAGTTCCTTATGTATATTTGGTAAAAAACACTTACCACCACCATTGAAAGACTGGCAAACAAAAATTCCACTAAATGCTCTCCAGACCTTCCAACTTCTAAGGTTTGCCACTACCCTATTCATAGGCATTTTACTGGCCAAATTTTTCCAACTACCCACTGTCGATATTGCCCTTTATGAAGTATTACTCTTCTTAGGCAATTTTCTCACTTTTTTTTGGATCTCAGCGGGCATCAAAAGTTTATTAAGTCAATTTTCTAAAGAGGAAGAACAAGGTGCATTGGTTGTCAATATAGCCCTTCTACTAACCCTCCTTGGAGTTTTAGCCGCGGCGGTGCTCTATTTTTGCCAAGCCTTCATTGTTCAGCGATTTACCCAATTTGAAAATATAGAGCATATAGGATTAATCAGTCTTTTCCTGATCTTCAATGTCCCTGCGGCATTAATTGAATACATTTATTTATTACAAAAAAAAGAAAAAGCTATCCTTTGGTATGGAGGTGTGATTTTTAGTACACAGTTATTAGTCATAGTCCTTCCGCTAACTTTTAATTGGGGTTTAGCAGGCATTTTTCAAGGGCTGGTATTATGGGCGATTTTGAAATTTATATGGTTACTGAAATTGCTCTTAAGTATCCATAATCCCTCAGCTAAATGGTTTGATTGGACACAGCAAAAAACCATTTTGAGCTTGATGTTTCCTTTGAGTTTACACATGCTAATTGGCGGCGGTATGGAATATGTAGATGGCTTTATTGTGACCAGCTATTTTACCGACAACAGCACTTTTGCCATCTTTAGATATGGCGCAAGAGAGTTACCTTTGGTGACTATCCTAGCCTCTGCATTAACAGCCACTTTAATCCCCCTTGCAGTTGAAAATCAATCGTTAGCCATACCTAAAATTAGAAAGGAAGTAGATAAGATTGCCAATTGGTTGTTTCCAATAACCATGGTTTTAATGCTAACTTCCCCTTATATTTTTCCATTTGTTTATAATGAAAGCTTTGCACAATCCGCCCGAGTATTTAATGTCTATTTATTGATAATTTCGAGTAGATTGTTGTTACCACAAGTGATTATTTACGCACAACGACATAATTTCGTACTAGTTTGGACTGCTGTAATAGAAGTATTCATTAATCTTGGGCTAAGTTTTTACCTAGTTCGAGATTATGGTCTAGAAGGTATTGCCTTTGCCACTGTCATTGCCTACTTGGTAAATAAGCTAATTTTGATAGGGTATAATTATTTCACATTTAAAATACCTTTGACGGATTATCTGAATATTCCCCGATTTTTAGTGTTGAATGGGGTGCTGAGTTTTATTTTTTGGATGAGCTTATGATAATTGATTCATTTGGTAGGAATCCCGAAAATTTCAAAAATCAAGGCAAAAATTAGGATTTTACAGATCTTATTGTCTTTTTTACACTAACTTTAAAACAAACGAAATTTTAGAACAAGTATTCAAATCTTGTCATTACAAAACTAACTTTATTCACAAATGGGTCTAATTTCTTTTTTAGGATTTACTTTATTAGTAGCGGGCATAGCTTATTGGTCTACTAAAAGTACAGATGAGAGTACCGCAGATGGGTATTTTTTAGCAGGTCGAAGTCTAACCGCAGGCGTTATTGCAGGCTCTTTAATTTTAACCAATTTATCGACAGAACAAATTGTCGGTTTGAATGGTCAGGCTTATACAGAAGGGATTTTGGTGATGGCTTGGGAAACTTTAGCTGCCATGGCAATAGTCGTAACCGCAGTTTTCTTACTACCACGTTATTTGAAAGGTGGTTTAACTACGGTTCCGCAATTCCTAGAAAGGCGATATGATACCATGACAAAAAGTATCACCTCAGGACTGTTTCTAACAGGATATGTGGTCGTCTTATTACCAATCGTTTTATATTCTGGTGCAGTTGCTTTTAGTGCCATGTTCAATTTACCAGAATTATTAGGTGTCACCAAAACCGCTTCTTTATGGATTTGTGTTTGGGGTATTGGTATTATTGGGTCTATTTATGCGGTATTCGGTGGCCTAAAAGCCGTTGCTGTTTCTGATACGATCAATGGGATAGGTTTAGTAATAGGTGGTCTGATGATTCCTTTTTTCGGCTTGAGTTACATTGGAGATGGAAGTATTATGGAAGGTATTTCGACTTTGATGAATAGTAATCCAGAGAAATTTAAATCAATGGGTGGCCCAACAAATTCGGTCCCATTCGCTACGATTTTTACAGGTATGATGCTGGTACAACTCTTTTATTGGGGTACAAATCAAGCGATTATCCAAAGGGCTTTAGGTGCTAAAAATTTAGTAGAGGGTCAAAAAGGGCTAATGTTGGCTGGGTTTATTAAGATTTTAGGACCATTAATTGTGGTTTTACCAGGTGTCATTGCCTACCATATATTTGAAGGAAATTTGGATGTAGCAGATGAGGCTTATCCAAAATTAGTAGCAAAAGTATTACCTGCTGGCCTTGTTGGCTTTTTTGCAGCGGTCCTATTTGGTGCCATTTTAAGTTCTTTCAATAGTGCCTTAAATAGTTCCGTTACACTTTTTGGAGTAGACATTTATAAAGAATACATCAATAAGGAAGCTACTGGTAAACAAGTCGTGAAAGCAGGAAAAACTTTTGGAATTGGCTTAGCAATTTTAGCCATGTTTATTGCACCTGCCATTGCCAATGCCCCCGATGGTTTATTCGGTTATTTGCAAGAAGTAAATGGTTGTTATAGTATTCCAATTTTCACGATCATCATCGTGGGTTACTTAACAAAATATGTTCCAGCAGTAGCTGCTAAAATTGCGATTGCTTCGGGTGTAATTTTATATAGTATCAGTCAATTTATCTTAAAACCTAGAATGGCTGCCAATGCACTAGCGGAAGCAAAGGCCTCAGGAATCACAGATGCGGCACGCTTAGCAGATATTGAGACTTTGGCTTATCCTCACTTCTTACACGTTATGGCGATTCTATTTGTCTTGAATGTCTTAATTATGTTAGCAATAGGAAAAATGCAACCTAGAAAAGAGGCATACGTGCAAAAATATACAGAGCAAGTAGATATCACCCCTTGGAAATATGTCAATCAAGTAGGTATTGCTATCACAATAGCAGTGATTGCTATCTATGCTTGTTTTGCATAGGCTTTCACACAACGTCACTACGACACAACGACTAACTGTGCGTAATTACGGGGTCACTTCCAAGTGCCCCCGTAATTTTTTTTAACAATCAAAATAGCTAATTCAAACCACTACTCAAGTTTAACTACCTACCAACAACTGAACCAACCCAATCGTTAAATTTTTCTTACCACTTCTTTTTTATCCTAGACTAAAACAATTAAAGCAAAACATATAGCGTTTTGGAATCGTACCAAAATAATTTTCATGAGATTTATTTGCTTAGTTGCTACCTGCCTTTTAGGCAATTTATTATTCGCACAAGAAACTACTAATTTTTCTTCAGCCGAGGCTACTCTCGTCCAATTATCGCAAGGCTTTTTAAAAGATAGTATTGCTGAAAATAGAATCAAAGCAGCAACGACCTTTAAAGAGGAATTGAAAACTACCCTTGCGAGCGATAATTCCTTTAATCATCCTTTCTACGATTTAGAAACCGTATCTATCCTCTACCCTACTGATAGTACCTTTAGGATTTTTACATGGCAATTATACGTCGATAAAAACGATTATCGTTATGGTGGAATCGTGCAAATGAATAATGAGAAAAATGACCTCTTCGTCTTACAGGATGAGTCCACAGCAATAGCTACTTATGATTTGGAATATGATGTTTTAGGAGCGAATGATTGGTATGGAGCGATTTATTTCAACCTAAAAGAATACGATTCAAAAGAAGGCAAAAAATATTTGCTATTTGGATTTGACGGATTTGAGTTTTTTAATAAAAGAAAAGTTGTGGAAGCCTTATATTTTGATGAAAGCGGACAACCTCAATTTGGTGCTCCAGCTTTTGCCAAAACAGCAGAAGGCTATGAAGCAAGCACAAAAAATAGATTATACATAGAATATTCAGCGGAAGTAGCAGCCAGATTGAATTATGATCCAAATTTAGAAATGGTCATTTTAGATAATATGGTTTCGATGAAAAGTCCTTATAAAGGCGTAGGGAACGTAAATATTCCCGATGGCAGCTATGAAGGTTATCAACTAAACAATGGCGTTTGGGAGTATGTAGAAAAGGTATTTCATCAAGTATCTGCCAGACCTCCTGCCCCTCGTAGAGTTTTTAATGACAAAGCACCAAAGGATATTTTTGGTAAGGCTGGTAAAAAGCGGGATAAGAGTGTTCCGATGAGAAATTAGAACTACGCTCGATTTCAATAGGCTTGCCAAAAGCATCAAAAAAGCCCATCATTCTTACAATGATGGGCTTTTTTAATTATTCTATTAACAACTCTTTTCCTTTAATAACTAAATCAAAAGGTTCAAATTTCCATTTACTAGTTATCTTAAAAGTAGATTTTTTAGCGTATTTCCCATTCATTGGATGCTTATAAACCTCGATAAGTCCTTTCTGTGGAATAACAATCCAATATTCAGGAATACCTACACTAGCATATTTCTTCTTTTTTATAGTTCGGTCTTTCTTAACGGTAAAGACTGCCACTTCAATAACTAAAAGGGTATCTTTTGCTCCTGCTTGCTTTTTATTATAAAAGTTCTTGTTGTATTTCAGAATAGTAATATCTGGTTCTGGCTCAGAATGTTCGTCTGTACGAATAGATCCCTGAGTCCGAACATTAGCTTTTCCATATAATTTTGCATTAAAAAATGCAGAAATTTTATCAACGTGACTGTTATGATTTGGTGTAAAAGGGCTCATAGTATGAATTTCGCCATCAATTAATTCCACTCTTGGCTTATTTTCAAAAATACCTACCTTACCCATTAACTGATAATCCTCAGCAGTAATTAGCATTTTTTGAATCACTATTTCTTCCTCATTAGAGATGGTCATAGTTGAAGAATTAAACCAATTTTAAATTAATTTACATCTACTAATATAGTCTTATTTACAGAAAAAACCAACCTTCCTATCAAATCATCTTTCCACTAAGCATCTGCTTTTTAACCGTCTTCCGATCTTTACGTTCTTTCCATTCGTAGTATCTAGCTCCTTCCTTATTGGTCGTAGTCAATATCTCAGACAAACCGAATTCTCCATTAGGTGGAATGATACTAGTTGACTGTTCCATTCTATGTAAAGCCTCATAAGTAGCATAATCCAAAGCAGTACGATTGTCTAGTTTTTTAGTAATATCAAAAGATTTTACCACTTCTTTCCATGCTGGCTGAATACGTCCTTCGAAGACTTTAGATTTAGATCCACTACCATAACCTACGAAACCAAAATCTTTACCTGCGATATTTTCACCGTCCTTTAAATCTTCTTCTAAAGTCCCCATAAGTGCGATAAAAATAGAACAAGCGTACATATTTCCAACTCGACTAGAGGCTACCTCCGCTTTCGCTAATTTATTGATAGTGAATTCTTTATATCCTTTAGTCTTAGTTATGGCTCTTAAGAATTGGCTGGTTGCTCTTTGGAACAATGCTTCATTTTCAAAATCCGCTAATTGAGGTTCCGCTAAATCATTCTCCTGTGCAAACGCAGCCCATTTTCCGATGGCTTTCAGTTCTACCATAAATAACTCAGAAGCAATTCTTCTGCCGTGCGCAGCATAAGGTAAATGAAAAATCAATCGCTCCCAATTGCCCATAATTGGATCGTTTTCAGCAATTAAACCCGCCTTGATTTTTTGGTTTTTAAAATGAAGATATGCTTCTCTAATTCTATTTTGGTAGGTAAGATTAGAGTATTGTCCATCGAAAATAGGTGTATCCTTTCGAATACTTAACTTAGCATCATTATCATCTAAAATACCATTCACTTCTAGCGACCTCGATAATTTTGCCAAAGTTTCCTCCGCAGTAATATCCGTCACTCCTGCCAAATTCAATACTTCTCGGATAATCTGTAATTTGGCAACTTCTTTTTTAGGTTTGAAAAAATCGTGTACCCCCATTGCTGCTACACCAAATGTATCTCCAATAGCTAGTAATCGAGGATTGTGTTTCACCAACATCGCTATTGCTCCAGCCCCTTGCGTATATTCTCCCGTTGATGCCAATTCATATTTGGCAAAATCAGAACAAACCACAATGCCCATTCTATCCGGATTACCCTTGACCCAATCTAATGTATTTTGTAGGGCATCGACTCCACCTACACAGGCAAAAGTCAAATCCACCACATCACAATTTTGGAAACAAGCTGTTCCATATTGCGCTCTGTATTTACGTCGTAGCATCTCTAAAACGTAAGTAGCAGTAGGTTTAGCACCATCCAAGGCACTTTCCGTTCCCAAATAGATCCGTCCAATAGTCCTTGGATCTAATTGATTTTTTTCAATAATTTCTACCACTGCATTAGCTGCCATTGTTGCAGTATCCTCATGTACATCAGGTATTGCTAAATGCTCTAAACCTAGCCCTTTGTTTAATTTTTCGTAAGCAATGCCACGTTCAGAAGCAATAGTTTTGATTGGCAAATACAAGCTCGGTACATAAAGTGCCATGTCATCAATTCCAACAGAATAGCCTTTCATAAAATAAATGAATTTTAGAAGCTCGAATCAACTTCGAGTGCATTAGAAAATATGCAGGGATGTAGTATTTCGCCAATTTAACAGTCCAAGTATAGGATTGTTGTAAATTATAAATGAATAAAAAATGTAAAGGTAGGTTTTATTTGAAATTTAACCGCATTTTTGGAGAGCATTTGCTTGTCGTTAACTGAGTTGCTAAGTTAGTGCTTACAACACAAAAGCATCACTTATCTACTCCATCCTCTTCCAAAGACAGTTCTTCTAACCGAGCATAATCCTTTTTCCTAAAGGCTTTCCTAATAGCTCGATCTCTTTTTCGGTCATGTTTGTATTGGTTCATAATGTCGCGAGTCTCATAGAATTTCCTTTTAAGAAATCGAAATTTGAACTTATTATCTCCATTTTTATCAGAAGTAACTTCTATATAAACTTTGGCTTTGACGGAGGCATAACCTGTCTTTTCGGGAATGATATAACGATTGATTTGACCAAGATTATTAAGGGGTATAGACACCCACATATTCGTCAAATCTTTATAACTTAAAGTGCCTTCTAAAAATAAGTGTAGAGCATTCGATTGAATTTCTACTTGAGGAAATTCAATTTCTGTTCCTTTGATATAAATTTCGCCTACGATGGGTGCAAATTTCACTTCTTCAAATCGGTCATTCATCCAAAACAAACGCTTTGAAATAGCGGTCAGCGGTTCAAAACCAATGACTAGTACATCCTGTAAATCATAGACTAAAGTTCCTTCGGTAGCATTTGGCAAAAGGCCGTTTCCATTATCATCAATGATACCACCAAGACTTAAAGCGACATTAGCCGTTCCCCCTAATTTATCCATATTTTTCAAGGAAGGTAGGCCCAAGTAGTCTAAATTTTTAATCACTTTGTCTAAGGCTAAATTGGTGGTACTGATGTTGGCATAAAAAGGGGTCAGTAAATTTTGCCCCAAATCTATCCGTCCATCAATTTCTATTGCTCCATCATACAGATTAAAGGCAGATTCATCTAATACCAAATTTGTTGAATCGACTAAATGAATACCCGTTTTCAATTGACTTAATACAAAGTTTTCTGAATAGACAAAGGTATCAACCGCTATTTGAAATTTTGGATCAAAAGCAGATAATAAGCCTTTGATCGATGCTTTTAAAGACGCTGCTTTCTCTACGCTTTCTGTTTTATTAGGTGCTAAAATTCCAAGGATTTCATCCCAAATAATCACCTTAGACTCAATAGTAATATCCGTTTTCAGGATCGTTTCTGTATCCTCAATTATTAATTCACTTATATTTTCAATATTGCCATTTAGGTGAATGTCTTCTTGTAAAGCGTCAGAAACTAAGTAAAAATCAAATTTTGCATTATCCCCTTTCAGTTTTAAATCAATCTCTTTCAGAGGGAAAGTTACCCCAACTGGTTTGTACAAAACCTCACTATCTTTCAGCGTAAAATTCGCATCTCCATTGGTTAAAATTTCTTTGACAGAACCCAGATTACCAACGTAATCAAAGGCTACATTAAACTGTCCATCACTAAAAATAAATTGCTCTGTTTTAAAAAAATCATTGAACACAACAGGGTTACCAGAAAGAGAAATAGCCGTTTTTCCAAAAGTAATCGTTTGAGCGAGATTTTCCGTTAAAGTCGTATCTGGTTCATAAATGATTTCGCCAATTAAATCATTCCCTTTATTTGTAGAAAATACAACTTTCCCATCAGAAGTATTTGGCATCAAACCGTGTTCATCGTCCAATATACCATGATGCTCTATCGACAAATCTAAATCATTAGGCAAGGCATCCAAATCAGATAATATATTGATATTCAAATAATTAACAGACGGCAAAGCCTTTGCTAAATTCAACTGCTTTGTTTCTAATTTAAATTCAAAAGGAGTATAGGTTGGATGACTAATGTCTATCAAACCACTAAAAGTAACAGAGCCACCATCATACTCAAAACTGGTTTCCTCAAGCACCAAAACATGTTCACTTTCAAAATGTAAAGCGGTCTTAAATTTATCCAATTGTAGTAAATCAAAATAGGCTAAAGTATCTATTTTAATGCTAAGTTTTGGTTGAAAATTAGCATACAATCCTTTAATCGTTTCTTTCATGGATTGTTTTTTCTCTCTTTCTGATTTCGGTCTTCCTCGCTTAATCAATCCATTGTCGCCAAACCAATTTAAAAAGTCAGTCCAAGTGAGTTTGCCAGCGACTATATCCGCATTACTTGTTACTTTCTTATTTGCCAAATCGAATAATAAAGCTGGCATATTTTTTAACCATCCATCCACCAGTAAATCTTGCCCATTGGTAAAACTACTGTTTACAATCTCAAAAAAAGCATCTCCGACTTCTTTCCGTAAGGTCATTTCTTTGAAAGGAAAACTAACATTAGCTGGATTATAAATAACAGAAAAGTCACTTAATCTTAAATCAGCATCACTTTCGATAATAATGCTATTTATATCTTTTAAAGAACCATTGATATCCGCATTCAAATTAAAATCTCCCTCATCAAATAAAAATTGGTCATTATCTAGCCAATCACTGATACCTTTCGCTTTTCCATAAACTTGAACAGGCATTTTTATCCGAGCACCAGTTTGTAAAGTAGAAGTAATTTGAGCGTTGGGTGATTCTAGATAAAATTCACCTTGCTTGGTCCTCAAATGTTTCAGATCAAATTTAAAGCGTTTCCTTGTCTCTGTCACCTCCTTACCTTCTCGATCTAACCTATTGACAAATCGCCCTTTCACGCTCGTCTGATCCAAAGGCACACCGTGTACTTTGATATTATGCTGATCTAATTCAAAATCAATTTGCACTAAAGGCTTATCGTTAGGCTCAAAACTCGTAGTGATACTCGCCTGTGCGTAAAATGCACCTTCCACCTCATAGGGAGCCAATTCTTTCTGTAATTTATCATCCAATAGTGGTTTGACTTTATCTAAATGAGTTGTCTTGTCAATCACCAAAAAATTAGAAGGTTGATCGCCACTCGTATAAAACTGCCCACTCATTTGGAAAACTTCTTCATTGATAGTCAAATCAAAAGGGGCTATATCCAGCAAATTATCCTTCCATATCAAATCCACGATACCTTGCAATCTACTATTCTTCACGAAAGAGCCTTTTCCTTCCTTAAA
>CALDTJ010000624.1 GCA_937924145.1 uncultured Saprospiraceae bacterium
TGCAGGAAGAAACTCGGCGAGTAATTGCGTGAAAATTTATTTTGAGGCGGATCATCACTCTTATGGCAACCTTGGTAGCAACTCTACTAATGTAACCAACTATGTCATGGGCGCATTTAACTCTGTTTCTACGATTTATCAGAATGAACAAATTAGTATCGAAATGTCTGGCTTGAAAATTTGGGATACCCCTGATGGTTATGGAGGTACAAAAGGAGCTAATTGCTCCCCTGTTTTAAATAATTTTTGGGGAGCAATGGAGAATAATTTTACAGGAGATTTAGCTCACTTGATCACAGCTATTGACCCTACTGGCGGCTATTCTGTTTGTGGACTAGCCTCTTTAGGTTGTAGTTGTGGTAATACTCCTGAACCCTGTAGTCAACCAGCATTTTGTAATAACTTCGCTAGGTCTGCGGGCTATAGCCAAACCCTTAATAGTTATAATGACTTCCCTACTTATTCTTGGACCGTTAATGTAATAGCGCACGAACTTGGTCATAATTTTGGCTCTCTTCATACACAAACATGTGCTTGGAATGGTGATAATACAGCAATTGACGGATGTGTCTCATCAGAAAGTACGACTCTATATAGCTACACTGGTGGCACCTCTTGCGACCAAGAAACAGCTAGCTGTATAACTCCTGCACCTCAAAACCCAGGAACAATTATGAGTTATTGTCACCGAAATTATTCTATTGATTTGAATAATGGTTTTGGTACTCAACCAGGAAATTTGATCCGATCAAATGTAGCGAATGCTAATTGTTTGACGGCTTGTACCGTAGCTGATGACCTAGGTGATGGCATCTGCCGAGCATCTATGATGATCACGGATGATGATATACCTGGGGCAACTGGAAATTATCGGTCGGCAACGACTATTGAAACAGATGGAAATCCACTAAGTATCTCTGCTAGTGAAACCGTTAATTTCCTTTCCACTTCTACCATTATTCTGAAACCAGGATTTCATGCCACAGCCAATAGTAATTTTACGGCAAAAATCGAATCGTGTACGGTTCCTAATCTTCAAACGGATGATGCGACTATTAGCAAATATTTAGCGACTATAAATACAGCAGAAGTTATTGAAAACTTACAAGTCAATGATTTTATTATTGTTCCTAACCCTGCTACCGACCATGTCAGTTTCACCTTTGATCTAGCAAAAGATAGCGAGGTCAGTATCCAAATCTATGATTTAAGCGGTCAGTTAATGGAAGTCGTTCAAAATCGTCAATTGATGCAAAAAGGATACAATGAAGTTCCTTATCACTTATCTACTTTGCAGGCAGGTATGTTTTATACCGTTCTAAATATTGATGGAAAATTGACTACTAAAAAAATGATTCTGGCGAAATAAATAGGTTAAGATGTTCTGTTTTTTCATCCATATCGCTAGGGAAAAATAACTGGTCAAGCTATATTGTCTTTACCACTTGTAAAAACCGATAACAATCCAGTCTTGTTATCGGTTTTTTATTTGATAAATCCTCTTTCAAAACCAAACAACCAAAATTGATTTACGTAACATACATTTTATACTAATATTTTAGCTATATTAGTATTGACATAATTTACTGACAGAAACTAAAATCTTCTCTTCCCATGAAAAATTTTGCTCTAATCGGTGCCGCAGGATACGTCGCACCTCGCCATATGCGCGCCATCAAAGACACTGGCAATAACTTAGTTGCTGCTATGGACAAATTTGATAGCGTCGGTATCATTGATAGTTATTTCCCTGAGGCTAGTTTTTTTACAGAATTTGAACGGTTTGATCGACACCTCGACAAACAAAGAAGAGCGGGTAATAAGATTGATTACCTTAGTATCTGTACGCCTAATTATCTACATGATGCTCATATTCGTTTTGGATTGAGAAATCAGGCAGATGTTATTTGTGAAAAACCATTGGTATTAAACCCTTGGAATGTAGATGCTTTGGCAGAAATCGAACAAGAAACTGGTAATCGAATTCATAATATTCTACAATTGCGTCACCACAACGCTATCTTAGATTTAAAAAATAAGATCGACAACGGTCCACAGAATAAAATTTATGATGTGGATTTAGCTTATTTTACTTCTAGAGGAAAATGGTATCAGCAGTCGTGGAAAGGAGAAGTCGAAAAGTCTGGTGGTATTGCTACGAACATTGGTGTTCACTTTTACGATATGTTAACTTGGGTTTTTGGCTCGGTGAAACGAAATATTGTCCACCTCCACGAAAAGGATTGTGCGGCGGGTTATTTAGACTTAGAGCGTGCCAGAGTTAGATGGTTCTTGAGTATCAATTATGACTACATTCCTGAGGCGATTAAATCACAAGGGAAAAGAACGTATAGATCAATTACTGTTGAAGGCGAAGAAATAGAATTTAGTGGCGGATTTACTGATTTGCATACAACTTCTTACGAAGAAATATTAAAAGGTAACGGTTATGGCATCTTAGATGCTCGAACTTCTATTGAGTTAGTTCACCAGATTAGAAACGCAGAACCTATTGGTTTACAGGGAGATTATCACCCTTTAGCTAATAATGCTCGAACTGGTAAGAAAGCATTTGCTATTTAAACTCAACTTTTTATTTATAAAAAAGGTCAAATCTTCTTGGTGAGGATTTGACCTTTTTTTGTTAGCAGGTCACTTTTAGTGGAATGTCGTTAACTTAGTGGATATACTTATTAGTTGGATTGGTTTGCAATTAAAGTTTCGGGGGCACTGAAAGTGACCCCGAAACACTGCTGCTAAACTACAGGCCTTAAGTTGACGACATTCCACTTGAAGTGACCCCGTAATTTTACTTCGCACTTCTACATAACCTAAAGCCCAATCCATTTACCCTTGTCGGCGAACTAGCGTATCTCGAATACGCCTTTGCATCTTCTCCTGGAAAGGCAAAACTTCCCCCTCTCAATATTTTTACTACGCCACTCTCAGCACCAGTCGGATTTGTTTCTGCGTTATTAGGATAATCCCCCATCCAATCCCAGCACCATTCAGGAACATTCCCACTCATCTCATACAATCCTTCGCTATTGGGAGGTAATGTACCTACTTCGACCGTTTGTCTTCGATTTACACCATTTACTAGGTATTCTGGATTGTCATCTGGGATGGCAGCGTAATTGATTTCGGTTGGGTTTCCAATATTTTTACCATTACTAAACCTTAATTTTTCACCTCCTTGTCGGGCGGCATATTCCCATTCTGCCTCGGTTGGCAGCCTGAAACCATTGGCATCCCAATCAGCTATGACCGTCCACTTTTGTCGATCTTGTCGATTTTTATTATTCGGATCTTGGCGGTTTTCGTCAATCGTATAGACCTTATCATACCCTAATTGCTCACTCAACCAATTACAGTATTTAATGGCTTGGTACCAACTTACTTGGAAGGCAGGTTGGCGACCTCTCCCCCAGCCTGCATCCCCGATTGGTAGATCTCCTGTCATATCCGTAAATAGATCGAATTCATCAAAAGTCACTTCATAAGCTCCCATGTAGAAACTACTCAGCGTAACTACGTGCGTTAATGCAGCATCACTTGAATTGTCGCCCATCACATCGCCCATTGCAAAGGTGCTACCTTCGATAAACTCCATTTTGGGTTTAGGTACGTCAAAGTTAATAGCTGTCGGCGCCTCGTTTATTTCTAAAATCCGATTTAATAAGTAATCTAATGAGTCTAATAAATCGGTATCTTCCGCTGCTATCGTCTCGAAATTATCACTTAAAATAGGTTCTATTTCTAAGTTAATATTAATCGTCTCGTTCTCTTCAAAAGCAATTTCTTGAATAATGGTTTGGTACCCTTGTCCTTCTATTCGTAATTTCACTTTACCATTACTGACCCTATCGGCAGCTAATTCTAATTTAAATTTTCCTGCTTTGGCAATCGTTTCTAAGGTCTTGTCTATTAAAATATTAATTGGAACTATTGGTCCTTGATTGGTATTAGCATCGGTGATTTGACCATTAATCGTATATACCTTTAAAGTAGCTGAATCTGGTTGTAAACTAACTATTTCGATTAATACCAAATTAGAATCAACTTTATCCACCTCATATTCCCCAATTTTTTCAAGGTAACCAATTTTATTTATCGTCAACTTAACCAACTGACTATCAACCGTCTGAGGAACATCAAAATTAAACAACCCAACTGAGTCTGTTACGGTTACTTGACTCTCAAAAGCGACCTTTGCACTGGCTAACACTAAACCATTACTAGCATCCACTACTCTACCTTGTAGATTAATGGTCTTTGGTTCTTTTTGCTTTTCACACCATTCTACCGCATTGACCATATCCACATCTAAACTATCAAAAAGGACCGCTCGACCAAAATTATAGCATGCTTCCGTTTTAATGGTATTCACCGCATCCGATTTGTTGGACGCTGCATTAGACTGGAAATAATCATTATAAAACTGTACCCCTCGATTAAAATATTCTACCGCTACATTGCCTAAAAAAGATTGATTGGCTTGGTTCACGGCATCTGTCAGAGGTAAGTTGGCCTCAAGTAATTTAGTCGTTGCCAAATTTACACTATCTACCTTTGCCTCTTCCTGCAAAAGAATCGCATCCCTAGCCAAATATTCGTTCAATAAAATCCTTTCTTCTGGTTTGCTGATACAAAGCGTAAGCGGGGTTTCTTCGTAAACATATTCTACTAATTCGCCATCGCAATTATCCCATTCTTCGGGCAACCACCATAAAAACCCAAGTGCCGCAATCAAAATTGGTAATGCCCAACGAACTACATCTCTCCAAAATTCCTCATTGCCCAAATTTGGAAAACCTAATTGCTTTAATTCACGCTGCCACTTTTTTGGAATGATGTAATCTAAGACTGTTTCTTTACGGTCTAACTTCGTTATTACTGGAAAATTAGCCGACTTTGTAGTGCCTGTATTGGCAAAACTTTCACTTTTAGTAATCGACTTATCACCTTCTACCTTTTCTAAAATCGCTTTATCTACCCCTATAATAGCTTCTTGCTTATCAACAATCTGCCCATCTTCCTTTAACTTTTCTTGCGTCAATAAATCACTAATTGTAGTGTTTAATTGATCTAAAATTCGTGGATGATTTTTTTGTAAATATTCCAATAGTACACCCCTCGCTTCTTCAGGAATAGCTCCTTGGATAAACCACGGAATCGAAGTCAATCCAAACAAATTATCCAAAGACATCAACGGAGTTTCGCCCTTATCCAATAGTTGTCCTAAATGGGTCGTCAAAGACCAATGCAGGGTTGGATAAATGGCACAAGCAGCAACCCATACTGTTATTGGCTCACCGAAGTATTTTTGTAAAACAGGAATAATCTCTCCTTCCTTTGCACTCAATTCCTCACTTACCTGATCGACCTCCGTTTCAATCGTTCGCCCTCTATTTCTATTCCCCGTTTGACTATCCAATAAGTTATCAATCCCCGTCATGGTTGCAGGAACTAACTCAAAAATACTTTGTAATTGGTGGTCTGTTTTAGCAGTTGCAAAGGCAGGAATCGGTAACAAAAGTGCTGCTGCTTCCCAACCGTCGAAGGCACTTTTCCAATGGTCTAATTTTTTATTAAAAAGCGCTTTCGGCTCATTATTAGCGGCTAGTAATAATAACTTGGAATTATAGAATCTTTCTTGCAATCCATTCAAAGACATTCCTTTTGGAAAATCTTCGTTATAGCATAATTCATTGTCAGGGTGCAAGAAAAAACGTTCGATATACACTTCATTTGCCTTGAAATGCTCGATCAATAATTCAAACAATTTGGATAAATGATTGGCGTGATCCGCTCCGTCTACTAATAAAATATACTCTGGTGGTCGAGTTTGTTGGTCGTATTGAAATTCAACCATCCCCGCTTTTTGAATCGTTTTATCAACCGTTTTTGGAATATTCAGTCGATAAAAATCATCAGGAGTTCTTTTTCTTAACTTGTTGAGTAAGTTAAAAAATAAAGTACCCGTCGTCGTAGAATCTAGAATATTGGGGGATAATTGCCAAAGTGGTAAAGCATCTTGTCTAGCTGCCGATTCGGCAACCAATTTCTTACGTTTTTCTTCTCGATCTAAAAGGATTTTCCCTAAAATGGCAATGACTGCCATTGCCAAAAGCAATTTTATCCACTTGGCATACTTTTGATAAAACTCCTCTATCGCACTCAACGGTGGAACAATCAAGGTGCGAATATCATTTTCAAAAGGATATTGCTTATAAAAAAAGAGGGCTTTATTATTATTGATTCGCTTTTGAGCGATTGGCTTTTCAATGGTATCCATCCGAATTTCATCCACAATAACGTAGAAAGTCGTGTACCACCGAAATCCATCCAACTCCATAAATTCTACGGCTATGGTATCTGCCCCTTTTCCATTTTTGGCGGTATAAAACAAGCACTTATTCTTGAATTCATACGTCCCTATAACGGATTCGGTGACGTCTCGATTGACCAACTGTGCCCCAATCATTCGAGGTTTATCTGCCAACTTTTTTTGATCTATACAGATTTGCTTCGTCTGTCCGGGTGCTACCGTAGCATAGGTTGGGTCTATCTCGCGAGGGGGTATTCTTTCTGGAACTGGATAAGTTAATATACCGATAAAAGTAGCCAAGGCAGCGATCCAAAAAAGCAACCAAGGCCATGGAATGAATGTATTCCATCCTTTTTTCGTAGCATTTTCATTGGCAAGGTTAATCGCTTTTACTCGTGCTAAACTTTCGTCAAATACCTGATAAACTAATGCCTGTTCTGTTTCATCCGTAGCTAATAACGGACAAACAATCGTCTTTAATTGTTCCGCAGATAAATCATCGGGTAAACGTGCCAACATTCGTTGCCATCGTAAGTGTTCTTCTAACCCAAATGAAAAGCCTTCCCCTTCTAAAGTGGTAAGCAATTCTGCCAATAACTGATATTTGAGTGCGGTTTGCTGGATGAGAAAGTAGTTAGGAGTGAGTAAATGAAAATGAGTGAATGAAAAAATGAGTGAATGATTAAATTGAGGCAAATACTACCTACCATTTAATCATTCACTCATTAATAACTCCTAACTACAATAGTGCTTTGAGCGTTGCCATATCATCTTTAGTCTTTGCCAACACAGAATAAGAAACGATCAATTGTTCTTTTTCTTTGGCACTTAGATTTTTTAGATTAGACAACTTACTTGCACTAAATCCTAATTTTTGTAAAAGGAAAGCCCAATGAATTAATTCTGCTGTGGCAGGATTTTTACGCAAATTGGCATCTCTTCTAATCATTTCAAAATGATCGATTAAGGCACTCAAATCTGCCTTGGAAAAATTAGAAACCTTTGATTGTAAAATCTCTAATAATTGCCGCGCATCGGGAAAAGGTATGTGGTAAAATGCCACCCGCCTAAGAAAAGCATCTGGTAAATTCTTCTCCGAATTGGACGTCATGATAATAATCGGTCGATTCTCTTCGGTGGCTTTATAGGTCTTGCCAACTTCCGAAGTGTTGAATTGTAAATCTTCTAAAGCCGCTAAAATATCGTTTGGTAAATCTCTTGGTGCCTTGTCTATTTCGTCAATCAAAACTACATATCGCTTATTCTCTTTAATCGCCTTACCCAAACTTCGGTAAGTCACAAATCGCTCTTCTACTTCTTCGGGCGATAATAATTTTGAGTTGGTTTGACTATATTGAAAATGCCCCAAAGCATCATACTTGTAGAAAATATCTTTTACCGTTGAACTGGTCTGTGCATTAAAAACCAAGGGTTTGGCTAACTTAAAAATATAAGCAATGTGATCTGCCAATCGAGTTTTTCCTGTTCCAGGCTCACCTGTTAATAAAAGTGGTTGCCCCAATGCTAGTGATACATTGACTGCATCGACTAAACCATCGGATGGCATATATAATTTGGGATCATTGATGCTCGAATCCCTTTTGATAGTTGGTAAATCTCGTTGCTTGTCCTTGGAATATAACTGAAATGACATAGTTTCTTTTTATTATATTTGGTACTTGAAGTGGTGGCAAGTCTTTCCAGCCCGCTGCGGGCTGGAAAGACTTTGAATTGTCATAAAACCCGAAAAATAAGCACATTTTTACTATCTCTGCCCTATTTTTCTTAATTATCTTATACTTGCGCTACTGAACCACAATTTTTACGCCTTTACATTCAATGAGTTTCAAACTAAACAGCTCCGCATAAATTTTAAGGGAATTCTGATTTTAGGTATAATTATTGATTTATATATAATTCATGATTATTTTATCCCCCGTACATTGGTTTTAACATGTATTTAAGATTGCCAAACCTTCTCTATCTTATGAAAATTGGTTAATTTTGAGGTCAGATTTAATTCCAATTACAACAACAACTAATCACATGAACCTTAATTCACTCCTAGCTATCGCCTGTCTATTCCTTACCACCACGGTATTTAGCCAAAATAAATATGTTACCAGAACTGCCCATGTCAATGTCAAATCCACCAATCGGGTCATGGATATTGAAGCAGATAATTATCAAGTAGCATCGGTATTGGACATCAATACAGGTAGAATCGACTTTATCGGTTTATTAAAGTCTTTTGAATTCAAATTAGGAGCTGCAGATCAACTATTTAATAGTAAAATGGTAGACGTTTCTACTCATCCAAACATTAAATTCTCTGGTCAAATTGTAGGGTTCGACAAAATTAACTTTCAATCTGCTGGTACGCATACCATAGAAGTGAAAGGTAATTTATTTATTTGGGATGAAAAAAGAGTTACTTCTGCCAAAGGTACTTTGATCGTCAATGCTGACGGAACCATTAAAGCCTCTTCTAACTTTAATATGGTGATCGAAGATGGTAGTGTGAATAAAGTCAATGAGCTAATGAAGGAAAAACTTCCAAGCGCAATGACTATTGATGTAAATTCTTTAGGTATTTCTAAAACGATTAAAGTTCGTTGCGAAATGACCTACAAACGACGAAATGCTTTGGCAAAAAGTCGGACATAAATGAGTTGCGGGTTGCGAGTTACCCAAGCAACCCGAAACCCGAAACCCGCAACCCGAAACCCGTATTATGAGCAAAACCATAAAATACCTTCTTGCTGCCCTCCTCTTAATCGCCATTATCGGTGGAGTATCCTACTATTCTTTCCTAAATGTTCCCAAGGTCAGTGCTAAAGCAGATCCTGTAGATATTACGATGCCTGCCAATCAACTTTTTCAAGCATACACTAACAATCAAGAACGTGGAGATAAACTCTACATCGGTAAAATCTTTGAAGTGACGGGGACAGTTACTGAAATTTCTGAAGACGAACAGGGCGCGCCTGTTGTACTTTTTGGGACGGACGATGCTTTCGGTGGAGTGCTTTGTACTTTTGAATTGGGAGAAAAAAAGAAAATTGCAGCCATTCAACCTGGCGCTGAGATCAAAGTCAAAGGTATTTGTACAGGTATGATTATGGAGGTGGTGTTGAATCGGTGTACTTTGGTGGAGTGATTTTTTAATTAGGCGTGTGCTATTTTTTTTGACGCAGAAAGACGCTGTTTGAAATTATGAATTGTTATGTTTTCTTACGAAAAGTTATGTTTCAATTATGTTTAGAATATTAAATAAAGGAAACATAAAAAATCATAAAAACTCTGCGTCTTTCTGCGTCAAAGAATAAGTCTTACCAATACTTCGTATAGCTCTTATTTTTGAATTAATACTATTCCTATCTTACAACTGCTCATCTACTTCTTTCAGATCATCTTCGTCTAAATCATCCCCAAACCATTTATTTAAGTGCTTGCGAGCATTCTCTTTCACCTCATCGTTTACGTAAGCAGCAATGGTCACTAAACCTAAACTTAGCATACCAATATCATCCGTATAGCCGATGAATGGCGTCAAATCTGGCAACATATCCAACGGCGAAATAAAATACCCTAAAGTACCTATTACCACTCGCTTTGCCCATGCAGGTGTATCACTACGTTTGTAGGCATAGTACAAAAGTAATGCAGAGTAAACAGTCTTGGTGCCTGCTGCTTTGGCATAGTTCGTTAGCTTATTCCACAATTTAACTTCGGAGAACTTATCTTTATATTTTGCTATTATCTTTTTCATGTTATTCATATCTATAAAACGTTTAAAAACTTGTTTTAGTTGTTAGCCTAAAACAAATTACTGGTTAACATTTTGACCAATTCTTATCTATTTAGTCACTATATTTCATCACTCCATGGTTTCTTTAACTTTATCTAAAAATACCTACTTTTTAAAGAAAGAAACGATTTAATTAGATTAATGCTTGATAATGTTAGACTTTTGAAGAAGATTTGAGACTAAACGTACTTTTTTATGAAAAAAATAACGCTCTTACTACTCTTCTTTTCTTTCCATATATTGCTTTTTGGGCAGTCCGCTACTTTTATGTCTTATAATATTCGGATGGATACCCCGAATGATTCATTGAATGCGTGGCCTCATCGTAAAGCTTTTCTTTTAAATCAAATCCAGTTTTATCTACCTGACGTAATCGGCACGCAAGAAGGTTTCTTACATCAATTAACTTATTTGGATAATGGCTTAAAATCCCATGCGTATGTGGGTGTAGCTAGAGATGATGGAAAAACTAAAGGAGAATACACCGCTATCTTTTACAACAAAAACCGTTTTGATTTATTGAAAGAAGGTACTTTTTGGTTGTCCACAACGCCTGATACTGTAGGACTAGGTTGGGATGCTGTTTGTAATCGAACTTGTACTTATGTTCAAATAAAAGAAAAAATAAGTGGACAAAAATATTGGGTCTTCAATACCCACTTTGATCATAGAGGAAAGATCGCAAGGGCGGAGGCCAGCAAATTAATTCTGAAAAAAATAAAAACTTATGCCACTGAGAATGAACCGATTATTCTATTAGGTGATTTTAACGTGGAACCTACTGATCCCGTTTATGATTTATTGACGAGTCATTTATCGGATAGTTGGGCTATTAG
>CALDTJ010000625.1 GCA_937924145.1 uncultured Saprospiraceae bacterium
CCGTGGATTCAAAGGGATTTACTAAGTTGATGGCAAGTAGGGCATCTTGTTCTTCGGATGGGCCGATAATGAAGTCATACTGTCGAAGATGACGGCAGAAGGCTACTAGGTTGGCGGAGAAGTTGGTTTGGCGAGTAATCATTGAACTTACTTTCTATTTTGCCATCTTTTAGGAGAACGGCTACCATGCATTACAGCAAGAACAATAATAACTTTTGTAGAATGATTGACTTGATAAATTAGATTGTATTTAAAGGGACTAATAACTGCTCGTCTTTTATTTTTAAAAATTATTTCAGTTGCGTCTGGATTACTAGCAATAAACTTAGTCTTGTCCTGATACGCTCTTAGAAAGCGATAACCCAATCCTTTTTGTTGCTCTTCATAGTATTGAAAAGAATCAACTAACTCTAAATTAGCTAGTGGGTGTAATTTGATTTTGTAACTCATAGTCCTAATTCTGCAAGCACCTCATCGTTATCTAAAAGCTGCACTTTTCCTAATTTTATTTCTTCTGAACGACGGTCTAACTCCGTTTTCCATTCATCGGTAAGCATAAACTTTTCTTCTTCTTTTTTAATTGGTTTAGTAGCAAAAACCTCTAAAAAGTATTGCATTAATTCCAATTGTTCCAATCTTGAAAGTCCTAGAAAATCTTTTTTTAAATTCTTTGCTTTCGCTGTCATATTATAAAATTTAAAGCATTTTCCTATAAAATTAACTTTTTTTTTCAAAATATCCAACCACTTTAATGCAATCTACTTTGCACCCCAACCTGCTCCAACAACTCCGACAAGGAATTAGAAGTCTCTCTAATATCCTTCCAGTCTTTTAACACAATCCCCAAAGTATCCTCCACTATTTTTTTATCCAAATGGTCGATATGCAAAGCAGCTAAAGCCCTTGCCCAATCCAACGTTTCTGCTACGCCAGGTACTTTATCCAATTTTCGTTGGCGGAGGTTGAGCATAAATTGACAAATTTGTTCACCCAATCTTTCATCAATTTCAGGTACTTTATTCTGTACAATTTCCACTTCCTTTTCAAAAGTTGGATAATCAATCCACAAGTAAAAACATCGTCTACGCAATGCCTCGGATAGTTCTCTCATTCGATTACTCGTAATGATGACTTGTGGAATATGCGTTGCTTTCACTGCTCCTAATTCGGGAATACTAATCTGCCAATCGGATAATATTTCTAATAAAAAACTCTCAAATTCCTCGTCTGCTCGATCTACTTCATCAATTAACAAAACAGGCGATTTTTCTCTAGTGATCGCTTTTAATAAGGGTCTTTCTAATAAATAATCTTTACTAAAAATGAAATCTTCCTTTTGCTGAATGGACAGCGTCTCAGATTCCATCATTTTTAAGGCTAATAATTGTCTTTGGTAATTCCACTCGTAGAGTGCTTGTTCGGCATTCAAACCTTCATAACATTGTAGCCGAATCAACTCTGTATTATTAGCTTTAGCTAAGACTTTAGCAATCTCGGTTTTACCAACACCGGGAGGGCCTTCTACTAATAACGGTCGCTGGAGTTTTTGGGCTAGGAAGATGCCCATCGTGATGTTGGGGTCTGCTATGTAGCCTTGGTTAGAGAGCAATTGATTTGTATTGTCGATACCTTCTTGCGCCATTTATTTTGCTTTTTCAAGTGAAATTGAGTAATATTAAGTAGAATACGCAGATTATACAAAAAACCAAGAAATAAATAATCTTTGTTAAAAAAGAATGTTATGAGTGCAATATTAAGTAAGCTACCTTTAACTTATGAAGAGTTGGTCAAATTGGCTGGAAATGAATTAGTTCGAGTTCCTGCCTCATTTGATGAGTACTGGCATTTTATTGGTCAAGCCGAGTTTCGTGCTGATTTTTACCAAAATGAAATCATTACTATAAGTTATGAAAACGAACACCACAGCGAAATCATGATGGATTTTGCTTTCTTATTACAACAAGCCTTTCCAAAAACTACTAGGAAATTTATCGTCCATAAGATCGAAACAGAATACACAGAAGAAAGTGATTCTTTTACCGTCAATAATTTTACATTCCATCTAAAAGATATTTATTTCCAACTCAAATTCGATAAATAAAAAAATCCACCAACCTAACAGCTAGCAGATTTTTTAGTTTATCAAAACAAAGTGGCTGTAGAAAACAGCCGCCTTGTAAGCCTAGGCTAGTGCGCTCAAAGCCTTCCGAGCATAAACGCCCGCCATGTGTTTTCGATAATTCTCTTTGGCGAAATGATCGCTCAAGATTGAGACCCCATCCGCTACGCTTGCCGTGGCAGTCGCAATAGAACCTTCGTTTAACACACTTCCTTTCAGTGATTTCTCCACATTACTGTCTCTAAAGGGAGTACCACTAACACCACTAAAAGCAACTCTAGCCTCGGTAATGTACCCGTCCGAATTCGCTATGGCAGCCGCACAGCCAACTAAGGCAAAACGAGATGCTGGTTGAGGAAATTTGACATAAGTCGAATTCTTATTAAATGCCGTTTTAGGGATTCGAATAGCGGTAATAATTTCTTCTTCATCCATCGCTGTCATAAACAGCCCTTTAAAAAATTGGTCAATATCTACTTCTCGCTGTCCTCCTGCGTGGGATAAAACCACATTGGCGTCTGCTGCCAACAAAACTGCTGGCCAATCTGCCGCAGGATCAGCATGGGCAATACTACCACCGATTGTACCAAAATTTCGGACTTGCACATCTCCAATCATACTCGCTGCATGGGCGATCATAGGAGCATGCGCTTTCAAAGCAGCATTATTAGCAATTTCTCCATGCGTTGCATTTGCACCGATGGTAATTGATTTTTCATTGTCTCTTATGCCTCCCATTGACTCAATTCCCGAAACATCAATGATATGCTCAGGGTCATTTAACCGCAATTTGAGAACAGGCACTAAACTATGTCCACCCGACAATATTTTCGAATCGTCTCCATGTGCTGCTAATAACTCAATCGCCTCTTTGACGGTGGATGGTCGATGGTATGCAAATTTACTTGGAACCATTATGGTTGATTTATTATTTATTATTAATTATTTTAGACACTTGCTTATCGATGGTTCAAGTCTCCAGACTTGAACCTTGTATTTTTGTCGTCTCCTGACGACTTTGGTTTGTGATATTCTGCTTAATTGCGGTCGTCAGGAGACGACCCTAATATGGATTTCAAGTCTGGAGACTTGAAATATCGCAAGCATTAGTATCACTTTATCAACTAACTCCCATGAATAATATTCCAAACCTTCTGGCTCGTAATCGGCATTTCCACATCATGAATACCATATCCTTTTAAGGCATCCATTACCGCATTAACCACCGCAGGTGTTGAGCCAATACAACCAGCCTCACCTGCTCCTTTCACACCCAGTGGGTTGTGCGGACAAGGCGTGACGGTTCTATCTATTTCAAAAGAAGGTAAATCATCTGCTCTTGGCATCACATAATCCATGTAAGTACCATTGATGAGTTGACCACTTTCATCATAGATGGCACCTTCACAGAATGCTTGTCCAATTCCTTGTGCTAAACCACCGTGGATTTGACCATCTACAATCATTGGATTAATGACATTTCCTACATCATCTACCGCTATAAATCGCTTTATTTTAACTTCACCCGTTTCGGTATCAATTTCTACAATACAAATATGACAACCGAAAGGGTAAGTAAAATTGGCAGGGTCATAGAAACTTGAGAAATCTAAACCTGGCTCTAAACCTTCTGGATAATTATGTGGCACATAAGCTGTTAGCGACACATCTCCAAAAGCAACCGATTTATCTGTTCCTCTTACCGTCCATTTACCTTCTGCATAGTCCAAATCATCGACCGATGCCTCCAATAAGTGAGCGGCTATTTTTGCGCCTTTTTCTAATACTTTTTCAATACTTTTCACAATCGCACTACCGCCTACTGCCAAACTACGAGAACCATAAGTTCCCATACCAAAAGCAACGGCATCTGAATCTCCATGAATGATTTCTACATCTTCCATTGGAATCCCCATTTTATCTGCCACTACTTGTGCAAAAGACGTTTCGTGTCCTTGTCCATGTGAATGTGAACCAGAGTAGACACTCACTTTTCCAGTCGGATGAACTTGTACTTGTGCTGATTCGAATAAACCTGCTCTTGCACCTAATGCTCCAACGACTGCCGATGGCGCAATACCACAAGCCTCGATATAAGTCGAAAAACCAATTCCTAACAATTTACCTGTACCTTCTGCTGCTTTCTGGTCTGCTCTAAATTGCTCATAGCCCACCATTTCTAAACCTCTTTTCAAGACAGGTTCATAGTTTCCACTATCGTACTGTAGTGCTACTTGTGTCTGATAACCTTCTTGCTCTACCCCATCGAAAGGTGCAATAAAATTTTGTAACCGCAATTCCGCAGGGTCTCTACCCATTTCTAAAGCGGCTGTATCCATTAATCTTTCTAATAGATAAGTCGCCTCAGGACGACCTGCCCCTCGATAAGCATCTACTGCCGTCGTATTCGTAAAGACTGCATCTACACTCACATTAATTAAAGGCGTTGTGTACAAACCTTGCAATAAAGTACCGTGTAAATAAGTTGGAACGGCTGGCGCAAACGTCGATAAGTAAGCCCCCATGTTCGCATAAGTATCTGCGGATAAAGCCAAGACATTTCCATCTTTATCAAATGCCATTTTAGCGGTCGTGATATGATCTCTACCTGCTGCATCCGTCATAAAACTTTCTCTTCTTTCCGCAGTCCACTTAATCGGTCGCTTAATTTGGTTAGACCCCCAAATAACTAAAGCCTCTTCTGTATAATGGAAAATTTTACTACCAAATCCACCTCCCACATCTGGTCCAACGACTCGAACTTTATGCTCTGGTAGCCCCAGAACAAAAGCACATAATAACAATCGTATCAAATGCGGATTTTGCGTAGAAGTATACAAAGTGTACTTGTCATAAGCCGTATCAAAATGCCCAATTGCACTTCGTGGCTCAATCGCATTACAAATAACTCTTTGATTAATAAACTCTAAAGTCGTCACATGATGTGCCGCTGCAATAGCTGCATCTACCTCTTCTCTTGGATTTCCTAATTCCCAATCAAAAGCTAGATTGTTTGGTACATCTGCATGTACTTGTGGCGCACCGTCTGCACGGGCTACTTTAGCATTCGTGACAGCAGGTAAAACATTATATTCTACCATGACCATTTCAGCAGCATCTTTGGCTTGTGCGTACGTTTCAGCAATCACCATAGCCACTGCATCACCTGCGTGACGCGCTTTATCCGACACCAAAAGTGGATGCGGTGGTTCTTTCATGGTATCGCCGTTTTTAAAATCGACTTGCCAACCACAAGGAACACCACCAATACCAGCGGCATCCGTATCTTTTCCCGTGAATATTTTAACTACGCCATCCATTTGTTCTGCATGAGCAATATCCACACTCACAATTTCTGCGTGTGCATGTGGACTACGCACCATACAAGCGTAGGTCATCTGAGGCAATACGATGTCATCCGTATAATTGCCTTGTCCGGTGATGAACCGTTTATCTTCTACTCTTTTTACAGAGGAACCTATATATGTCATTGTGTTGATTATTAGTTGATAAATTATTGGTTGATAAATTATTTATTCCTCGTTGATTTGAGACCTTTGCCACAATCAACTATTAATTAATAATCAATCAACTAGCCATCTTATTCGCCGCATACTGAATAGACTTCACAATATTGTGGTAGCCAGTGCAGCGACAGAAATTGCCTTCCAAGCCATGTCTAATTTCTTCTTCAGTTGGATTAGGATTATTCTTTAAAATATCAGCGGCACACATAATCATTCCAGGTGTACAGAAACCGCATTGCAAGCCGTGTTCCATGTGGAATCCTTCTTGTAGCGGATGTAAGTTTTCTCCATTCGCCATGCCTTCTATAGTGGTAACTGATTTTCCGTTAGCTTGGACCGCTAACATTGTGCAAGATTTAAGGGCTTTGCCATCTAGATGGATGGTACAAGCTCCACAACTACTGGTATCGCAACCAATATGTGTGCCTGTCAGTGCCAGTTCTTCTCTCAAAAAATAGACGAGCAACATTCTAGGCTCGACCATTTTGTCGTACTGTTTTCCATTCACAGTAATCGAAACGGGTACTTTCATAATTTAATTTAAGGTTTTACGTGATAAGATGTGAGATTAGAAAACAGAGAGTAGAGACTCTAGGTAAGCATCTCTATTCTCTACTCTCGGCTCTCTATTCTTAGAAAAAATTAATATTCTGCCAATTTAGAAAAATTTCACACTTTATTAGGTATTTTTGCCCTAAGAAAAACAAAAAAATGACAATTGATGAATATTCAAGATATTTCTACTAAAAAGTATTTTGTTTTTGACGCCTTCGGGACTTTATTTAAAACGAGTGAAGTCAAAGTAGAATTGACTAAAATAGCAGGCGACAAAACCGATAATTTAATTAATGTTTGGCGTAACAAACAACTCCAATATACTTGGCTTCGAAATGAAATGAATCAATATGAACCTTTCAGTACCGTGACTAGAGATGCTTTAGTTTATAGCATGAGATTAAATGGAATTGCGGATGAAAAGGTATTTGATATTCTATTACCGCTTTACGATACGCCTCAGTTAATTGATGGTGCAAAAGATTTATTGAGGGCATTAAAAAATCATGGCAAGACAGTAGCTATTTTGTCTAACGGGACTCGGTCGATGTTAGATAATGGGGTGCAATTAACTGGTATTCAATATTATGTAGATCACATTTTGTCGGTCGATGATATTGGTGTTTATAAACCTCGACCTGCGGTTTATCAGATGGCATTGGATCAATTAGGCGCAACGGTGGAGGATTTGATTTTCTTTTCTTCTAACCAGTGGGATGTTTCTGGAGCGAGTGTATTTGGATTGGATGCTTGTTGGATTAATCAGTATGGGGAGACTAAGGAAGGATTGCCTTTTGGGTCGGTGGTCACCACTAAATCTTTAGGAGATTTGGCTGCTTATATATAAAATTATTGGGCAACTTGAATATTCCAAATTGCCCAATAAAAAATAATTTTTAGATTTAGTTAATATCTAAAATCAAAGTGTAAGTATAGTTTACATCATTTTCTTTTTCAATGAAATTCATCTCAATACTATTTTTTGACATTTTAACAATGTTTATTTCTGTAACATCAGAATCTGAATCAGTCAATACTAAGATAGTCTCATCACTATTAAGCTGCCAAGTACCTACCTCTGAAACTTGAGGGTCGCTATCATCGCATTTGGTCAAACCTTCTTCTACAGTATATTTCCCATCTGATTTGAAAGAAATAATATCATCTTTGTAGCAACTTTCAGCTTGCGCATAAAGATCTGAAACCATTGTTCCTCCAAAAGCAATTGGTGGATCGACAGTACGAGCAGTAATCCTCCAATCATTAACAATTAACTCAGCATTGCTGATGTCATTATCTTTTGAACAACTTACTAAAAGAAAGAAAAAACACAGAGAGCAAAAAAACAAATTTTTCATATTAAAAATTTTGGGTAAAGAATCTAAAGTGGGGAGGGGCGGGAAGTATTAGTAATCTCATGTATTCTAATAACTTAGGAAGGAAATTGTTAGCAAGAATTACACAATGCCTTTTTAGAAAAAATCGTACCATTTTTAAAAACTAAAATAAAGGCATGATAAAACTGTATAGAAATAGGTAATTAGATTTTTATTAAAGACATTGTAGTCCCAGCAAAAACTTAGCATAAGTTTAATCAAAATATCGAAAGGGAATAAATTTTGAACCATAGAGTCGATTACCACAGTTTTACAGCAATCTGATGGTAATACTAATTCAAATTCTGAGAAGAAATAAAGTAAATATTGGTAAAAATATAGTAAGTTGAAACAAAATCGATATTTGTTCGCTCAATAAAATTTTATAGCGTATAGTATTTTTTAAACCACCCGATTCTCCACCCGACGCTTACGAAGTGTCCCAGTCCGACCAGTCAAAGTCAATACCCCTTCATCACCAGTATTAATCTCCGCAGCATTACCTTCATCGGTATCAATATGCATTTCTAGTTTGTATTGATCCGAAACCCGAATGAGGACATTCCCGAAAATCACGGGACGGTCAGGACTGCCAACCGCTACTTCGACCACATCCCGATCTTGGACACCAAATTGAATTGCCTCGGCAGGCGTCATGTGTATATGTCGCCACGCACAAATCAATCCATCCTTAATGGTCACCGAACCAGCAGGGCCAATAATTTTGCAACCAGGGGTATTGGCTACTTTGCCAGACTCCCGAATCGGTGCGTCAATTCCAAGAAAAAACTCATCCGTTCTCGACACTTCTATTTGGTCTTTACTACGCAGAGGGCCTAAGATTCTAACTCGTTCAATAGTATTGCGTGGTCCAACGACGGTAATCGTTTCTTCGGCAGCAAATTGGCCGGGCTGCGACAACCATTTTTTGACCGTTAATTCATAGCCAACACCGTAAAGAGTGTCCAATGTGGCACGAGTCAAGTGAGCATGTCGAGCCGAAACAGCTACTGGAATGACGGGTAAAGTATTAACCTCATCTGCTTTTTCAAGCAATTTATGGCAATCCCGAGCAATTGCCAGTTGTTCGTCTGTTTTTATTACTAAAAGACTAACTCGACTATGTCGAACATGAAATTCTCCAACAGGTTGATCTTCGGTTAGCTGAATAGCAGTATTACTTTCTTCATAAATGACCGCTCCTAGGTAATCCATCCTTTGGACTGCACGATGACGAATCACGGCACTATTCTCTCCGATGCCTCCTGTAAAAACGATAGCATCTACCCCTCCCATTACCGCTGTATAAGCACCGATATATTTACGCAAACGGTGAGTAAAGACTTGTAAAGCTAATTGACAGTCGGGATCACCATTAGTAGCTGCTGCTAGGATGGTTCGCATATCGTTACTCTTGCCAGATAAGCCTAATAGCCCACTTTCTCGATTAAGCATGGTTTCGACCTCATTGGTAGACAAACCACTTTGTTCTCTAAGATAAGCAAAAAGACCAGGATCTATATCTCCGCTACGAGTTCCCATTACTAATCCTTCTAAAGGCGTCATCCCCATACTCGTCTCTACGGAACGACCGAATTCAATTGCTGCAACGCTACAACCATTTCCAAGATGGCAAGTAATGATCCGCAGGTTTCGTAGGTCATTTTGTAAATATTCAGCAGCACGTTGGGCAACATATTGATGACTTGTACCATGAAAACCATATCGTCGGATACCATATTGCTCTATCAATTCTTTCGGTAGCGCATAAGTTTTAGCACGCCTTGGCATGCTTTGGTGGAAAGCGGTATCGAAAATGGCGAAATGGTCTAAATCCGAAAATTGTTTCCGCGCAGCACGTATTCCACTTAGATTAACAGGATTGTGCAAAGGAGCCAAAGGGGAAAGTGCTGCAATTTGCCCCTCCACTTCATCGGTGATTCTTACTGGACCATCAAAGGCCTCTCCTCCGTGAACGACTCGATGACCGACCCCCGCTAATTTTGTGTCAGATAATTTTTCCTCCAAAGCAGTCAAGCAAACTTTGAGCGCATGTTCGTGCCCCGTTTTACTTAATGGAGTTGTCGTTCCATCAGAAAATTGTAGTGTGGGTTGATCCAACAAATTATCAGCAGTCAATTCTAAAAAACGCTTTCCACTAATAGGGTTAATAACCGCAGCTTTGATGGACGAACTACCAGCGTTGAGCACAAGGATATTCATAAAAAACAATTTTTAAGAGATCTAATCATATTATACCATGTAATACATAGTATCTAATGATTTGAGTAAGAAATTGTTCTATAGATCTATACTAAAATGTAACCTGCTAAAAATACACATCTTTTGGTCTTCTAACTAAGTAAAATTTGGTATATCAATTTGATTTTTTATATTGTGCCAATCAATATTATCTAGCTAATCTAAAATCATGACAACTACCATCAATAAAAAATTCGAATTAGAAGAGCCCATTGAAAAAGTATGGATTTATTTAGCAGATCCAACCAAAATTGTTACTTGTGTGCCAGGGGCGTCTTTAACAGAAAAAGTGGATGACAGAAATTTCAAAGGGCAAGTCGCTATGAAATTAGGACCAGTGAAAGTGAAATTCAATGGTGAAGTAGAGATCGTAGAATTAGATAAAGCCAATTGGAAAATGGACCTCAAGGGCAAGGGACTTGATGCTAAAGGGAAAGGTAGTGCAGATATGAAAATGAATGGTCTTTTGAGTCCAATTGCTGGTGGAACAGCAGTCGATTTTACCATGACACTATCCATAGTCGGAAAGTTAGCCCAATTCGGTGCAAGATTAATCAATGAAGTAACCGATCAAGTATTAAATCAGTTTGTCGATAATTTTAAAACTAAACTAGCTGAAGATACAGAATTTGTAGCAGCAAATAATCCTACTGATACGGCAGCCTCTATTGTAGATGCGTCAATAACGGAGGCCAAATCTGAAGAAATCGTCTCTAAAGATGCAAGCACAGAAGAAAAAGCTAAAGCAGTTAGCGATGCCGCAGAGGAAGTACAAAAAGCAGTGGCAGATGTACAAGCAGCACAAAAAGCTTTAGATGATGAATTAAAAACAGCTCTGGCAAGCGCAGGGACGGTCGCTACCAATGGTGTGCAAAAAGCCAAAAGTGCTGCTCCTAAAATAAAGAAAGTTGAGGTGCCAAAAACCGAAGCTGATAATTCTTTAAATGGACTATCCTTGATGTGGATGGTTATCAAAGGATGGTTTTCGCGACTATTCGGTGGTGGCAAGTAGGGGAATATATCCAAATAATTGTCTTAGTTAAAACGCTAAAACTAGAGACTTAAATAGGACGGCAATTAATAAATTGTCGTCCTATTTTTCTTTACGAAAATGCTACAATCTATGCATAACGAACCTCAACCAATTGGTCTTAATATGTGGCTTTGTAAAAGTTCTTTTTTACCTACTTTAAAAAAATGGTTAGCACCCTTCGGACGTATGGCTTTGACCAACTATTTAATGCAGTCCGTTATCACAACTTTGATATTTTATGGCCATAGTTTAGGTTTATTCAATTCAGTAGGCAGAGCAGAACAATGGTTCTATATCTTGGGTATCTGGGTTTTTCAAATCTTATTTTCAAAATGGTGGTTAAGTAGATTCAAATTTGGGCCTTTTGAATGGCTCTGGCGATCTTTGACTTATTGGAAAGTTCAGTCTATAAAATAGTGAAGCCTAAAGCATGAGTTACTTCTCTTAGGTTCATTCGTCGAAAGAATGACGGACTAAATCTAATCCATCAGATGGTTTTCAACAAAAACCATGTAAATTGGTTTTATCTACATAACCGAACAACATTAAAAAAATTAAAATCATGATCGAAAATATTTTAAAGAAAGCATTCTATACAGGCGTTGGATTTTTAACGAATCCAAAAGGGATGAAAGAACGGATTGATGATCTAGTCAACAACGGAGATATCACCGCCGAAGAAGGCAAAAAAGCATTTACAGAATTTGAAAAAGATTTTAAAGTCAAGACAGATGAATTAGAATCAAACATTCAAAATATGGTTAGAACTGCTTTGGATAAAATGGACATCCCATCTAAAGAGAGAGAAACAGCACTAGAAAAGCGAATCAAGTCTTTAGAAGTAAAAGTGGCTAAATTGACCAAAGAATTGAAAGAGGTAAAAGAAAAAGAAGTGGTTAAGCCCGCTACAAAAAGAGCTACCACGAAAAAGCCTGCTGCTAAAAAAACAACAGCCAAAAAACCTGCGGCTAAGAAAACGACAACTACTCGAAAGAAACCAGCAGCAAAAAAGACAACTACTCGAGCTAAAAAAACGGACTAAGATAAATTTTGATAAAATAAGTAAAATAAAGGACCTTGGCTACCACAAATAGTCAAGGTTTTCTTCGTTTTATGAATATCTTCAAAGAAAAATCAAATTTCCTTTCCTTTTTGTGTGACTATTCACTATAATTGCCTGTCTTAAGAGAAAATTAACATAACAGTTAATAGGAGAATGGGACAACATCATAAAACAAAGAAATAACTTCTTATAATAAAATTGTTTTCTACCATCTCCAAGTAAGTAAAACATACTGAAAAAATCAATATTCTAGAAGAGCACTTACACAATCCTTCTATTAATAACTTCCGACTCAAAAAACATTTTGTAGTGATTTATAAGCACTTAAGCCTAGGCTTACTTTAATACACTACAAGAATATTTCCTATATTAAATTAAAAAATAAAAAGATAGGTAGATAAATTGTTAGAAATTTATAAAGAATACATTAATTTTCGGACATATTAGATATCCTATTACAATTGAGAAAATAATTACACTAAATTTTACTATCAAATCTTACTTTTAAATAACTATAAGATGAACAAAAATCTTTTTTACTTTATTCTGCTATGCTTAATAGCTTGGCTAATTCTAGGAACTATTTTTTTTAAGAACAGACTATGTGGAGTGACTCCTTCTGCTAAAGAAAAAACAACAGCAGTGATTCCACCTCCTGTTAGCAACGATCGCTTGTTAATACAAGATGGTTCTAGCTTTAAAACCACCGCACGCAATCATTTTGATTTCAGTGAAGCTAGTTACAATTATATTGCACCACTATCAGCGGGTGTTAATACATCTATTAATGAAACAGCTACTTATTTGAAAGCGAATCCAAACCGAAGTATGACTATAACTGGTTTATACAAAGAAGGTGAAGAAAATAGTAGTGTATTTCCAACTTTAGGGCTGGCAAGAGCCAATGAAGTAAAAAAGGCTTTTACCGCATTAGGTATTAGTGCAAAACAACTACTAACTGGAGACAGATTAGTCGGTGCTAATGTAAATCTGAAGGATGGCGTTCTATTAGATGGAGCGGAGTTTAGTTTTTCAGAAACAACAAATGACTTAGCGGAAAGACTAGCTGCTATTAAAGCAAGGTTAGATGCTAACCCAATCACTATTTATTTCCAAACAGGGCAACAAAATGTGACTTTAACTCAAAATCAGAAAAAAGATTTTGCAGATTTAGTATTTTACTTAGATAACGTTGAGGGTAGTCAAGCAGAAGTAGGAGGTCATACAGATAATGTAGGCGATGCTGCAATGAATTCAAGACTTTCAAGAAAAAGAGCAGAATTCGTTAAAGGTTACTTAATTAATAATGGATTGACTGCCAGTAGTTTAAGCCCTCCAAATGGATACGGACCAACTAAGCCGATTGCAGATAATGCAACGAAAGAAGGTAAATCAAAAAACAGACGAGTAGAGGTTAGATTAAAATAAATCTAAATCGGTATTCAAAAAGTTAAACAAATTTTAAATTAAAATACAAAATCTATCATATTATGTTATCTGGAATTTTTTGTTGGTTATTCCCATTGTTATTCGGTGCTATTGCAGCATTTTTGGGCTGGCTATTAGGCTGGAATTGGCTGAGAAGTAAAGTTGAAGAATTAACAGGAACAGTTACTACTCAAAAAAAGAGTTATGCTGCCCTTCAAACAAACTATAGTACCTTAGAGCAAGAAAAAGTTGACTTGCACAATGAGTGGAACAACGAATTGGTGGGGCTAAATTTGAAGTGGGAGAATAAATATAACGGCCTTCATGGAACTGTTAAAACCTTGGAAGAAGAGAAATTAGGTTTGCACAATGAATGGCAAAACGAGTTGACTGCTTTAAATCTAAAGTGGGAGAATAAGTACAATGATCTTCACGCTAAATTTAAAGCAAAAGACGAAGAAGTAGCTAATATCAACAACAGTTGGAACTTGAAGTGGGGTGATTATACTTCTGAATGGGAAGGTAAATACAATGGCATCGCTGCACAGTTGAAAGAAAGAGATGCTGAGATTGCTAATATCAACAACAGTTGGAACCTGAAGTGGGGTGATTATACTTCTGAATGGGAAGGTAAATATAATGCTTTGGCTGCTGAAAAAGATGCTGAAATTACTAATATTAATAACAGTTGGAACTTGAAGTGGGGTGATTATACTTCTGAATGGGAAGGTAAATTAGCAGCAGCTGAGTCTAACACTGAAGCAGTTGATAATATTAACAACGAATGGAACATTAAGTGGGGGAACTATACCTCTGAATGGGAAAGTAAGTATAATGCTTTGGCTGCAGAGAAAGATGCTGAAATTGCGAACATCAACAACAGTTGGAACTTGAAGTGGGGCGATTACACCTCAGAATGGGAAGGCAAATACAACGCATTATCGCTTAAATCAGAAGAACAAGGCAGCGCAGTTGAGAATATTAATAACGAATGGAATATTAAGTGGGGGAACTATACCTCAGAATGGGAAAGTAAATACAATGCTTTAGCAGCTGAAAAAGATGCTGAAATTACAAACATCAACAACAGTTGGAACTTGAAGTGGGGTGATTATACCTCAGAATGGGAAGGTAAGCTATCTGCAGCAGAATCAAATACGGCAGCAGTTGACCAAATCAACAACGAGTGGAATATCAAGTGGGGGAACTATACTGCTGAATGGGAAAGCAAGTATAATGCAGCCTTAGCAGATAAGGAAACGATGATGGGCAAATGGTCTAACAGATATGCACAACTGGATAAACTATACAAAGAAACAGAGGCTAAATTGGCAGAAAAGCCAACAGAGGTGGAAGTGATCAAAGAGGTGGAAGTAATTAAAGAAGTAGAAGTCGTCAAAGAAGTAGAGGTAATTAAAGAAGTGGAAGTCATCAAAGAAGTAGAGGTAATTAAAGAAATACCAGTAGAGATCATCAAGGAAGTAGAAGTTGTTAAGCAGATTGATATGAATATGCTTAAGCAAATGATGGCAAACATGGGCACGGTAGAAGAATCTCGATCTGTAATTGGTGAAACTCGAACAGCAGGCGAAGGAAAAATCGTTGGTCGTCGAGAAGTTACTGAAATCAGAGAGAAAGATGACTTAGAAAAAATCGAAGGCATCGGTCCTAAGATTGAAGACATCCTCTATAATGCGGGCATCTACACTTGGAGAATCCTAAGCGAAACTTCAGTTGACCGTATTAGAGAAATTCTTGCAGCAGCGGGTAAGCGATACCAAATGCATAATCCAACCACTTGGCCACAACAGGCAGGTATGGCAGCAGATGGCAAATGGGATGAATTGAAAAAGTGGCAAGATGAATTAGATGGCGGTAAATAGTCAATAATTCCAGTAAAATACTTACTGAAAATAATACAAAATGGGCTTACTTCGAAAGAGGTAAGCCTTTTTTTAAGGCACTACGGTGAAAACTGTGGGCTATTGTTTTTTGCGTAAAGAAGGCGGTGCTTTTTAAGCCCCTCTTTCTTTTTGCTTGATATAAGGAGTAAACAGGCAATCGAGTAATTAGAATGATCTCGATACTTTCTACCATTTAGGATTTATCAATTATGCTCAAACTTGACAATCAATCCATCTCAATTTTCATTTTTCTTATTTATTTTAATTTTCATTTCATTAGACTTACCTTTACTGAAATTCCTAAGCAATATGATTATAATAGACGATAAATTAGTAAGTGATGATGTTTTAGAAAAGCAATTCATTTGCAATCTAAAAGCGTGCAAAGGTGCTTGTTGTTGGGAAGGTGATTATGGAGCGCCTTTAGAGGAAGAGGAAAAAGAGACCCTTGATAGAATTTATGAAGATATCAAACCTTTTCTTTCTCCATTAGGCGTCAAAGTCATCGAAGAAAAAGGGAAGTATGTTTATTACGAAGGTAAAGATGCCAATGAATGGGGGACGTCTTTAGTGGATGGCTCCGCCTGTGCCTTTATGACCTTAGAAAATGGTGCAGCCAAGTGTGGAATAGAGGCGGCCTATAATGCAGGCGTCACGGACTTTAAAAAGCCTATTTCTTGCCATCTCTACCCTATTCGAGTAAGCTCGAATAAAAAAACAGGATTTGAAGCATTAAATTACGATAAATGGGACATTTGTTCGGCAGCTTGTGCATTGGGAGAACAAGAAGAGGTGGCAGTTTACGAATTTTTAAAAGAACCCATCATTAGAAAATACGGAGAAGATTTTTATGAACAAATGGAAGGTGCAGCGGCTTATTTGGAACAGGAGAAAGGGAAGTGAGCATGTGAGAAGTGAGAACATGAAATTGTCAAAATCTAAGCACCCAACCTAATTTGAATGCCTAGTAAGAACGACCTATAAAATCTCAGATGAAATTGAAGAGAAAAAATCCTATCATCCTGTATAATCCTGCCATCTTGCAAAAAAATAAAGGAGACAAATAGTGTAGATATTGCCTCCTTTAAATTCGGTAATTTACTTACCTAAGTTTTTTGTAAACTATCCTTCTTCGTCCTCATCGAGGAACTTGTTGATAGCTTTGACTGCATTTGCAATCTTGGGGTATTCAATACTGTAATGGATGAACTTGCCATCCCTTTGGGTACCTACTAGTCCTGCCATGCGTAAAATTCTTAAATGCTGCGATGTGATAGACTGCTCTAATTTGAGCGTGTTGTAGATTTTGTTGACGTTGATTGTGCCATTTTGGTCAATGAACGATAAAATCTTCAGTCGCAGCGGATGGGCTAATGCCCTAAGAATCTCCGCAGAGGTCTGTAGTTTTTCATTGTTAATGTTTACCCTAGCCTTTCTCATAGAACTCTTGGTTTAGTTGAAACAATTATTTACTTGCAAGCAAATATGCCAAATTTAACCGAATTCTCAAAAAATATATACAAAAAAATGCTCTAAATCAACGGATTTAGAGCATTTAGGTTGCATCTGGCAAAAAAAATACCAGATTTTGTCTTATGAGCTTGTTCTGAAGTGTATTGTTAGGAATTTCTTAAACAATGCTTTTCCAAAAAGTTGTGTAGTTAAATAACTTGAATTTATAAAAATAAAAGTTTGTTTTGCTTTGGAAAATAGTTGTTTAAAAAATTGAAAAATGTAAATTTTACTTTTCCTTCATAGTTTTTAATTTGCTAATTCCTCAACTAATCGAGAAATTTGAGCTAATCTATCCTTATCCAAAGAATAGTAAATGAATTTTCCGTGGCGGTCAGTAGCAACAACTCCAGCACGACGTAAAATTGCTAAATGTTGAGAAGCAACAGATTGTTCTAATCGTAACTTGATATAAATATCAGTAACGGTCATACTCTGATTTTCCTCTAATAAATCAACAATTCTTTGGCGTAACTTGTGGTTAATCGCTCTTAATACTAATACAGCTTTTCTTAGTTCAGCATAATCTAACTGGATGTCAGCGGCAGGCCCCTTCTGTAGTGTAACAGTTTCGTTTTTCTGCTTTCTCATAACTATGTTTTGCAATTTAAAAAATTATTAAATATTTGTTTTCGTATATTCCAAATACGATGCCAAATAAATAAATTAAAGTTTTCTCTAAGCTATAAAGTTATTGATAAACAGGCAGAAATAAAAATTTTATTTTAAAAATAATAACTAATCGTTATATGAAAATTTAACAAATAAAATTTATTTCGCAGGTGTTTTGACTTTTTGAAGGTTCTGATTACGCTATGTAAATATCACCTCCAATAACAGGATTTATAGGTTACTGGTTCATTCTATCTTAATAAAACAATCAAAATCGAAGTTTTATACCTCAAAATATATCAATAAAACAGATAACATTTCGTCTTTAGATGATTGAAAAACAAAAACGCTGTGCCCATCAATTGCTTCCTTAAGTAACGAACATCTAATAAAACAAAAATGTCATCAAGATAATAATAAGCTCTAATGT
>CALDTJ010000626.1 GCA_937924145.1 uncultured Saprospiraceae bacterium
CCGATTCATGCTAGAAAAAAAGGCACCTTGAAGTCCGAAGAAGAAATAATGCTCAACGTCAATGAGCTAGCTAAAGATTATGAGTATTATGCTGTCGGTGGCAGAAGTGTCAGTACAAACAACGAAATTTTAGCATTTGGAGAAGATACCGTGAGTCGTAGAATTTATACACTACGATTTAAAAACCTAAAAACGGGAGAATATTTAGCCGACAAAATAGAAAATACGACAGGTTCGGCAGTTTGGGCGAATGATAATCAAACCGTTTTCTACACCAGAAAAGATGAAGCTTTAAGGCCCTATAAAATTTTCAAACATAAATTAGGGACAGATCCTTCAGAGGATGTAGAAATTTATCATGAAGCAGATGAGACTTTCAGAACGGGTATTTACAAAACTAAATCCAAGAAATATTTGGTCATCATAGCCGCTATGACCATTTCAAGGGAATATCGAATTCTGGATGCGAACAATCCCGATGGAGCATTTCAGATTTTTCAAGCAAGAGAAAATGATCACGAATATAGTATAGATCATTTCGAAGATAAGTTCTTTGTCTTGACCAATATGGGTGCAAAGAATTTTAGGTTGATGGAAACCTCAGAAAAAGCAACCACCAAAGAAAATTGGAAAGAAGTAATCTCTCATCGGGATGATGTCCTCTTAGAAGACATGGACCTATTCAAAGATTATTTGGTCTTATCTGAAAGAATCAACGGTATTTCTCAAATAAGAATTAAACCTTGGAAAGGGGAAGAACATTATATTAATTTCGGTCAAGAGGCGTTCATGGCTGCCACTTCTGTCAATCATGACTTTGATACCGATACCTTAAGAGTTGGATTCACTTCCATGACCACTCCTAACTCCTTTTTTGACTACGATATGGTCAAGCGGAAATTAAAGTTATTGAAGCAACAGGAAGTCATCGGAGATTTTGATTCAAAAAATTATAAGTCAGAAAGACGGTTTGCCACTACGAGAGATGGTGTAAAAGTGCCAATTTCTATCGTTTATAAAAAAGGCTTTCGTCGAAATGGGAAGTCTCCCCTACTCCTTTACGCTTATGGTTCGTACGGACACTCTATGGACCCTTATTTTAGTTCGGTAAGGTTGAGTCTTCTAGATCGAGGATTTGCCTATGCCATAGCACACATTCGAGGTGGAGAAGAGATGGGTCGTCATTGGTACGAGGATGGAAAAATGTTGAAAAAGAAAAATACGTTCAACGATTTTATTGATTGTGCTGAGTTTCTTTTAGACAATAATTATACCCGTCGAAAGCGACTATTTGCCATGGGCGGAAGTGCAGGAGGTTTATTAATGGGTGCCATTATTAATCAACGTCCAGAACTTTGGAAAGGGGTCATTGCAGCCGTTCCTTTTGTCGATGTAGTCACCACTATGCTGGACGAAAGTATTCCATTAACAACAGGAGAATTCAACGAATGGGGTAATCCAAAAATTAAGGAATATTACGACTACATCAAATCCTATTCGCCCTACGATAACATCGAAAATAAAAGCTATCCGAATCTCTTAGTCACCACCGGTTTACATGATTCTCAAGTACAATACTGGGAACCTGCTAAATGGGTCGCTAAACTAAGAGAAATGAAAAAAGGTCGGAATCAACTATATCTTTATACCAATATGACTACTGGTCATGGAGGAGCTTCTGGAAGGTTTGAACGGTATAAGGAAACGGCTATGGAATATGCTTTTATTTTGGATTTGATGGGGATTACGGAATAGTAAATCCGATGACCTGAGTATTTTAATTAGATCGCCATATTTAAAATTAATATTTTCGTCAACATCTAGATCTGTTGTCCTTCATTTATCCGTTGTATAAAAAGACCACGGATAAATGAAGGACAACAGATCTAGATGTTGACATCGCAATTCTATATTACATCAAATTTTTCACCTAATTATCTAACATTCCATCCAAATGCCAAAATATTACTTGGCCGTTACTAGTACAAAAATTATCTTATCCTCCTTTTATTTTGACTTTTATATGTCAAATTACTCCGACGCCACCTGCACCATTTTATCCTCTACCTGATGCACCAATTCTTCAAAGCGAGCTTGTCGCTTAGTCTCCCGAGTTCGATTAAATGGTAAATCCACATGGATTTTTTCTACAAAACGAGAAGGTGCTTTTTTCATGATGTAGATATCATCTGCTAGATAAACTGCCTCTGAAATATCATGCGTCACAAAAACAATCGTTGGGTGAAACTGATGCCATAATTTCAATAATAAATCTTGCATTTGGATTCTAGTCCCAATATCTAAAGCTCCAAAAGGCTCGTCCATCACTAAAATTTCTGGGTTTGCTAATAAACTTCTGGCAATAGCTACTCTTTGTAACTGACCACCTGATAAGGTTGGATATTGCGCATATTTTAATTCGTGCCCTTTCAGACCAACTAGCTCAATCATCTCTCTTGCCTTTTCATCTCTCTCCTGCTTGAGCATTCCTTTATATCGTAAGGCAAGACTCACATTATCCAAAACCGTCATCCAAGGCAATGAAGAATATTGTTGAAAAACCATACTCACTCGATTGTCTTTCCCCACTTCCTTTCCGTGAATATTGACAGTACCACCTGTTGGATTTTGTAAACCTGCAATATATCGTAGTACCGTCGATTTTCCACAACCCGATGGGCCTAGGATTACGGCAAATTGACCTTGTGCAGGCTTATCTTCTATTAAAAATTCTAGGTCTTTTAATATCCACGTTTCTCCACCGTCATAACTCTGTTGGATATTTCTAAGGTCTATTATATTGTTTAATTCTGTATCTTTAAATTCTGGCATTTTTGAAATTTAGTATCACGGATTTTTTCCTCCGTTTGAAAGTAAGGCGGTTTATTACTCCGCTTTTAAATGTTGCATTACTTATACGTCTAAGATTCTTTATCCGCACTAAAAAGTTTAAATTCACCGTAGAAAATCATCAAAATTCCAGCGATGGTCGCAATAATCATCACCAAATTCATTGAACCAGCTAAGCCACTGAATAATGAAGTCAGAATCAAGGCTAAAGCCACTAGGATCAAGATAACCATAATACCGTATTGAGATTCTACAATTCCAGCAACATGCGTTTTTCTATATTTATGAGGAAACAATTTTCTATCAAAAAATAAAAATAATTTATCTTGTAAAAAACCGATTAAAATAATGACGATAAGCATCGCAAATACTTTTTCCATTTGCCCTTGCCTAGCCTTTATATAAATTAAGGAACCGATACCTCCTTGCCTATTTAAAAGTTCAGCAATGATAATATAGGTCCACGAAATAGCGGTAATTACCCGAATATCATCCATCAGTCGAGACATCACAGACGGTATGTAAACTGTTTTGATCGTCTGCCAATCCGTTGCACCTAGAGTAAACACCGTTTTTAGATAAACATCTTTTACTTCGTCAATCCGCTGGACAACTACTGGCAATAAAAAGATGATAATACCGAAAGCCAAAAAAGCTATTTTCATCCCATCATCTATACCAAACCAAGCGGTAAATAATCCAACTAAAGCAGTCAAAGGTAGAAAACGGAGCGCATCCACCTGACCAGCAAAAAGCCCTCTAAATAATGGAACAAGGCCAATCACAAAACCGACAATAATAGAAATCATGATTGCCCAAAAATATCCCCTGACATTCAACCAAATAGATTGTAAGGTATTAGAAAACAATTCATCCTTTTTGATTAAAGACGGAAAAGCTTGTACCACATGATGCGGTGGTGGAATAGAAGGATAAATTTTTTCGAACTCCGTAGCATTCGCATACGCTAGTGAATCGGCCAAAATCAAGGAATCTCTTAATGCTTGAGTCGCCTCGTCTGCATTAATAGAGGATGGCAATTGGGTATTATATCCTTCAATAATAGGCTTTTGTACAGATTTCATTTCTGCCAAAGCCCACCAAAGTAACAGCATGATAATAGAACCAATTAGTCCTAAAATTAGCCGTTGAGATTTTGATAACTTACCTCTGATGTCAAATAAATTCATTATGGTATATTAAAGTGATATTGCTAAGTCCTATATTTTAAAGTCAATGCCCAAAGGTAGCTAATTTTTAAAAGAAATCAATTTTTTCTATCTTCGACAATTTAGTCCAGCTATCACCCCACCTTGGGGCACCTTAAATGCGATAAATCTGAATACAGGTGAGATCAGTTGGAAAGTTACCCTTGGAGAATATCCAGAATTGATGAAGGCAGATACAGAACCAATGGGTTCAGAAAGTTATGGTGGACCTGTCGTTAGTGCCAACGGTCTAATCTTTATGGCTGGTACTTTAGATGAAAAATTTAGGGTCTTTGATAGTTCAAACGGCGATCTACTATTCGAAACTAAATTACCAACTGCTGGCTTTGCGACACCCGCTGTTTATGGTATTGATGGCAAGCAGTATATCGTAATCGCTTGTGGTGGTGGGAAATTAGGCAAACCTTCAGGAGATGCTTATGTGGCTTTTTCTTTGTGATTTCTCAATAGACATGATTCAACGCGGATTGGACTGATTTAGCGGATTATTGTAGGTCGTGTACGCTAAATACACGTATACATAGCGAACACGACCTGTAAAATCTGTTTAATCAGTCAAATCCGCATTGAATCAAGCCCTACTCAGCTATTTAAAAAACTTTGTAAAATCTTATTTCCTGTTCTTTTCCAAATAGATGGTAATTTTTCTAAATAAATCATCTGGTACAAATGGTTTGAGTACACAATCATCCATACCGAACTCTGCAAATTTATTATCTCTTGCCAAATGCGCATGAGCCGTCATCGCTAAAACAGGTAAGTTGGCTATCTTTTCAGGCATTTCTTCTCGAATATATTTAGCAGTTTCATAACCATCCATGACAGGCATTTGAATATCCAAAAGAATGATATCAAATTCTGATTTTTCTAGTTTTTCAATGGCGATTTTTCCATTTCCTGCAATTTCCAAGTGAAGGTTTTTCCATTTTCTTTTCAAGGTCTTTTTAGCTACCAATTGATTCATTTTGTGATCTTCAACTAATAGTAATCTAAAAGTCGCATCTTCATCAATCACCACATCGTCCTCTGCTCCATTATCCTCTTCAGAATCCAATTTACCTATTTCAAAGATAAGGTCAAAAAAGAACTTTGAACCAGTACCAAATTCACTGGTTGCACTAATTTTTCCGCCTTGTTGCTCTACAATATTTTTACAAATAGATAGCCCTAAACCAGTTCCTTCAAAAATTCTATCTTTAGAACGAATTCGGGTAAAAGATTCAAAAACGGCTTCGATTTTATCTTTGGCAATCCCTATTCCTGAATCTTCTACTAAGAATTGGATTTGAGCGCCATCGGCTATATCATATAGTTTTTTGACATAGATTTTTACAAACCCATTATCCGTAAATTTAATAGCATTGCCTACTAAATTATATAAAACCTGATTTAAACGAAGCTTATCTCCTACCAAAAACTGCGGAATATCATTTCCATAAATTACCTCAAAGTACAAGTCTTTTTCCTGTGCCTTATACTGCATGACATTTACTAAATTGTCGAGCAATTCATGTAAATCGAAATTACTGTTTTCAAAAACAATTTTCTGATTCTGCATAGCAGAAATTTCCAAGATATCATTCACAATACCTAAAAGAATCTCAGAAGATTGTTTTATAGACCCTACTAAATTCAGTTCTTCTCCATCTAATCCCATATCGATTAGAATATTACTCATCCCCAAGATGGCATTCATCGGCGTCCGCATTTCGTGAGAAATACTTGCAATGAATTGTTCTTTCATTTTAGCAGATTGAGCGGACAAATCTCTTGCCTTTCGCAATTTCTCCGCCTGAATTCTTTCAGTAATATCTCTTACGATACAGTTATAACCCACAAAATCTTGATCCACTAATAAGTTAGCAGTCAATAAACAGTCCCTAACATCACCTCGCTTATTCGCAATTTGCATCGGGAAATCTTTAATAGATTTTTTGACTTTTAACTTCAGTAAAAATTCGTTTTTCTTTTCTGGTGTATAATAAGAATCATGCAGATCATCTAATTGATGCAATTCACTAGCTGTATAGCCAAATAATTCTCCCGTAGATTGGTTAAAGTCTATAAAATGACCATCAAACGTACAGATATATATAGCATCTTTAGACTGAGTAAAAATCTCTTGATAGCGCTCTTTACTTTTGGTAAGTACCTCCTCTGCCTTCTTTCTTTCTGTAATATCTTGAACAATGCCTTGGATTTCAGAACCTGTGTGTCCTTCTTTCTTTTTAGTACACTGAATCAAAATATGCCGAACACCTTCTCCTTCTATCTTAATAGCTACATCTTTTCTGGCCTCTCCCTTGACTAAAGTCTCTTCTTGAATAGCATTAAATAAATAAAAAGGGTTAGACGAGTTTTGTACATCAGAGTACTTAAAGTTACTGTTAATCGGAAGGCCAAAAATTCGATAGACTTCATCTGAAGCAGAAAATAATGCTTCCTTTTGTGAACATTCCCAATGCCCAATATGTGCAATTCTCTGCGTTAGTTCTAATCGCTTAATTACTTTATTTCTCTCGATGGAAAATCTTAGTGATTTGGCTAAAAGCTCCGTATCAAATGCTCCTTTCACCAAAAAATCTTGCGCGCCCGCTTTCACCGCATTTAACCCAATACTCTTGTCGGCTAGACCTGTCAAGACAATTACATTGTTATTGGGAAATCGATCTAAAAGCTGCTCTAAGGTTTCAAATCCTTGGCTATCAGGCAAGTATAAATCCAATAAGATAGCACCAAATTCTAAACCTTGCTCCAACAATTCCATCCCAGCGGCCAATGAGGTTTTATTCGTAATCTCACATTGCACTAAATCAGATTCTTCCAATAATATCTCTACCAACCTAGCATCACCAGGGTTATCTTCAATCAGTAGAATACGATCTTTGTTGATGGCTGCTTTCTCTTCGATGGTGTAATTTTCTAAATGTGTCATTGTATACTGGTTGCTGGTTGCTGGTTGTTGGTTGCCATTGAGTTTGAGGAATTAGCAACCTATAACCAGCACTTGAAAGTACTAGAATATTAAGAATACGCTAACTTGGGGGGGAACTTAACGATAGAAAACCAATAATCTTGAATTTGCTGAATTGCGTCCAAAAACTCGACAAATTCAACAGGTTTTTGCACAAAACTACTGACATGCAATTGGTAGCTTTTCAGAATGTCTTCTTCGGAACTTGAAGTAGTCAGCATAATTACAGGAATGATCTTGAGCGCATCTTCCTTTTTAATCATTTCTAATAATTCAAGACCTGTAACCTTAGGCATGTTAATGTCCAACAGAATTAAATCTGGTGTTGGTGCATCCGCATATTTACCTATTTTTTTCAAGAAATCATAGCCTTCTTGACCATCTCGACAAACATTTATCTTGTTTGCAAGTCTAGCGTCAGAAAAAGCTTTTTTGATCAAAACAATGTCGCCTTCATTGTCTTCAACCAACAAGATTTGTATCGAGTGGTACATATTTCTCATTTTTCAAGGATTTACTTATAGTAAAATAAAATGTTGTTCCCTTATTAGGTTCTGAATCGAACCAAATATTGCCCTTATGTCGAGCGATTATTTTTTTACAAAGAGCCAAGCCAATACCTGTGCCTTCATACTCTTCTCTTCTATGTAAGCGTTTAAAAATTTCAAATATTTTAGCTTCGTAACGGTTGTCTATTCCGATACCATTGTCTTTAACAAAAAATTGATAATCCTCTTCTTTTTCCAAACAACCGATTTCAATTTGTGGATTACTCTTATTAAACTTAAGACCGTTGGTTATTAGATTGTAGAAGACCATACCAAGCTGGTCTGGTTCACAGTAAGTCTCTTTTGGCATAGGGTGAACTATGACCTTCGCATTGGTGTCCTCTATTTTTTGGGTCAAACCAAAGAGCTTCGCCTCTACAATTCGGTCCAATTTCACACTGCGCAATTCTGATTCCTTTCGACCAACTCTAGAATACTTCAATAAGTTATGTATCAACTTAGACATTCTATTGACTCCATCGACTATATAGCCAATGAACTCCTTTCCTTCATCGTCTATTTGATCTTTGTATTGTCTTTCTAATAGCTGTACAAAATTTCCAACCATTCGAAGTGGTTCTTGCAAATCGTGCGAGGCTATGTATGCAAATTGTTCTAAATCTTGATTAGATCGTCGAAGTTCGGCATTAGATTGCCGCAAATCAACCGTCCTCGTTTTGACCTTTTGCTCTAATTCCTCATTGAGCAATTTCAATTCAACGATCAGGTCTTTTATTTTTTCTTCTTGAAGTTTTTTGTCATTGATATCTTGAATCATACCTATAGTAGAGAGAATTCTTCCATTTTCATCTCGGTTAAAAGACATATTCAAATTACCCCAAAAAGATTCGCCTGATTTTCTTACGTACTTATTTAATAGGTTAAAGTTATTTTTTCCAAGTCTCATCTGCGCCTTTAGGTCCAATGTATGTTGTTCTTCGTAAGAAGGATCACAAATATCATCTAACTTTAATTCAGCCATTTCTGCAGCAGTATAGCCAAATATTTCACATAATTCTTGGTTCACATTAGCTAAAGGTCGCTGCTCATCATCCAATAAAATAACCCCGAAAGGACTATGCTCAAAAAACCTTCTAAACCTATTTTCACTTTCTTTTAGTTGCTTCGCAGACTGGTATTTTTCTGTAACATCTCTATAATTCAAAACCCTTCCAACTACTTGATTGTCAATTTTTTGTGGCTGAGTATGACTCTCAATTATTCTACCGTCTGTTAAATAAATCACATCGAATGTAGAGATCGAAGGGTTATTCGTAATAGTATTTAGTGTAGCAATAATATCATTTCTATTAGCAATTTTTGGCAAACATTTAGTAACCACCAGCGTTTTGTCTCCTCCTTTCAATTCTGCCTCAGATATTCCCCATATTTCCATATATTGCTTATTAAAATCGGTGATTTTTCCTTTAGAATCTACAATAATTGTAGCATCCTTATTAGCATCAAGCGCAGCATTTTTCAGAGAAATTGCATAGGCCAATTGTCGTTCTTTATTGAGTCTATATTCAAAAGAAATAGAAATTAGCCAAAATTGAGAAAGAAGGGCTATGGCGATAATAATTAGAGAAATAGTAAGCGGAAAAACTGCGCCTTCTGGAGCATTAATACTCGAAAAATAAGTAAAAGCAACAATATTAAGGGCTATAAATACTAAATAAAAATACTGTATTTTCTTGTTATCATTGTGCAAATAAATGACCAAAAATGTAATTGACCCATAAATTAGATAGTTGACATGCAAAATGGGTTGCTGTAGAGACGCAAGGGTTATTCCTAGTAATAAACATATACCTGCAAGATGCCAACCAATTCGATGTTTTTTAAAATAACTAAATAAGGGCAAAAAACAAAACAGTAAGGACAGCGTCAATGGCCGCAAAATCATTAAAAAGTCATACTCATAAAATATTCTTAATACAGCAGAAACCAAACAACCAAAGGCACAAAATAAATACCCATAATTCATCAGACTAATCTTGGTATTCTCTTCTCCGTCGTATGCTGGAGAAGTTCCCAAAAGTGCATAGTAGTCCCAATATTTTAAAAAAAATTTGGCCATTGAAAGGTAATTGAAGATCATAAATCATAGCTGTAGTAGCAAGACCTATAGTCAGAAAAATGGAGGGGAAAATAGATTTAGAGGAGGGAAAATAAATCTTATAATTAGGTACTAAGCAAAAAAAATACCAAAGGTTAAGTTTTGAAAAAATAAGCTAAATATTGAATCGTATTCTACAAACTCAGAAGAAAAAAATTATTTATTATTTCTAGCATAGTTTTTGTCTACAATAAAGTTATTATCCTTCCAACGATTCCCACCCTCCCAAATTTTTAGTAATTCAATTTTACCTATTGAAAGTCATAGCATACAAATCGAGCCTATGAAATCTACTGTTATTTTTACCCAAACTATTTCTGAGTTAGAAATTCAGATAAAATCTACAATTGACTCAGGTTTTAAGCCTACCCTAGCCATCGTTTTCGCTGGATTACAAACTAACTTAGATGCAATTTCGGCACTCTTCCATAGTTACAATATTCAGATAATTGGAACAACCACGGCGGGCGAAATAGGAAATGCTATGATCCAACAAAAAGGAATTTCTGCCTTATTCCTAGATCTATCCGTGGACCACTTTAGAATATTACAGCGAGCTGCTGATTATAAAACCGCCATAGATGTCGGTAAGGAATTGGGAAACACAGCTAAAGGTATATTTGACAATCCTGCCTTCGTAATGGTTTTTGCAATGAATATTAATGGCGAATCTCTGGTAAAAGGAATAACTTCCGCAGTTGGAGGCTTTCCGGCTATCTTTGGTGGAATGGCTGGAGATAATATGGAGATGAAACATACATTCACCTTCACCAATCAGGAAAATGGAGATAATCTGGTAACCGTTTTAGTTTTAGATAACGATAAAGTTGCAGTACAAGGGATGGCATTATGCGGTTGGCAACCCATTGGTCTTGAGAATATCATTACGAAAGCGACCGATAATGTAATCTATGAAATAAATGACGAACCTGCATTAAATGTGGTTAAAAGGTATTTTGGTGAGTACTTTGCCAATTCCTTAGATCAAGAATCTGTACCTTTAGGTGCCGCTCAATACCCTTTACAAATTTTAAGAGGTGAAGAGTATGTTTTGCGTGCAGCATTAGATGCCGATGAGCGTAATGGTTCCTTATATATGGCGGGGCCTGTACAGCAGGGAGATGTTTTTCGTTTTTCGGTAGCACCAGGATTTGAAGTAGTAGATGAAACAATTGCTGGATTTCAATCCTATGCAACCAATCATCCTCAAGCGGATGCATTAATCATGTTTTCTTGTGTAGCAAGACACATGTCTCTTGGTCCGATGATAGAAGAAGAGATTGAAGGAATTTATAATATTTGGAAAAAACCAATGGCTGGCTTTTTTAGTTATGGTGAAGTCGGTCAACATGGGCTAGGTACTTCTCATTTTTATAATGAAACTTGTAGCTTAGTATTGTTAAAAGAAATAGATAATCCAAATTAGTATTTAGACTTATTCTTATTTTAGTAAATTAGCATAAGCATTAAAACCGAACAAATATTAACACTAAGACTGCTACTAACACTTAAGTAAGGTCAGTATTGACACTGCTTAGTTATAATTATCAACTAGATGGATTATAAATTGCTTATTCAAAAATTGGAAGAAACGACACTTCCTCATCTTAGTAATGAGCAGGCTCAGGTATTGTTTAAGCAGCAATTAGCTCAGTTAAAAAAAGAATTTCATAAGAGTGATTTTAAACTAAAAAGAACACTCCAAGATAAATTAATTACAACAAGAGTACTAGAAAATACCATTACTGAATTAAAAATTCAATCCGAAAATTTAAAGCATCAAAAAGAACTAACAGAGGAACAAGCGGCTTTTAAAGAACAATTGTTTACAAATGTCAGCCACGAACTAAGAACACCACTACACGGCATTTTAGGTATGAGTCACTTGCTAGAGAACTCTCCTCTTAATGAAGAACAACAAAATTTTACAGATATTATTCAAAGCTCCGCTGACAATTTATTGGTGATTATCAATGATTTGTTGAGTCTTTCGCAGATCAATGCAGGAAAAACCACTTTGGTCAAAGAGCCTTTCAATATCAGTAAGTTTTTAAAGGATTTAAAGGGCGTTTTAGGTTTTAAAGCACAGGGAAAAGGACTCAAATTGATTCTGCTTACGCCGCCTAATTTGCCAGCGTATTTGGTAGGAGATCGTACAAGATTATACCAAATCTTGTTGAACCTTTTAAATAATGCCATCAAATTCACAGATGAAGGCTACGTTGCATTAAATATTTACATCCTAAAACAAACGGCTGAAAAAATAAAATTACAATTCGAGATACAAGATACTGGTGTAGGAATAGCACCCGAAAAAATCAATTACATCTTTGAGAATTTTACTCAAATATCAAATGGTAAAAACGATATTCACGAAGGGTTTGGACTAGGATTAAACATAGTCAAAAAACTGGTGAACATGATGGAAGGTCAACTTAAGGTCAAAAGTACCGTCAACGAAGGGACCACTTTCTCCCTAAACTTGACCCTTGATATTCCATCTACTACCACCATAACCCAAGCAAAACAAAATAAGTCTACTCTTGACTTACCTACATCTTGGCAACAAAAAAAATTACTATTAATAGAAGATAATGAAGCGAATATCATTTACGCTCAAAATCTTTTTGCTCTAGGACATATTCCTATTGATCTTGCTAAAGATTTAGCAACAGCTAATCACAAGATTAGAACTAAAAAGTATGATTGCATCCTATCAGATGTAAAATTACCTGATGGAAATAGTTTTGATCTTATAGCTCAAATAAGAGGAGATAATAGCGCTATTAATCAGCGTACGCCCATACTAGTTTTAACCGCTAGTGCGAATGAAAAAGAAGCAAAAAATGCTCAGAAACTAAATGTCCAAAGTTATATTGGTAAACCATTTCCTCCACAATTATTGATCACAGAAATGAAGAAAATTTTAAACAAAAACGCAATGCCTTCCTTTCAATCAATTATTCAACCTCAAGCAAAAGTAACTCAATCCATGTCAGAACCATATTTTGCTCACTTAGAAAAGAACTTCAAAGGCAGGGCTAGCCTTCAAATAGAAATGTTTGATATCTTTTTAGACCAACTCCCCATAGCGATTGAACAGATGGGAAAGGGACTAGCTGACTCAGATTTAAAGGTATTTCATTATGATGCCCACCGCATCAAATCTACTATCAATATCATCGGCTTACCTAAATTAAAGCCGCTGATTACAAAGATGGATGAATATTGCTATAAGAAGATTAACTTGGAAGAGTTACCTGATTTATATGAAAAATTCAAAGCCCAGGCTGCTGAGGATGTTGAATTAATTTTGGCTAGAAAGGCTGTTTTAAGTGGTGCAAATGTTCCTGTCTAATTTTTTGAAGCTCAAATTAGACGTTGATTACCACATAGCCGTATGAAACTGAAGTTCAAAACGATATTAGGATTGCCACATAGTCACATAGTAAAAACACATAGAAAACATAGTTTTCTTTGCTAGATGTTGACACGAGCAGTAGCATTTTTGCTAAGCCCGCCCGAGCAGTGTCGGGCAGGTTAAACGTTGACCGAGCAGTAGCTTTTTTGCAAAATTATATTTGAATATAACGTCAACATCTAGATCTGTAAATTTATCTATCTGCGGGGAAATGTCAACATCTAGATCACTTATCAAAAAGCAGTCTTTCTCCTTTCTTATCTTCGTTAAATTGACCATTTTCATAAGCTAAATGACCACTAACGATGGTATGACTAATTTTCCCTTTCAAAAACTTATTTTCAAAAGGTGACCAACCACATTTATAGTGAATATTTTTCTTAGTGACTTTCCATTTTTTATCGACATCCACTAGTACCAAATCAGCCCAATATCCTTCTCTCACATATCCTCTTTCTTTGACCTTAAAACAGATAGCAGGTGCATGACACATCTTTTCGACAATTCGCTCCAAGCTAATCATTCCTTTATGATAAAAACCAAGCATCATATTTAGGGAATGTTGTACAGTTGGAACGCCACCTGGAGCTTGAAAATAGTGCTTACTTTTTTCTTCCCAAGTATGAGGCGCATGGTCCGTCGCAATAATATCCAAGCGATTGTCCAATAAAGCTGGAAATAATGCCTTTTGATGCTTGCGATCTTTAATAGCTGGATTACACTTAATTTGATTACCCAATTTAGCATAGTCCTTACTGTTAAAATGTAGGTGATGCACACACACTTCAGCTGTAATTCGCTTTTCAGCCAATGGAATATCATTTCTAAATAAATCTAGTTCTTTTGCTGTAGAAATATGCAAAACATGCAATCTCGTATTGTGCTTCTTAGCTAATTCTACCGCCATCGAAGAAGATAAATAACAGCCTTCTACATTTCTGATAATTGGGTGCATTTCGGCAGTGGCACTATCTCCATATTTCTCTTTAAACGCCGCATTATTTGCTCGTATGGTCGATTCGTCTTCACAATGCGTAGCAATTAGAAGCGGCACTTTGCTGAATAAATTCTCTAAAGTCGTTCTATTGTCTACCAACATATTTCCAGTAGAAGAACCCATGAAGATTTTTACTCCACAGACATTCTTTTCATTCGTCTTTAAGACTTCCTCCACATTGTCATTCGATGCGCCCATGAAAAATGAATAGTTTGCCAAAGACTTCTTAGCTGCTATCTGGTATTTATCTTCTAATAGCTCCTGCGTCAAGGTATTTGGGACTGTATTCGGCATTTCCATAAAGGAAGTCGTACCTCCTGCAACAGCCGCCCTTGGTTCTGTATACAAATCGGACTTATGCGTCAAACCAGGTTCTCTAAAGTGAACTTGATCGTCTATAACGCCCGGCATACAATGTTTACCATTACCCGCAATTTCTCTATCTGCTTTTATATCAATATTAGGGGCAATCTTTTCTATGCGACCATTTTTGATATAAATATCATTAGTAGAAATTTTACCTTCGTTGACGACCTGTACTTCTTTTATTAGAATGGAGTTTGACATATTTTACTTTTTCATCCCCGAATTTCCTTCGGAGTTATTATAGATGTTTAAGTTTTACTTCCCTAACTATTCTGCAATGTAACAAATTAGACTCAATTTTTACCATTTAGACATTTGAGTGCATTTAAGTCATGTTCTAAATGAACTTAAATGTCTAAATGGTAGAAAAAATGTGTGGTAAGCCTATTCAGTGATTAGCTACTTATTTTCTTTCGATCCACTTTCGAGCGTTTACAAATGCTTGCAACCATGGACTTACTTCATCTCCTTTTCTATCCGTTGGATAATGTGCCCAGTTCCAAGGGAAAGTAGAGCGTTCTATATGCGGCATCGTGACTAAATGGCGACCATCTGCGCTGCACATCATAGCCGTATTAAAATCACTACCATTTGGGTTAGCAGGATAGGCATCATAGCCGTATTTACCCACAATCTCATAGTTCTTTTCTGCTAGTGGCAAATGGAATTTACCTTCTCCATGAGAGATCCATACCCCTAATTTACTACCCGCCAAATTCCCTAGCATGACAGATTTATTAGGTTGAATATAAACGGAGGTAAAGTTACTTTCATGCTTGTGAGAATCATTGTAAGTCATCAATGGTTGCTCGGTATGCTCAGGATTAATCAAATCTAGTTCTAAAAATAACTGACAACCATTACAAATACCAACAGATAACACATCCTCTCGCTTGAAGAAATTTTCTAGCGCAGTTCTCGCTTTTTCATTGTACTTAAATGCACCTGCCCAACCTTTGGCAGAGCCTAATACATCCGAGTTGGAAAAACCACCTACGGCACCAATAAACTGTACATCTTCCAAAGTCTCTCGCCCAGAAATCAAGTCCGTCATGTGGACATCCTTCACATCAAAACCTGCCAAATACATTGCATTGGCCATCTCTCTTTCGGAGTTACTCCCCTTCTCTCTGATGACTGCTGCTTTAGGTCTTGGTGTATTCGGAATGTATGGTTTTCGACCATTGAAATACTTTGGTAACCAGTATTTTAATGGTTGTTTCTTATAATTATCAAAACGGTCTTTAGCTAATTTTTCTCCTGATTGCTTTTGATCTAATAAATAAGAAGTTTCAAACCAAGCATCTCTCAAAGTTGGAATATCAAATTTGTGAGTAGTTGATCCATTTTTAATTTCTAATTCAGTGCCCGCTATCACGTGTCCCAATCTAAAGAACTCAATGCCCTGATGTTCTAGCAATCCTTCTATTTTATAATCTTTCGATTGGAAAATAATACCGCTATTTTCAGCAAATAAAAGCTTTAAAGTATCGCTTTCGCCAATAGAAGTTAAGTCAATTTTTGCACTCAAATTATTATCAGAAAAACACATTTCCAACAATGCCGTCAACATCCCTCCCGCAGAAATATCATGTCCAGCAATAATCTGCTCTCTCTTTATTAAATTTTGAATAACATCAAAAGTCTTTGCAAAAAATTGGTCATCCTTAATCGTAGGTGCTGATGTCCCAATTTTATTTTGGCTTTGCGCAAAAGAAGAACCTCCCAATTTATGCGAGTCCTGTGATAAATTAATGTAATAAATAGAGCCACCTGTTCTTTGTAAAACAGGTTCTATAATTTTATTTCGATCACTACAATTAGCCCCAGCAGAAACAATGACTGTTCCCGGTGCAATCACTTCTTCATTCGGATATTTTTGTTTCATTGACAACGAATCCTTACCTGTTGGAACGTTGATACCAAGGGCAATCGAAAAGTCGGAAATCGCTTCACAAGCAGCATACAATCGAGCATCTTCGCCTTCGTTTCTACAAGGCCACATCCAATTGGCAGACAGCGAAACAGATTTTAAGCCGTCCTTCAAAGGTGCCCAAATAATGTTAGTTAATGCCTCTGCAATAGAATTTTTAGCACCAGCTACAGGATCAATCAAACCGCTTATTGGGGAATGTCCAATCGAAGTAGCAATTCCATCCTTTCCATCAAAATCCATAGCCATGACGCCACAGTTATTCAATGGCAATTGTAAAGGGCCTACACATTGCTGCTTAGCCACCAAACCACCTACGCATCTATCCACTTTATTTGTCAACCAATCTTTACAAGCTACGGCTTCTAGTCGAAGTACATCAGCCGCTAATTTTTGTAAATTCGAGACATTCTTTTTACTAAGGACTGCATCAAATTGTCGATCAATCGTCTTATCTGCCATGATCGTTTTAGGTGAACTACCGAACATATCTTCCAATGCCAAATTCATTGGAGACGCGCCTGTTTTAGCAGATTTGAAGGCAAACCGATCATCACCAGTCACCTCTCCCACTTCATACATGGGAGCTCGTTCCCGTTCGGCAATTCTTTTGACTATTTCTAAGTCTTTTTTACCAACTACTAAGCCCATTCTTTCTTGGGATTCATTGCCAATAATCTCTTTAGCAGACAAAGTTGGATCACCAATTGGTAAAGCATCTAAATTGATTAAACCACCTGTTTCTTCTACTAGCTCGGATAGACAATTTAAGTGCCCCCCTGCTCCATGATCGTGAATAGAAACAATTGGATTATTGGTACTTTCTACCAGACCACGAACCGCATTTGCTACTCTCTTCTGCATTTCTGGGTTTGAACGTTGTACTGCATTTAATTCAATACCAGTGCTAAATTCTCCTGTATCAGCAGAGGAAACAGCTGCTCCTCCCATACCAATTCTATAATTATCGCCACCTAAGATGACAATTTTATCTCCCTTTTTTGGTTCGCCTTTCAATGCTTGTTCGGCTTTTCCATAGCCAATACCACCAGCCATCATAATCACCTTATCGAAGCCTAATTTTCTAGCGTGTTCTTCGTGCTCAAAAGTCAGTAAAGAACCAGCGATTAATGGCTGCCCAAATTTATTTCCAAAATCAGAAGCACCATTAGACGCTTTGATTAAAATATCCATCGGTGTTTGGTACAAACAAGGTCTTTCTGTCATCCCCTTTTCCCAAGGTCGATTCTCTTTCAATCGAGAATAGGAAGTCATATAAACCGCCGTTCCAGCCAAAGGTAATGAACCAATTCCTCCTGCTAATCTATCTCTAATTTCGCCACCAGAACCTGTAGCTGCACCATTAAAAGGTTCTACTGTGGTCGGAAAGTTATGCGTTTCCGCTTTCAACGAAATCACCGAGTCAATGGTCTTTTTCTCGTAAAAATCGGGTTTATCTGCGCTTTTAGGTGCAAACTGAGTGATTTTTGGCCCTTTTATGAAAGCTACATTATCCTTGTAAGCAGAAACTATATCGTTTGGATTTTCTTGAGAAGTTTTTTTAATGAGTTTAAAAAGAGAAGATGGTTGCTCTACCCCATCAATAATAAAAATACCATTAAAGATTTTATGACGACAATGTTCACTATTAACCTGTGAAAAACCAAAAACTTCAGAATCTGTAAGTTTCCGACCGATTTTCTTAGCTACACCTTCTAAATAATTTACTTCTTCCTCACTTAGTGCTAACCCTTCCGATTCGTTGTAAGCTGCAATGTCATCAATATCCAAAATTGCGGCAGGCTCAATGTTTATCGTAAAAATATCCTGATGTAGGCTATTGTACTTTTGCAATAACATCGGATCAAAATCAGTATCCGATTGGTCTACTGCCTTAAATTTCTCAATTCGCAATATCCCGCTAACAGCCATGTTCTGGGTAATTTCCACAGCGTTGGTACTCCAAGGCGTAATCATGGCAGCACGTGGCCCAACAAAGAAACCTTCAATGGTTTTTTCTTGAATTTGAGGTTGATTCCCAAATAGCCATGTTAGTTTTTGTAAATCTTCGATCGGAATTTGTTTGCTGGTTTGTACAGCAAAAATTGAGGTAGCAGCAGTTCCAAAAAATAGTATCATTCGAGCGATTTTTTAGTAAGCCGCAAATTTCATTCTTTATTAATAATTATTGAAGTTTTTCTAATTAAAATAAATATTTTTTTATTTATTATTTATTCAAAAAGCATTTCATAGATGCACATAAATTGGTTTTCCGATATTTTAAGTTTGTACGATGTTTGAAGAATTTTTCTTCAAACCAATATCGTTCCTATTTTCAATAGGTCTAGCTTTTCTAAAATATCTAAAATTAAGACACCATAAAATGGTGAAAGATATTGAGTCGAAGATACAATCTTCGACTATCGGCATCGTGCAAACTTAGAACATCGGGGGTCCGCAATTCTACCTTTTAAATCTTCTTTAAATATACAACTATTGCCAGTATGCATAAATTGGTTTTCTTCTAATCTACTTCAAATTATATTTTTTCATAATATGGTATAGAACTTGATTTACACTCTTCACAATATTTAAACGTCTTCTTTCCAATTCTTACGCAACCAACACAAATTTCAAAATCACTCAAATTTCACAAAATGAATCAGCGTCCCCTAACACTGATCGGTCTATTTTTTTGTCTATTATTCAGTAATACTATAAATGCTCAATGGAGCAATGGTCAAAATGCTGCTTACGTAATTGGTCAACCGAATTTCACCAGCAAGATAGCTAGTCTAACACAAAATGGACTAGATGATCCAGAAGGTATAGCCGTAGATCTTATTCATCATAAATTATATGTTGCCGATGGAAATGACAATCGAATTTTACGCTATAATCTACCCATCACTAGCAATCAACCAAATGCGGAAATCGTTTTTGGTCAGCCTGATTTCACGACAGGTACTACAGCAACCACGCAGAATGGCCTACGTGACCCTAGAGGCGTTTGGGTAGATGAGGGTGGAAGACTTTGGGTAGCAGATTATGGCAACAATCGAGTAATTTGGTATGATAACGCTCACGCAATTACAACGAATCAGCCAAATGCCAATGGCGTATTAGGGCAACCAGATTTCACCTCTAACCAGAGTTCGTTAAGTCAAAGTGGATTTTATGGTCCTTGCGATTTGGTAACAGATGCTACAGGAAATTTATGGGTAGTGGATGCTGCAAACCATCGCATCATTAGACATAATACGGCTGCTACCAAAACAAATGGGGCGAATGCTGATGCAGTATTAGGTCAAACAAATTTCACTGCTAATCTAAGACAAACCACTCAAAACGGGTTAAATGATCCCGAAGGTATTGCGCTCGGCCAAAATGGAGAAATCTGGATCACCGATGATAACAATAGCAGAATTTTAAGGTATGATAATGCCATAACAAAAAGTGACGGAGCCAACGCAGACGGAGTCTTGGGGCAAATTGATTTCACTTCAAACAACCAACAATTATCTGCTTCTGGAATGCATGGTGCTTCGGGCGTAACGCTTGATTGCTTAGGACATTTATATGCTATTGATAAAGATTATGATCGGTTGATGATTTATGAAAATGCCGCAAATAAGGCCAATGGAGCAAATGCTGATTATGTCTTAGGACAGCCTGATTTTATGACTGGTGGAGGCAATTTATCTCAAAGTGGGC
>CALDTJ010000627.1 GCA_937924145.1 uncultured Saprospiraceae bacterium
AAGCACTTGGATGAAAAAGTAGCAAGATTACACTTAGCGAAGATTGGAGTAGAGTTGGAAGAATTGTCAACTGACCAAGCGGAGTATATTGGTGTAACTACTGAAGGACCATTCAAGCCAGAATACTACAGATACTAGAAAGATTAGAGAATAGAGTTAGTTACACTAAGAGAGGAGATGAAGTCTCTAATCTCGGTTTTTGCAACTCTTTTTCAACATAAGAACAATATTATTTAGCTTATGATTATTAGGCACAAGTTTGGCAAATTGTCGAAACTTGTGCCTATTTTTTTGTCAATGCTTCAATCTTTTGCTCCAATTTTTTTATAGCAAATTGATGTTCCATTTCTGCCACTTGCTGCCGATCATTTCGTTGATAAAAATCTTCATAGAACTTCGTATAAATCATCTGATACATGACAGCACTCTTGAAATCTTTTTTCTTACGAAAAATTTCAGCCATTATCTGATATCCTCTTATTTCTGATAATCCATCTTTCATTCTTTTAGCAGCAGCAATCCCTCGACTAGCTAATTTTATGCCTTCGTTATATTTTTCTAATTTATTGTGGACATTTCCTAAGTTGAGTAGGTTAACTTGCACACCATCCGCATCTCCGATTTGCTTGGTGAGTGTATCTACCCTTTTAGCATACCTTAGAGCTTTATTGTATTCGGTTTTCCTTGAGTTAACAGCACCTAAAAAGGATAGGCTAAGCATTAAGGCAAATTTATCATTATGTTGCTTTGCTAATTTTTCAGCAGCTAAGAAATACTGTTCAGATTCCTCATTTTGGGAAGATTGAAAATAAGATTTACCTAAATAGTTTAATAGTAATATCCTTTCCGAATTATCTAGCAAAGAGGTGTAATTTTCTTCTACTAATTTAAAACTTTGTAATGCTTTTGGATAATGAAAAACATGGTTATAAACTATTCCACTATATAGAATTGTAGAGGCTAAGAATGCCTTGTGGTTAACAGATAAACTTTCTTCCTTGGCAGTTAGTAAGTGCGTAATTGCTAAAACATGTTCTTTTAAAGCTATTGTAACTCGGCCCAATAAAATATGAGCGGCTATCATTAGCTCTTTTAAAGCTCGTTCTTCAGCTATTTTAAGTGCTCGTTCCCCGTAATTTTTAGCTTGACTTAAATCATTTTTTCGAAGAAAGATCTCGCTTTGCAGTAAATAATTTCTGACGAGATCATCATAATTTTCCTCATCCGTATGTTGAATTAACAACTCTAAAGATTGATTCGCAAGTAATAACGCTTTTTCAGTATCCTTAGCATTTAAAGCTAAAGTAGCTAGGGCATTTAAGGCTTGTATTTGCCCAATGTCATTATCTGCTTCCTTACTAATAGTTAAAATATTGCTATAGACTTCTTGTGCTTTGTCTAGTTTATTTAGTTGAAGCAAAGCAGTTCCCATTAACAAATGAAAAGGTAAGAAAGCAATAGACGTATGGATTTGAGGAATTAAGGTTTGTGCTTCTGATAATTTATTGAATGCTAAGGTAGCGTAAGTAATATCTTTTAAAAATCGGCCTTTTGTTAATAAAATTTCACACCATAAAATATTACCGTAGAAGGAAAGGTCTGAACCGCTATCTTGTTGTCGTTTTTTTAAAGATTGGTCAATAGCTTTTAGTGCATTGTCCAAGTCCAAGTCTTGCAAGCATTTTTTTGCGGTGTTTAACGAAGTATCAGTTAGTTCGTGCAGTGGTGTGTTCAATCGAGTTTTGGTTTACTTCTATTAAATCGTCTTTTGACAAATGCCCCCAATAAAATCGGAGGCATTTATCAAAGAATGTAAAATTTAAGGGACTCGTTTATTCTACGAACCCTTCTAAGTGCAATTTTAAGGTTCGTGGTCGACCATTTGTAACAACTGTAATAGTTGGTTTTTGGCGACCTATCTTATTCTTACTATCAAAAGTAACATCTATTTCTCCATCTTCTCCTGGTTTGATAGGTAAAAATGGGTAGCTCGGGAAAGTACAGCCACAACTTACATCTACATTCTTGATCACCAAAGGGGCGCTTCCTGTATTCTTAAACTTAAATTTATGTTGGACTTTATCTCCAGTCTTGATCGTCCCAAATTTATGGGTTGTTTCTCCGAATTCAATTTTAGCTCTTTTCTTCTTTTTTACTGGAGCAGGTTTCTTTTTTCTATCAGTAGCTTCTTCGGCTTTGGCTACGACCTTTTTAGTGGTAACTTCTTTAATTGCTTCCTTTTGAGGAACTTTAGTTTCCACCACTTTAGGAGGTGCGATTTGTTCTTCTTGTTTTACTTCAATAGGAGCAGGCTTTCTTACTGGCTTTTCCTCTATTTTTGAAACAGCTTCTTCCGCAGCCTCTGCAGTGGCAGCAGACTCTTGGCATTGAGTGAATAAAAATAGGGTAGCTAAAAAAAGAATATAGGTTGATTTGTGCATCTCTGTTAAATTTTATTTTTCACAAAAATAACCAAATGTTAGGAAGGAAAGAAATCCAAGCTACTATTGGTAATAATTGGGACGAAAGTTATTAGGAAAAGACACATCAACAATTATTTACTTGTTAATTACTTTATCTCAACAAAGTCAAACTGCCCATATCTGTTTTTTCCTCTTCCCCACATCTATATCTAACTCTGTACAAAAGTACGCCTGGGTTCAATTCCTTTCCATTGAAAGTACCATCCCATTTTATAAAAGGGCTAGTGGTAGTAAATATCTTTCCACCCCAGCGGTCAAAAATTTCAAACTCGATTAATTTATCTTCTAAAACGATAGAGTTACTAATACCATAGGTATCATTTCTTCCGTCTCCATTTGGAGTAAATGCTTTTGGCAACTGCGCTACACAAGGTAAGTCGTCAGGGTCAATCACCGTGATTTGAATTGAGTCTGTTGCATTACAAAACTGGTCCGATAAATTCAATTCGTAGTTAAAAGTACCCGCAGTAGTAGGCGTAATAGTTGTTTCTCCCATAGTTGGGTCAGCCACCCCGTTAGAAGGAGACCAGGAGAAAGCATCTGCACAAGAGGCCCCGATTTCAATATCAACTCCGTCACCTAGGAATACGACAGCATCATCATTTTGAATACGATCAGGTTCTAAATATAGACTTTGGATTTCTTCTAATCGCAAAGCACGGTTATAAACCCTCAATTCATCAATTAATCCTGCAAATCTGTTTTGAGTGATACCAACACATTCTCCGTTACCAATGTTTAATTCTCCATTGTTATCAATTTGTACTCTGTTATCAGCAGTCCTTTCTTGTACTAATTGACCATCAATGTATAATTGACTTCTAGCACTCCTTCTGACGAAAACTACATGGTACCAACATCTACCAAAATCAAGTTGCGCATTAACAGGTGCGGATCTAGTGTCATCTTGACTTAAGTCGACCCGAACAAAGTTAGAACCTGATGCATAGCTGATATCAAAAGCCCTATTGTCACTACAATCGTCTCTTTTAGAAATAATGTTTTGCACACCTACGCCATTCGTTGGTTTGATATACAAACTCAATGAGAAATCAATAGTATTAAAAGTGTTACTAATTGTTCCTAAGAATAATAAATAGTCATCTACACCATCTAATTGCAAAGCATTTCCAACTACTCCACATACACATTCGGGGTCACCCACTATTACTGCTGGAGCATTATTGCCAGTTTCCTCTCTTTCCAGATTGTCACAAGCATCAAAGGAATAATGGGCTATTAAGCCGTTGGTGATATCCTGACCATAGATTAAACTACTTAATAACAAGCTGACGCAACAAAAAATAAACCTCATTTAACTGATATTTGAATAATAAATTGAGTAGCCTAAAGGAGCTACGGCAATGTAAACGTTAATCTACCCGCAATATTTTACCTGCTTGACTAAAGTAAAGTTACCAATTAGTCAAAAGTAAAGTTTGTGCTAAAATAGCAGAGGGCTGAGGGCAATGGGCGTAGGGACTAAAAAATGCTTTATGGTCTTACCTTACTTTCCAAACATATCTGCTAAGCCACCCATTCCTGGAGGCATCATCTTTTGCATCATTTTTTGGCTTTCTACCGCTTGAGTTTGTGCCGCTTTTTCTAAAGCTCTATTCACTGCAACTAATAATAAGTCTTCTACTTCTTCACTATCTTCCCAATCCAGCTTAGTTTTATCAATTGAGATATTTAAGACTTTTTGGTTGGCATTGGCAATGACAGAAATCGCTCCATCACCAGATACACCTCTGACCTCTACTTTTTCTAATTTCTCTTGTAATTCTTTTTGTTGTTGTTCTACATTTCCAAATAAATCTCCAAACATATTTTATAAATTTTATAGTGATTTTTAATGTCAATACTACTAAAGAAGAATATCAAAAATCTATTCTTCTAGTTCGTCTGCTGGTATCCAAAGTAGTTTTTTAAAATTTTTCACCTTCTCCTCTACTACTTCAACGCCTTCACTTTCTAGAAGTTCTTGCATCATTGTTGGTGTGGGAAAAGCAGCCCTTCCGCTTAACTCCCCTTTTCGATTTACTACG
>CALDTJ010000628.1 GCA_937924145.1 uncultured Saprospiraceae bacterium
TTGAAAGAAGTCGAAAAGAATATTTTTAATCATCGCTTGGAAACGCCTTTCTTGAAACCTAAATTGGGGGATAGCGCAGGCGTTTTTGGTGCTGCGTTTTTGTAGTGATTTAGTCCTTCCAGCCCGCTGCGGGCTGGAAGGACTTTCTACCTACTATTCATCATCATCCAATCCACCTAGCATATTTGCCAAGTAATCATGGAAAGTAAATTTAGATTCGATATAATCTTTATTAATCACATTGAATTCTGCTAAACCGTGTAGCACTAATTCCATATAAGTATAAACATCTTCTTTTTTGATATCCTCATGCTCTACTAATTTTCGTAGACCCGCCACTTTGTCCAATGTCTTTTTGAAAGTCGTATCTTTTTCATCATTTAATAAATCGACCCCATTTCCCCCTGAAAACCATGCACGGATGGTACCATAAGGATCTTTCTCCCGACCTCTCTTTAACTTTTCTGGATTAGGGAAAATTTCTAAAAATTCCTTTTTGATAGCAGACCCTATTAGGTTCATAGCTACATTGTAAGGGCCTTCTTGTTCGCCTTCGTAGACTAACTCCACTTTACCTGTAATTGCTGGTACAATGCCCCAAAAATCGGTAATTCTAGCAGTCGTTTTCTTTTCTTTATTAATCAACATTCGACGTTCTGCCGCAGATAGTAAGTTTTCGTAAGCAGAAATACTTAAACGAGCAGAAACCCCACTTTTTTCATCAATAAATTCACTGTCTCTTGCCTCAAAGGAAATACGCTCTAGCAGTACCTTTAATAATTCTGGTACTTTGATCGGTTGTTGCCCTTTTGTAATCGCTGCCTCTTGTTCTGTGATACTTCTGGCAATCTCGATAGTGGAAGGGTAGTGCGTCAAAATCTGACTTTCTATTCTATCTTTCAGCGGTGTAATAATACTTCCTCTATTGGTATAATCTTCTGGATTGGCAGTGAAGACAAATTGAATATCTAAAGGCAATCGCAATTTAAATCCTCTAATTTGCATATCACCTTCTTGCAAAATATTGAATAGCGAAACTTGAATTCTTGCTTGTAAATCGGGTAATTCATTAATCACAAAAATACATCTGTGTGATCGTGGAATTAAACCAAAATGAATCACTCGTTCGTCTGAGTAAGGTAACTTTAAAGTGGCTGCCTTAATAGGATCTACATCACCAACTAAATCAGCAATACTAACATCTGGAGTTGCTAATTTTTCTACGTACCGATCATCTCTGTGTACCCATGCAATAGGGGTGTCATCGCCATGTTTAGCGACTAAATCTCGTGCGATTCGAGAAATAGGCTTTAGTGGATCATCGTTCAATTCACTACCTGCGACGATTGGCATATATTCGTCTAATAGCTGTACCATTAACCGAGCTAATCGGGTTTTTGCCTGACCTCTTAATCCTAAAAGCAATACGTTGTGTCGAGAAAGAATGGCTCTTTCCAAGTCAGGGATTACGGTATCATCGAAGCCGATAATGCCATTGAAGACCTTTTCTTTCTTGCTTATTTTTTTGATTAAATTTTCTCTTAATTCTTCTTTTACAGATCTAGATTTGTATCCAGATGCTTTTAATTCGCCAAGTGTTTTGGGTTGACTCATGTTATTCGAGTTGCGAGTTATGGGTTGCGAGTTAGGATGACTAATCACCTTAAATCTAATTGATAACTCTATTTTTTATGGGTAAATGTACTTTTAAATTATGCTAGATTTTAGACAAATGTGATGGAATCTTACTGTTCGTCTAATAATCGTATTGAATAAATCATTTAAAACAGATACAAGTATATAAAGTTTATAGAAATTCATCTATAAACTTATTTTACTTTTCGAATAATCTCAAAGATGAAATCATTTATGGTTATTTTTGTAAAAGATTACTCGACTATTTTCTCACAAAAAATCAAATATGGTTAAGCTTTTTAAAAAGCGAACAGACAGAAAATTTAAACTAAAACCAATCAAGAAGAAACCACCTCGTACTAAATTAGGCAAGCGAATCAAAGATCCTTTCGGCAATCTTATTTTATTAAAAAGGGCATTGACTAGTATCATTGGCATTGCTACTTATCGGCGATTAAATGTGGTCAATAATATGACGGTGGAGGGCATGGAAGTACTAAGAGACTTGCCTAGACAGAATGTACTTTTTATTTCTAATCACCAAACTTATTTTGCGGATGTATTTGCGCTGAATCATATTTTTAGTAGTGATAAATGGCGACTAAAAAATATCAATTTCCCTGTTTACTTAATGATGCCTAGAGTCCGTTCTTATTACGTAGCTGCGGAAGAGACGATGAAAGGTGATGGACTTTTACCAAAGATTTTTTCTTACGCTGGTGCCGTAACGGTTAAACGAGCATGGAGAAGTAAGGGAAAAGATGTTAAACGAAGTTCGGATTTACGTGCGCCTGCCAAAATTAAAGCAGCACTTGGACATGGTTGGGTGATTAACTTCCCGCAAGGCACGACTACCCCTAATGCACCCGTTAGAAAAGGAACGGCTAGTTTAATTAAAGCTTATAACCCGATTGTAGTGCCTGTCAAGATTGATGGGTTTAATAAGGCTTTTGATAAAAAAGGCTTAAAATTTAAGGAAAAAGGAGTTGAATTGTCGGTTAGTTTTGGTAAACCGATCCAATTTTCTAAAGCCGCTACTCGTGAAGAGATTCATGCTTATGTGCAAAAACAGATTTTGGGGTAGTATTTTGTATTTTGGCTTTGCAGAAAATACTTTGTATATTTATGTATAAACTATTGAAATGGCTCAACCTTTAACCATAGGACAGAAATCAGATACTGTAAAAATTCCAGATTTTCTCATTCGAGAAATAATCAATGGTATTCCCTATTATTATAAAGGGTATAGAGAAGTACTACATCACCAAAAAACCTTAGAAGATATTATGGGCAGTAGCGGACTCCAATCCTATGTGATTGCCAAGCTAGTAGAATTTTTAATTCTGAATATTGATAGAAAATCCTACCAAATTCTTTATAGTGAATTAGGTCTTCATATTTCTAGTAATAATAATTTGAGCTCAGATATTTCTATTTACCGTAAAGTAGATTTAAAGAAGAAATTGAATAATAAATATCTTGAAATACCACCTAAAATCGCCATTGAGGTAGATACGAAGATAGAAGTTAGCGAACAAAGTGCTTATGAGTATATTAACCTGAAAACTCAGAAATTACTAGACTTTGGGGTCGAACAGGTTATTTGGGTTTTTACAGAAAGTAAGAAAATTTTAGTTGCTAAATCAGGAGAAGATTGGTTAACGAAGGACTGGAATAAGCAAATTCAAATTTTAGAAAAAACACTCTCAATTCAAGAATTATTAATAGAGGAAGATTTACTCTAGCTAATTTCTTCCTGCAAGGTTCTATGAAATTTTATCTGTTAAACCTTTTTAATCGTCACGATTTCTCCAACTTTTTGTTTATTTTACATCCCCGTTTATACTAAAAAATAAGACATACTGAAAACCAGTAAATTGTGCGTGAGGTACACGATTTGCGGTAGAGCCAAGCTCCTGCTTGGCATAAAATAAATAAGTATAATATTGGTAACCAAGCAGGAGCTTGGTGCTACAACTACACAACTCACTATGCCTGAATTTGTACATCTACATTGCCACACTCAATATTCCCTTTTAGATGGTGCTTGTGAAATTGGAACCATGATGCGGAAAGCCGCAGCTGATGGACAGAAAGGGGTTGCCTTGACCGATCATGGAAATATGTTTGGGGCGTTTAAATTTGTAGCAGAGGCAAAAAAAGCAGGTGTCAAACCGATTATTGGTTGTGAGTTTTATATGGTAAAAGATCGACATATTAAGTCTTTTGCAAAATCTAAGGGAGAAAAAGATAAGCGGTTTCACCAATTACTATTAGCCAAAAATAGAAAAGGGTATGAGAATCTTTGTAAACTGTGTTCATTAGGTTTTATAGAAGGATTGTACTCCAAATTCCCTCGAATTGATAAGGAATTATTGCTTAAATACCATGAAGGCTTGATTGCGACTAGTTGTTGTATTGGAGCTGAAATTCCTCAAGCTATTATTCATAAAGGAGAAGAAGAGGCAGAGAAATTATTGAAATGGTGGATAGATTTATTTGGCGATGATTTTTACATAGAGTTACAACGGCACAGAGGTTTAGAGAATATTGACAATCTAGGCATTAGCCAAGAAGATGTCAATCAAGTGCTATTAAAATTTGCTCGAAAGTATAATCTAAAATTGATTGCTACCAACGATGCACATTATATTGATGAAGAAGATAGTATTCCGCACGATTTGCTGTTGTGTATCAATACGAATAGCTTAGTAGAAGACGAAAAGCGATTCAAATTCTCTAGTTCAGATTTCTATTTTAAGTCTCAAAAAGAGATGAATGTGTTGTTTCACGATGTGCCTGAGGCAATCGACAATACAATGGAAATTTATGACAAAATTGAGGAATTAACTTTAGCAAGAGACGTATTATTACCGAATTTCCCTATTCCAGAAGGGTTTACTTCCCAAGATGATTATCTACGGCATTTGACTTATGAAGGGGCAAAGCGCCGATACGGAACGATCACTCCGCAAATTTCAGAACGATTAGATTTTGAGTTAGACGTTATCAGGAAATCTGGTTACCCAGGGTACTTCTTGATCGTGCAAGACTTTACAACGGTTGCCTTGAAAATGGGTGTTTCTGTTGGGCCTGGTAGAGGTTCTGCGGCTGGTTCTGCGGTCGCCTATTGTATCAATATTACGAATGTAGACCCGATTAAATACGATTTACTTTTTGAGCGATTTTTGAATCCAGAACGGATTTCGATGCCCGATATTGATATTGATTTTGATGATGAAGGACGGCAAAAAGTAATTGACTATGTAATTGATAAATATGGCCGAAATCAAGTTGCCCAAATTGTGACTTATGGCTCGATGGCTGCGAAGTCTTCTTTAAGAGATGTTGGTCGAGTAATGAATATTCCGCTGTCGGAAGTGGATAAAGTGGCTAAGTCCTTTCCAATTAATTTATCAGCTACCCTAAATAAGGTTTTAGACACAGGCGATATTAATCCCAAATTAAAAGGGAAAATGAACTCCGAAGATGTCGAAAAAGCTTACCAATTTAGAGAATTGGCAGAGGCGAAAGATCAGATGGGAGAGATGATTCGGATGGCAAAACGGCTAGAAGGTTCTGTTCGTAATACAGGGATTCACGCTTGTGGAGTTGTCATCACGCCTGACGATATTACAAATTATGTTCCCGTAAAAACGGATAAGAATTCTGGGATGTTGGTATCTCAGTTTGATAATAGTGTAGCGGAAGATGCTGGTTTATTGAAAATGGATTTCTTAGGACTGAAAACCCTAACGATTATTCGAGATGCAGTGAGATTGGTTAAACAAACACACAATATTGATTTAGTCCCCGACGAATTTCCATTAGATGATCCAAAAACTTATGAGTTATTCCAAAGAGGAGATACGATTGGGGTTTTCCAATATGAGAGTGGTGGAATGCAAAAGCACTTGCAGGCTTTAAAACCTACCGTATTTGCAGATATTATTGCCATGAATGCCTTGTATCGTCCTGGTCCGATGGCTTATATTCCTGATTTCGTAGATCGAAAGCATGGTCGCCAGCCTGTGACTTATGATTTGGACGATATGGAAGAATTCTTGCATGAAACCTATGGAATTTGTGTTGCTGGTGATACGCTTGTACATAATGCAAAGACAGGTCAGCAAGTTCGAATTGACGAGTTAGAAAATCAAGTAGGTGACTTTTATGTACAAGGTGTTGACGAAAATTTAACCACTCAATCTGCTAAGATTTCTTATTGGGTATGCAATGGCAAAAAGCCAGTTTTTGAGGTGAAATTAAGGAATGGGGCAAAGGTTAAAATGACAGCTAACCACCAAATTTTAACCGAAACTGGTTGGAAAAAATTAGAAGAATTACAAGAGGGTGCTATTATTGCAACACCTCGAAAATTAGAAGTTGATAATACAAAAGAATACGATTGGGAAAAACTACGAGTCATAGCCTACCTGATAGCAGATGGCTACTTAAGTTCCAAAGTAAATGCTGATTTTATCTCCAAAAGCGATGCCTTAGTGGCAGAATACCAACGGTGCTTACAATCATTTGATAAGTTGGAACATAGTACGCTTACTCAAATTCGAGAAGTGACGAGAGTAATGGTAAAAGGGATTGAAAAAGAGTATTACCACGAACCAAATGCCTTAGTAAAGTTATTGAGAGAGTTGGGCTTGAAAGATATGAAAGGAGGATGCAGGTCTTGGGAAAAATTTGTACCAGATTTTGTATTTGAACTATCAGAGGAACAGATTGCCTACTTTTTGGCATCTATGTGGGATTGCGACGGACATATAGCACCGAAGTTGGCTCATTACAAAACCATTTCTGAACAGTTAGCTAAAGATGTTCAAACATTATTGCTTAGATTAGGCATCCACTCTACAATTTATGAGGCAGAGTATGAAAAGGATAGTACGGGGGAGAAGATGACTGCTTATCAAGTTACTTTGTATCACTTGGATGATTTTAAACAATTAATTGTACCTCATTTAATAGAAAAAAATATTTCAGTTGATTCTAATTTTAAATTAGAAACAAAAGATAATATTTCAAGACAATTATTCATTCAAGAGTTGGATAAAGCTTGGACTGGAACGAAGAAAGGATTGATGAGAACTTATGGTTTTAGTCGGCAACACTTACAGCCCAAAGCGCAAAAACGAAAGAGAATAGCAGCCGATGTAGTAAGTCCTTTGACAGAGGTTTTAGAATTGCCTAAAACAACTAACAGTTTAAAGGTGAGATGGGAGGAAATTGTATCAATAACACCAATTGGGGAAGAGTTAGTTTATGATATTACGGTAGAAGACATTCATAATTTTGTAGGCAATAATGTCATTCTTCATAATTGTGTCTATCAAGAGCAAGTGATGTTGCTCTCACAAAAATTAGCAGACTTTACCAAAGGTGAGGCAGATACGTTGCGGAAAGCGATGGGTAAGAAGAAAAAAGCATTAGTAGATAAAATGTGGCCAAAATTTTTGGAGGGCTGTACAAAGAATGGTCACCCAGAAAAAGTAGTAGAAAAAGTATGGAAGGATTGGGAGGCATTCGCTTCTTATGCATTTAATAAATCACACTCTACCTGTTACGCCTTTGTCGCATTCCAAACTGCTTATTTAAAGGCGCATTACCCTGCCGAATTTATGGCATCGGTATTGACACATAATAAGAGTGATATTTCTAAAGTAACTTTCTTTTTGAGAGAATGTAAGCGAGCTAATATTGATGTATTGGGCCCTGATGTGAATGAAAGTGGATTGAATTTTACGGTGAATGAGAAAGGTCAAATTCGTTTTGGGATGTCTGCTTTGAAAGGGGTAGGAGAGGGCCCAGTAGAGGCATTTATTGCTGAACGAGATGAGCGAGGACCATTTAAAGATGTTTTTGATATGGTGCGTCGCTTGAATCTAAAAGCGGTGAATAAACGAGTGATGGAAAGTTTAGCATTGGGCGGTGGATTTGATTGTTTTGAAGGCGTTGATAGAGCGCAATATTTTGCTCCCTCTGAGAAATATGACACGCTCATTGAGCATAGTTTGAAATATGGTAATGCTTACCAACTACAAAAGGCACAAAGTTCTAATTCTCTTTTTGGAGATAGTGAGGATGCGCTCATTCCTGAGCCACAAATGCCTAAAGCGGAGCCTTGGAGTTTGATCGAAAGATTAACTAAGGAAAAAGAAGTAACTGGTATTTATATTAGTGGGCACCCCTTGGATGACTACAAAATGGAAGTAGACAACTTTGCTACTTGCAGTTTGGAAAAAGCAGAAACCATCAAAGGCCAGCAATTAAAATTAGCGGGGATAGTAGCTGCTGCCAATCATCGAATTAGTAAGAAAGGAACGGGGTTTGGCTTTTTTACTATACAAGACTATAATGGATCTATGGAGTTTCCATTATTTAGTGAGGACTATCAAAAGTATAAGCATTTTTTTGAAGTTGGACAAGCCCTTTATATTCATGGTATTTTTCAAAAGAAGTGGAGCGGAGATGAATATCAATTTAAACTAAGCAAAGTAGAATTATTAGAATCTGTCGCTGAAAGTATGACGAGTTCGCTGACTTTACAGATTCCTATTGAGGTTTTGACTAAGGAGTTAGTCCATAACATTGAGATGGCCTGTAAGGCACATGAAGGCAAGCATAAACTGAAAGTTCACTTGTGGGATAGGGCTTCTAAGACTAAATTACATCTTGTCGCAAAGACTCAAACTGTCAATGCGGACAATGATTTGATTTCTAAATTAAAGAAACTTGGTGTGTCATACAAAGTAAATTAGGGGATATTCTACTAGATTAATGTTAAGAAATACATTTTTTTAATATGAATACTCCATTAGGCATGGAAATTGGATTAGGCTAGATATTAGTACCAGTAGTAATGTTAAGGTTTTCCCAAAGCGTAGGAAATCCTTTAGACTACTTTTTAATCTTTCTATCTTTAGCCTAATTTACCAGTACAATACTGAAATATCTAAAATCAAGTCTCTCAATTATTGATCAATTTCAGTTTCCTATCAATCTGACTACTTTACGAATTTACAAAGAACTATAACTATCGTTTTGCGATGAAGACGAATTTATTAAAATTAATACTGCCTATATTATTGTTCACTCTTGGGAACGATTTGCGTGCGCAGTATCAATCTAACGCCACCGATAATACGATCCCACTTTATACGGATGAAGATATTCGTATCCGCTTGCGAAACATTGCAAGTTGTGTCATTCCTCGATATACAGATGTAGTTAAGAGCTATATTCGAACTTATACCATCAAAGGTAGAGATCGAACAGAAAAAATGTTGGGTAAAACCGTTATGTATTTTCCTATTTTTGAGAAATATGCTAAAGAGTATGGTCTACCTGAGGCATTGAAATATTTATCTGTGACAGAATCTGCTTTAGATCCTGTGGCTGTTTCTAGTGCAAAGGCTGTTGGGCTATGGCAATTCATGAAATTGACAGGTAACGAATATGGTCTAAGAATTGATGAGACAGTAGACGAGCGTAGAGATCCTCATCTTTCTACCGATGCTGCCATGCGTTATTTACAACGACAGTACAAACGATTTGGTAATTGGCCTTTAGCAATCGCAGCTTATAATAGTGGAGGTGGTAATGTTAGTCGAGCAGTCCGAAGAGGAAGAAGTAAAAACTTCTGGAAGATTAGAAAATATCTACCTAGGGAAACCCGAAATTATGTACCAGCTTATATTGCCGCAGCTTATTTGTTGCAGAATTACGAACAGCATAATTTAAATCCTGCTTATCCAGAAATGGATTTGCAATTGACGGATGTAACGAAGGTATATGATAATGTAGATTTTAACCAAATTTCTGCTATCACGGGACTTTCTATTACCACGATTAGGAGTTTAAATCCTTCTTATAAAAGAGATTTTATTCCTGCTAGTACAAAGGGGAGTTATTTGATTTTGCCAAAAAGAGTGATGAATGACTTTAATAGTTATTTTCGTCGCCCTGATAGTCGTCAAGTGAATCGTAAGCCTTCGGGCAGAAGAAACACTGCTGGTCGACCGCTTTACACAAAATCTTACTACACGGTTCAACAAGGAGATAATTTAGAATTTTTAGCTAAATTGTTTAATTGTGATACCTATCATTTAAAAGTATGGAATGATCTAAAAACAGATTATGTCGCACCCGGACAAGAATTATTATTATTCTCTCCTGCTTATGATAATAATACTGTAACTGTAAACGAGGTTACGTTGTCTAATACGAGTAATATTGTTGCTCCTTTGGCTAGTATCCAACCTCAAGAAATTATGCCATTAGCTGGATCTGATGTTTTTCGGAAAAAGATAGTGGAAAAATCTAGAGAATATTTATACCATACAATTCAGCGGAATGAAAGTTTGAAAAGTATTGGTGCTAAGTATCGGGTGCCTATTCCTATTTTATTAGAAATAAATGGAATTAACGAAGGCAAATTGCCTCGACCGGGTAATAGAATTAAAGTAAAGGTGATTAATTAAATAATAACCTTGTCTTTTACTTTTGCTAAAAAAAAAATAGCCCTTTTAGATTTTTTTATTCTAAAAGGGCTATTTTTTTATGATTGATGATTCTGAAAATGTATGATGTTGACTTATTTCATAACCACTGTATTCATTTGTGCCGCCAATTCATTTCTAATAGCCATGAGTTTTTGCTGTTTTTTTAACAACTTCATTAGCTTGGGCAAATTATCTTCCTTTTGTAACTTACCAATCTTTTCTTGATTTTCATCGCACATTTTTATGACTTTTTTTAGCTTAAAACGGCGCAATGAATAGATGCTATCCTTAGTGAAATTTTCTTCTGGGTCTTTCTGATTCATTGGTTTTTCAAACCGCTCTACCCAACCTTTACTATATTCATAAGGACTAGCTAATAAATTTATTACTGCTTGTTTTACTTCCTTATCCTTATGCGTTAAAAAGTGATTTCCTGTAAGTTTTCGATTTTTGTTATACTCTTTGGCAATTGCCTCAAAGACTAAATCATCGAAACTATCCAGTACATCTTCAATATTATTTAGGATATATTCTGCGACAGTTATGTCCTCTTCCACGTCAAAAATTTGATCTCCTCCGCTTATTAAAATTCTAATAATATCTTTTTCTTGAAATTCATCACTGACTAATGAGTTTGGGGTAGAACTAGGTGCCCCACCTTCATTCATTGGAGGAGCTACTTCCCCGTAATCCATACCAGGGAAAGGCTCATCTGAAAAAGGAGGTGGTTCATTTCCCCATGAAGGTACACTCGCAGGGAAAGGTGCTGAACTAGAAAATCCTGTTGATTGTTTGGACTGTTTCCGTTGGCGATCGAAATAGGCTTTTTGTTCTTTCTTTTTCTGGATTTTCTGAATAACCTTGGTAGATTCAGCTACTAGTAATTCTTCTCCTACGTCCATTAATTGAGCACATTGTTTGACGTACATCGAACGCTTAATGGCATCAGGAATCTTGGAAATACTTTCTACTATGTCTCTGATTAAACCCGTTTTTTTGACAGGATCATCAGCTACTTCTGCTAATAATAAATTAGTTTTGAAGAGAATAAAATCTTTCCCTTCTTTGTCCATATACTCTTTGAATGCCTTTAAACCTACTTTTTGCATGTAAGAGTCTGGATCTTCGCCATCTGGCAATAGACAGACTTTTACATTCATGTCTTGCTCTAAAACCAAGTCTAATCCACGCAAAGCAGCTTTGATACCAGCGGCATCGCCGTCATACAAGATTTTTATATTAGGCGTATAACGCTTAACTAAATTAATCTGTCCAACAGTCAAAGAAGTACCCGAAGATGCTACCACATTTTCGATACCTGCCTGATGCAAAGAGATCACATCGGTATAGCCTTCAACTAAGATACATTCATCTTGTTCGCGAATAGATTTTTTGGCAAAATAAGCACCGTATAAAATCTTATTCTTGATATAAATTTCCGATTCGGGAGAGTTGATATACTTAGCAGTTTTAGAGTTTTTTTGCAAGGTCCGACCTGCAAAAGCAATGACTTTTCCACTCTGATTGTGAATGGTAAACATCACTCTATCCCTAAAAAAATCTCCGTCGTATTGGTTGGTGAGTCGTACTTTTCTTAGTAATTCTATGTTGTAACCCGCAGCTACTGCACTAGAAGTCAGCATATCTTTAGCACTAGGTGCATACCCTAATCCAAACTTTTTGATGGTTGCCTCTCGAAACCCTCTTCCTTTAAAATAGGATAAACCTACACTTTTTCCTCTTGTCGTTTCGAATAGTTCTTTTTGATAAAACTCTTTTGCATAATCATTGACTAAATACAAGCTATCAAAAAGCTGCTTTTCTTTCATTGCCTCTGCCGACAATTCCTTCTCTTCTATCTGAATACCATATTTTTTAGCGATGTATCGCAATGCCTCTGGGAAAGAGAGGTCTTCTTTTTCTTTTAAAAATTGGACAGGGTCACCGCCTTTTCCGCAGCCAAAACATTTACAGATATTCTTACTAGGAGAGACCGTAAAAGAAGGTGTTTTCTCATTGTGAAAAGGACATAGACCAATCATGTTGACCCCACGACGTTTGAGTTCCACAAAGTCTTCTACGATGTCTTCGATCCTAGCTCTATTTAATATTTCCTCTACGCTTTTTTGACTTATCAAGGTTGAAAGGTTTAGAGGTTCAAAGGTATAAAGGTTTAGAGGTTCAAAGGTGCATAGGTCTCCAAACCTCTATACCTTTGCACCTTTATACCTCTTCACCTTTATACCTATTTTAATATCCAAAAACTTCTTCCCAAGCGGCCATGCCGCCATCTAAATTAAATACTTTTTCTTTATCAAACCCACCATTTTTCATCAAGGTACAGGCTCGTAAACTTCGACGACCTGTTCTACAATACACCAAGTAAGTTTTAGAGGGATCTAATACTTCAATTTTATCCCAAAAGCCTTCTCCTAAATAGTTGATGTTTAAGGAATTCGGTAAAGCATTAACAGTATGTTCTTCTGGAGTCCGCACATCAATCAAAACGACATCACTAATGCCTTCCATTTTTGCCTTAAACTCT